>NZ_JBGLYS010000051.1:0-28287 GCF_047304155.1 Rhizobium sp. Rhizsp42 | reverse complement strand
AGGTTTCTCCGCATGATTCATGCTGAGAATGAGCGATCTTTCGATACCGCGCTACGCGGGATGGCCTACCCGCTTACGATGCTTCGTGATGGCGCCGGCTCTGATCGTCGCCTTGGCTCTACTCTAGCGAAGGTTTCGCGACACGTAACAACAGAGCCGGTTGCTTGAAGTTTTCTGCACGAATGCAGCATGTGACTACTCATGAGGTGGAGTGCGTAGCGCCGGGACAAGCCATCGCTTTCCTGGGAAGAAACCTTTCCAGCAGATTGAATGGAATCGAACCGCCGGCCCTTAACTGGCTTGATTAGCCCTCTCTTTTTTATGTCATTGCGCGACATAGGACTCTATTATGGAACTCACGGCTGGAGAAGGCTTAGCGTTTCCGCGTTTTTCTGAATCGAACGCGATTCAAATCAGTTTTCTTCTGATTCATTGATGCTGGCTGGATGGAGGCAAGCATCCAATGACCGCACCGATATCGAATGATCCTCGCGAGCGCGTTGTTGCCGCCGTAGTGAGTGGCGAAAGCGTTCGTTCAGTGGCGACGCGGTTTGAAATCGCCGCGTCTTCCGTCGTGAAATGGTCGCAGCGCCATCGTGCGACCGGATCGGTTCATCCCGGCAAGATGGGCGGCTACCGCAAGCGCATACTCGAACCACATCGCGATATCATTGTGCAACGGCTCGCCGAGAACCAGCACGTGACACTCCATGGCCCGAAGGCGGAGTTGTCCGAGCGGGGTATTTCCGTCTCGCACAATACGATTTGGGAATTCCTCCCCAGCGAAGGGCTGCGCTCCAAAAAAAAGCGCTGTTCGCCCTTGAGTAGGCGCGTGCCGACGTCGCTCGCAGAAGACAGCGGTGGAAGGCCCTGCAAAATCATCTCGATCCCGAATGGCTGGTCTTCATTGACGAGACCTGGATCAAGACCAACATGTCGCCGATCAGGAGCTAGGGTCCAAAAGGCAAGCGACTGCGGCATTTGCACCGCATGGCCACTGGCGCACGCTGACATTCCTGGGCGCCTTGAGAAACGATCGGCTGACAGCACCCTGTGTCTTCGAAGGACCGATGAACGGCCAGTGCTTCCGCGCCTATGTCGAACAGCAGCTGGTGCCGGTGCTCAAGCCGGGCGACATCGTCGTAATGGACAATCTCGGCAGCCACAAGTCGGCAACCATCCGTCAGTTGATCAAAGCTGCCGGTGCGCGGCTCTGGTTCCTGCCGCCCTATTCGCCGGACCTCAATCCGATCGAACAGGCCTTCTCCAAGATCAAACACTGGATGAGAGACGCGCAAAAGCGCAACATCGACGGCACGTGGCGCCATATCGGCAGGCTGGTCGAAACCATCCAGCCCGCCGAATGCCAGAACTATCTAGAAAATGCAGGATATGGTTCCGTTAAATTCGGCCTCGCAGGGGGGCCGAAGAAGACGATTTGGATCGCTGGAGCACTTCGAGCCGGTGTCATCGATACGCTCATTACCGACAAGTTCACCGCTGCGAGATTGATCGAGCTCTGACGTGTTGCAAACATATATTCTGCACCGCACCTTTCAAGTCGGTAATGCCAAGCCGTTGACTTGACGCAAAATAGATCACCTCCCCGTTAGGTTACATCCACTGCCAGCCCAAGGAGGAGGACAATAGCCGGGTATTCTCTCACTTTTGATTGTTACTGAGACCTCTGAGCGCAAACAACAGTGTCACTATTGTGTTGGTTGGGAACGATACCCTCAAATCCAAGCAGACGACGTAAACGCGGATTTCGTCTGCACGAAATGACTGACGCCATCAGAGGTGCCCCTACAGATACATGTCCAGCCCGGCTAGAGGTGGTCGTCAAGAAGTTGGCACGACCAAGGTCTCGGCGCGCGGCACACGCGTGAACGTTGACGTGTTGGCTCCCGATGTGCGCCGCTTTCGCGCCGCCTGAAAATAGCGTGGTGAGGCGAATAAAATGGCCGACCGCATGCTGGAAACCGCTATTGATGCGCCAGCAGTTTCCGGGCTTCCCGGAAAGAAACAAGCCGGCCCCGCCGTTCATCCCACAGTGCCAGTCGGACGCACCCAATGCTTTCCCACAGCGTTATGCGGCCAATGCCCGCCAATTCAGGATGAGCGCGCAGTACCTCCGGAAGCCGGTAGTATGGAATACGACTAGCGAGATGATGAATATGGTGAACGCCAATATTCCCCGTCAGCCATCGAAGCACCAGCGGGAGGTCATAGTGCGAAGCGCCATGGAGAGCCGCTTTAGGAAATTGCCAGTCGTCGGCCTTTGACCAATGCGTTTCCTCAAACTGGTGTTGTACGTAAAACAGCCAAACGCCGGCAGCTCCCGCCAATAAAACAACAGGAAGATGCACCAACAGGAACGGCACCAGCCCCACGAACCATATTGTCAGTGCAGCGACGAGCGCGATCGCTAGATTGGTTGCCATCGTCGACACCCAAGGCAAGAATTCGGCTCTCATCATACCGATCGGCAGCCGTTGTTTTAGAAGGAACACCCAGACCGGGCCGATGCCGAACATGACAACAGGGTGCCTATAGAAGCGGTATCCAAGTCTCCTTGCCGGAGAGAGGGCGTGATATTCGTCGACCGTCAGGGTGGCGATGTCACCCACTCCCCGTTCGTCAAGATTGCCAGCAGAGGCATGGTGCTCGGCATGAGTTCGCCGCCAGTAGTCGTAGGGCGTGAGGGTCAGAACTCCAATTATGCGTCCCGTCCATGTGTCCAACCTTCTCCGCGCGAAGAACGAGCCGTGCCCGCAGTCGTGCTGGATCATAAAAAGCCGCAATAGGAAAGCTGCAGCAGGCAGAATGAGCAAGGCACCCAGCCACGAACCTTGCATGATGAAGATGCACGCTCCGGCCCAGAACGCAGCGAACGGTGCAGCCGTTACCACGAGCTCAAATACGCTGCGACCAAATCGCGGCTGCCGGTATTGCGCCAGAATCTTGATCCAAGCGCCGGTCGTGTCCCGGCTTGGTGATTTTGGTTCGTGGTTTTGAGAGTTCATTTGATCCGAGCTGTTTCTGAGCGCAGCGCGGGACTTCTGCTCCGCACCACGGTTTAATTGTTAGGTATCAGGCTCGACCAGCCCTACGCGCTGCCTCATCTACTACAGCGCGAGAAGCGAAACTATCCGTTTTTGTCTGTGAGCTTGCGCGTCGCCCGCTTTCCCGCGTCCGTGCCGCCGCTGCCAAAGCGATGGCGTCTGCGAAATTCGACAACAACACCTGGATCCACATGCTGACTTCGGTGTTCAGAAAAGCTGTTGTTTTACGAACGTTCAAGCAATCGCCTCTGTATAGTCGCGTCGATCATTGGTCTTGAGCGAACACATCGACATTGATGGGCGCGTAGCCACCGATATCGCACCACCTCGTATACTGTTCGGCCGTAAGACAGCCGCCTGTTGCTTGACGCACCGCTACCAATTCCGCGCTCCGTTAAGTCACTGGCGAGACGCGTCGGCCGCAGCGATACGCGCGACGGCGGCAAGAACATCGATGAGAAGAAGCGCTCGCATGTCGGCACCCAACGGTCTTGGAACTATCTGGTCGCTTGGCGCGTTCAGAGCGTACAAATTGACAGGTGATCATCATGGATACCAATCTCGCCATCGCAGCTCTTGCCGCTACGGCCTCGTTCTTGTTCATGGTGTGGGGTGTCGGTCGGAACTACTGACCGATATCATTTGATCTGCGATCTTCAGTCGAAGAAGGCCACTCGGCCCATGTGGCGGCCTGACACTTACCGGCTCGATGGCCGAGATATGGCTTGCATTCCCTCGAGCGCTGCTCAGTAATGCGTCGTTATCTCAACTAGGAGGAATCGATGGCTAAGGGTCAAGCTAGAAGCAACAAAGAGGTCCGCAAGCCTAAAAAGGACAAGACGGCTCCAGTCGCAGCGCCGGCTACGCTCGGGGCCAAGGCTGTAGAGTCAAGCAAGCAGAAGAAGCCCTAAAACACGTCGACCTCTCCCATATAGTCGGAGAGGCTTAGCCTCGCACGTGCGTGGTCCAGATACCTTCGGATACCGGCGTCTTCCATCTGCCTTTCCAGTTCGCGCTGCCACCCAGTAACAGATAATCAAAACGGCGATCTCAGAAGGCTCTACTGGCAATCGCCGATGGGCTGGTCATGCCACGACTGCAATGGGCGGAAGCAGACCGAGCGGAATCGTAAGTTTCGGGTTGAGGGGTTCCGAACCGCCGACCCGTGCTGGAGTCAAGTGGCCGACTGGGCTTGGAAAGACCGCTCGTCCTGCAAGCGGCCGTTCATTCAAAATACGCTCAATGCGCCCTAACTATTGGGGAGCCTTCGCATGAGGCGGTTATCCGGTACCGAGCGGGTTCGAGACCCGGAGCCGCCAATTTCCCGCCGCCGAGCGCTCGACGATCTGGGTGGCGGTGCCGTGCTGAACGCTGGAATGGTCGTCAGACGCGACCCTGATCTCCCAGTCGAGAAGAAGCAGCGCGATATCACCGCTTTTTAGGACACGGCGGACGGTATTCTTGATGATCGGCTTCATGGAGACCAACTTCTCGATTTCACTCCTGATGGCTCCTGGGCCACCCTCGACCACCAAGCTGTCGGTCGTGCGCATAACGGCCTGCGGGTGGAAGAGCGCCATGACGCCATCGACGTTGCCGCTGTTAAGCCCGCTGTCGAAAGCTGTCGCAACATCTTCTGGATATGGGGTGCTTACCATTCCGCCAGCTAAGAAGGCATCAATCCTTGAGGCAACATGGTGTGGTGCTTCCAGAGGAGACAAGTGGCCGACACCGGGAATGACGGTCAGCTGTGCGCCGGGCAGAGACGGGACGACGACGGTTTCCAGCAGCTCGACGCTGTCGACCTTGTCCTTCTCGCCACCAATCACAAGAACCGGCACATCGATGCGGCCGAGATCCGCGCTGACGTCTTCCGAGATCGCGGCGGCAGGCCAGTACTGCTTCGCGGCGCTGGCACCGCCCACGCTATCCTCAATGACCTGCTCCCGCACTGCCTGCGAAAGGGAAATCTCCGCGAGGACGTTGTCGATGGTCCATGCCGTCGACTCGGCGACCGCGTAAGCTCGCTTCATGCCTTCGCGAATGTCTTCAGGCAGCGACTTGCCCTGAGCCGGCGACGGCGCGACAAGGACGAGCCCTGTCAGTCCCGCAAGTTGCCTGGAAGCAAGAAGCTGGGCCACCTTTCCGCCCATCGAGTGGCCTACCAGGATGTAGTTCTTCAGCTCCAATGCAGCGATCGCGGCTTCGACGTCGTTGGCCATGGAAACAATATCATAACCGCTTTCCGGACGATCCGACTTGCCCCAGCCGCGGGCATCGAAAGCGACCGAGCGAACCTTGGACTTCAGCGCCTTGATCATGTTGTCCCAAGTCCGCGAGGTTCCTCCCCAGTAGCGAAGAAAAATTAGCGTCTGCCCGCCTGCCCCATGATCCTCGAAATGGAGGTTGATGCCATTTGCTTTGATTTCCATCGATCGTTTCTTTCAGTAGTGATTTCGATATCGTCTAAGTATGACGTTCCCATGCGAGCGATAATCCACTAATCATTTAATGCACTCGATAACCACAGGATCGAATTGATGGACCGCTTTGTCGGACTTTCGGTTTTTGTCGCCGCCGTCGACAACGGCAGTCTGGCCGCTGCAGCACGAGCGCACGGCATTACTCCCGCGATGGCCGGGAAGCATGTGGCCGCGATCGAAGCCGAGCTCGGTGTCCGGCTTTTGCAGCGAACGACGCGAAAGCTGCACCTGACCGACATCGGTCTGGATTATTATCGGCGGAGTATCCTCATCCTCGACGCTCTGGACGAGGCTGACCGCAGCGCCTCACAGCAGCAGGACCAACCGCATGGCACGCTAAGGGTTTCAGCGCCGACCACGTTCGGCGCTCTTTATCTGGGCCAGCCAGTTGCTGAATACACAACGCGCTACCCGAACGTCTTCGTCGAAATGAGCCTGGAGGATCGTTACGTTGATCTCATCGAAGGGGGATTCGATATGGCGATACGTATCGGCACCCTACCCGATTCGAGTCTGATCTCCCGCAAGTTCGGCGAAAGCGGAATGGCAGCCTGTGCGGCTCCCTCCTACCTCGACAAGCATGGGCGGCCGAACGATCCGGCGGACCTTCGGCGCTATGACCGCCTCGCCTTCAGTAAGGCGACGTCGGCAGGTGACTGGAGTTTCACCGACCGAAAAGGCAAGACGGTGACGGTTTCTGGACCGTCACGCCTGAAGGCTGACAACATGCAGATGTTGCTGGCGGCTGCCCTGGACGGCGGCGGCATCGTGTATGGGCCAACATTCCTGCTTCGGGAGCATATCACGAGTGGCCGATTGGAACAGGTTTTGCCCGATTTCGCCACTGAAAGTTTGGGCATTCATGCCGTTTACCCAAGTTCTCGCATGTTGGGTACGAAGGTGCGCTGCTTCATAGACATACTTGAAAGAAGACTTGGTAAAGCACCCCTCTGAGCAAAATCGTCTCGAATTTCTTGTCTGCTAGTAAAGTACGCGAGTGTTTGGTTTGAAAGGATCTGAAACCTCCGACCCGCTAACTCGACCGGCTAAATTGATGATTACATTAGCTTCAGAATAACGAGTAAACCCGTTCGTAAGCTTCCGTCTTGCATTCAAGTGGCCTCTGGATGCAGGGCCCTGACCGCATCGAGACTTGTGAATTTCCCACCTTTAGCACGAATCGAAACTACCACCTCTATAGTGATGCCAGTGTCGTTATCTGCGAGCCTTTGATGCCCAAATGACCTGACAGGGTGCTCAGCCGAAGCTTGCTGTCGGAGAGCCTTATTGCGCGCTGCCCGTTAATCGACCTAAGGCGTGCGGCCTGAATGTTACGCTGGCTTGAGCAGCCGAGCTCGAGTCAGGCGCCGGTTTTACAAAAGGGGCAAGGTTTCTGCTCTTCGTCTCCGCTGGGCGTTCCGAAGCCTCGGTTCGAAGAGAACCTGCTCGCGTGAGGTACCATCGACAACTGCACTTTACCTTTGCCGGCATTCTTCGCCGCGTACATGAGATTATCACCCGCGATAATCAACTGCTCCGCGGAGCGGTCGTCGCTTATGTCGACGAAAAGTCCGCCCACGCTGCAACCTACCTGATAACCGGTCAAAGACAGCGCTTCCGTCAATCGAATATGAAGATCTTGCGCCGTTCTAATCGCTTCGCCGTGGTCCGCGACGAGTATGGCGATCGCAAACTCGTCGCCCCCTAGACGTCCCGCAATCTGTCCCTCCAACATGAAGCTGTTTGCAGACGCTGCAAATGCAGTCAGCACCTGATCGCCTGCAGTATGGCCATGCTGGTCGTTGACGCCCTTGAACCCGTCCAAATCAATGTAGGCAAGGAGGAGTGGTCGTCGTGCTACGATCTTACTGGTCAGCCACAGTTTCAGCTCGTCCTCGAATGCTTTGCGATTATAAACGCCGGTCAGCGGATCATGTGTTGCCAGGTAGGCTACTCGATCATGTGACCTTTTCAGGCCCATCACGACCGCCGCATTGACGCCAAACGAAATCAATCGCCCGAGGTTGTTGTTGAGACCGGTCCAGAAGTCAGGGTCGGGATTGAACATCGGGTATCGTAGCCCGGTGACGATTGCGACAGCTATTGTGAATAGGACGGCCTGTCGGGTGCTCAACGTCCAGCAGGCGATGGTCACTGCGAAGAGATAGAGGCCTGCCATCGACGACCGTTGCTGGTAGGTGCCGACGTCAAGCAGCAGGGCAGCCAAAGTGACGGCGAGCAGGATCGCCCAACGCTGGCCAGCCGGCCGTTCTTGCAGCCAGCCGACCAGTTGCTCCACGAGGCTTTCCTTTTTGGCGTCTGCGTCAGCCTTGGTCGTCAATCTGATTATCCCGTAGGTGGCGATGGGTTGCCGCCGAGCCCGGAGATCTCAGGTTCGACAAAGTGTAGCGATCCACGCATGATTTTCGAAGGGAAAGGTACGTTCAATGAGCGCGAGGGCAGGTTTCAGGCGGTATCGACCGGTAGCGTTGATCAGATCGAGAAACGCGTGGCGGTAAGACGAGGGTGGCAAAGAACAGTTTCAAGCGGAAGGCCCTTACGATTTCGCCAAGGAAATGCTCTGGCTCAAGGCTGGTTCCGCAGACATCGTTCCCACGGGGATCAAGGTAATTTATTCGTTATGAAACGTACTTGGTTTTAGCCTTAACCGGCCGGCGTGCGAGACAGGGATCGAGGCCGCAACAGAACTGGAAGCGATAGTTGGCGGTGAGGTGTGGAAACTCGCTGTCAGGAGCCCCATTAGGAAGCGTATTCTCTAACCGCTTCGCGGTCGGCACGGTCAATTTCCCAGGAGATCAAAAATGACCAACGAAAAAGGTGCTGGAGCGCCTTTAAGCGCCGTTTCAGTTGCCAAGAAATATCGGATTGCTTTTGAAGACGCGAAGGCAATCGTGGCAGAGCATGGCAACGATGCCAAATCCATTCATAAAGCCGCTCGTGGGATAGCGGCCTAGAGCCGAAGCAAGATGTGCATTGTGACGGCTGCCCATCGTCCTCTTCATACGGGATAGAGGCGCACACCGAACGGGTAATATCGCCGGTATTTGTAATATGAGGCTGCACACTCCGGCTCAGCCATGTCCAACCCTGCACATAATTACGGTGGGCTCGACCGTTATGAATCCCGTCGAACATGTGTCGCGCCGGAACATTCATTGCCGTCGCAGTGTTTCGAGCCAGGCGCCGATATTGGGTCAGCGTTTCTTTTCATGAGTGGGATGATGGGCAGAGAGCCTGTACGAAGCAAAGGCCTTGTGCTCGCGGCCGTGCAAATCAGGCAGTCGCATACTGGAGACTCGCACCGATATCAGCATCGTATTTACGGATATCGACATGCCGGGCAGCATAGACGGGATGAAGCTTGCACGCGCTGTTCGAAACCGCTGGCCACTCATCGAAATCATTATCGTGTCCGGCCAAAGGCACCCCGTCGATAGCGACCTCCCTGCCCGCGCAGTGTTTTGCCCAAGACCATACTATGTTGACGCCGTAACAGCTGAACTCGATCGAATGGCTGCATCGTTTTGATAGCGAAAGAGAGGGCTGTGTACGAAGCGACGGCAGAGTTTTATGCAAGCGACCAACGGAGACAAGTGGTTACTGGAGGCAAAGCAGCTTGGTCAGTGGACGACTCTATCAGGATCGCTGATGATCACCACCAGGGTGCTGCACTTCGCAACATCCTTGCCAAACCCGGCGGCCTTGAAAAGGCACGAAATCCCTCCCCCGCAGGGAACTGGACAAAGCGCCGGCCGAATACCCCTGGAGTATCCATTTTTGCTCGACGCGATCCATGCCGCTCTAAGCCCGATTTGCTTCCCGCTTTTCAAAAACGATCGTGACCTTCATGCCGATCCCTGGCAGGGACTCCACCTGGACGTCCGCCCTGGCGTTCTGTTTGATCGATTGCACGATCATAGAGCTGAGCTTACCGCGCCGCGGCCAGTCGGATGGATTGCTGAGACCAATGCCATTGTCTGCAACCGAGATTCGGCAGCCCGCATCATCCACGACGCAGCGCAGGACAATTTCACCACCCTCACGATCCTTGAATGCGTGTTTGAGCGCGTTCGTCATAAGTTCGTTGACGACCAAGCCGACGGGCATCGCAATGTTGACGGAAACGGGCCACGTATCGACCTTCATGTCAAGCCGAATACCCTGGACCGCATGTGCGGCCATGATCGCCGAGGCGATCTGGCTCACATACGTGCCGAGATCGACAGTCTCGTCAGCGTTTGCATCGGACAGAGAACGGTAGAGGATCGTCAGCGCGTCCACACGGCCTGCCAGTTGGTTGAACCGCGCGCTTTCATCTGGATGTTGCGCGTTCCGGGCTTCCATGCGGATGAGCGCTGTGATCATCTGAAGATTGTTTTTGACCCTGTGCTGCAACTCCTTAAGAAGCACGTCCTTTTCCGTCAACGTGGTGGCCAGGTGAGCGCCGGTTTGTCCACTGTTGGCGGGCGCGATAGCGACGAGACGAAAGAGAGGGGTTCCTGCGTCATTGACGATCGTATTCGACCAGGCGTCAATGAACGACTGGGGCCCCGTCCCGGAAGATGGCGCAAATGTTCCCAAATACTCCTCGCCAGCCACAATGGCATTCGCGAGATCCTGGTCTCCACTCACCGAGTACACCAATGGGAGTGATGACCATGGCTTGCCCTGCAGGTCCTCAGGCGAAATGCCTATCAAACGCTCGAATTCAAGATTGGCGTATATAAGCACCTCGTCTGACGCGAGTTCTGCCACCGCCACTCCGAACGGAACGTGGTCGAGGAATTGTCGGAAGCGGTCATCATCCAACGCCTCCCCAAGATGAGGAAGGTCGGCTACCGTTTCCGGGCTTATCGGCGATTCTTCAGTTTCTGCCATTTGCAACTCACAACCACATTCGTTCGGTGCTTATCACGCCGGATGGCGGGGAGCCAAAGAAATCCTGATTCTTGGAGTGCCATGCCGGTGAAGCGGTTTTACCGCGCTGGGTGGGATCGCTCGGCCGAAGATGATGCAGACATCTGGCCTGCTTGCCCACTGGGCCTATTTAGGGGAAGGCCGAAGACCCCAGCCCGATCTGAATGCGTGCCAGCGGCACCTTCAGCTTCCAGACGATCAACCCCGTCCGTGAAACTCCAATTTTCTTGGCCGGCTAGAGCGGATGGCACAATCTTGCCGAGGACGAAGCCCCGAACCCCTCTTCCTGTGCTATTTAATCTGCATTTTCCTCCGCCGACTCCGACCAGACGAGCTCAAAAGCATCCCATTTTCGTTACTCGTCAGCCCCCAGCTAACGCATATTCGACCAGTATCCGTGGCCCCGAAGCGCATCGCGTTCGTAATCAGTTCGTGGAAGGCCATGCCAAGATCAAGGACGGCATTAGCGTCGAGCATAATTTGCTGGCCGATAACATGAAGCGGGTGGAGAGCCTAGAATGGCTCAAGCTGATGCGCGACGAGATCTGCAAGGCTGACACCGGCCCAGTCGACCTGTGACAGAAGATCATGCGAATGGGAAAGCGCCATGATCCTTTCGCGGACCCGCCTCTCGAATTCTTCGATCGAACGGGACCGTGTCGCCGTTTGCCTGATAACGGCTGGTACCACGGCATACTGATCTTTGACGCGATAATTGATTTCCGACGAGCTTGCCGGCCCGGCCTTTGATCGGAGAAATCGTGATCGAAACCGGGACCATCTGCCCGTCCAGGCGGCGCCGCGTCCTCTCGAACGGTTCGATCCGCTCTCCCAGCTTCAACCGGCGCAGAATATCCGTTTCCTCATCCCGTTTGTGGTCGGGTATGATCAGATAGATCGGTTGTCCGACCGCTTCGCTTTCCGCATAGCCGAACATACGTTCGGCAGCCTTATTCGAGCTTACGATTGTGCCGGAAAGATCCTTGCTGATGATGGCGTCGAAGGAAGGCTCGGCGATGCCTGCGAGGCTTCTGCGTTGTGTCCGCCCATGCTCAACCGTTTGGCTTATTTCTGCTCAGTGGACATGATTTAGGCAAGCGCGTGAGAGATCAACCTCGTTGACCGGAAGAAAGTTCACGCAGGCGATCGCTTCACGTGAAGACGAGCGGCTCCCATGAGCGTCTATCGTCGTCAGGGCCGGTCGTAGGTGAAGGACGTCAGGAGGGTTGTGACGAAGTTGCTGGCCCGTTCCTTAACGAGCATCTCCGTCCACTCGCTGGTGCCGCGAAGCCTCAAGTCGGTCTGGATGCTGTCGACGGCCGCTTCTTCTATCCGTTTGATATGGGCGCTGAAGGCCGCTTCGCCAGCACCATGGTACATGTCCCGTATGACCATTCGCAGGATTTCCTGGATCGCAATCTGCCAGGCGGTATTGATTGCCTGCAGCTCGTTCGTGTCCGTTGCCATTAGAGGCTCCTTAGGAGTGAGTGAGTTCGAGCGCGGCTGTATATCGCGCCCTGATCTATTTCACGGCTGCATCCACTCTAAGGGTGGGTGCCTGCACGTTAAGCCTGCCGGGCCTTGCGGGCAGCATAGCGTCTGTCCCGCTCAGCCTTGCGGGCGGCCTCGTCTTTGACGACCCGCGATATCCGGGCGTTTTCGGCGGACTGTCGCGCTTCAATCTCGGCCGCGGCCGCTGCCTCGATGGCTGCCTGTTCTCGGGCTGCAAGAGTTTCGAGGCGGGTGCGCTCCTCAAGTTTCAGTCGCTCCCGTTCCGCACGGCGCGCCTCCCGGGCTTCAACAAGCGAGATGCGCTCCGCCTGTCTGGCAGCTTGTGTTGGCTCGGCGGCGGTCTTCGCGGTCCGGTATGCTGCGAGAAGAGCTGCCTTGGCGTCCGCAGCGGCGGAGCGTCGGTCGGTGAGTTCGTTGTTTCTGGCGTGTTTCAAATCTTTATCCTGATATTAGTGTTTGGGACGATCAGTTGGACTTCGATCGTTTGGCAAGGAGCGCGGATGTTGCCGACATCCGGACGGTTTGCTCCTTGGCGAGGCGCGCGTCGCGCAGCCTCAGGGTCTTGGCATCACGCGCCTGAACTAGCGATTCAAGCTCTTCGGCCGCATGGTTCTTGGCGAAGAACTCCGTCTGAAGATTGCCGAAGGCCGTCTCGGCACGCTGGCGAGATTTGCTATATGTTTCTGTCATTGAATTTCCTCGACGTGGCTTTGAAGCCAAACGAAAAAGGCCAGGCGAACTGCCTGGCCTCAAACTGATAATTGCTCCCGGCAGTGCCAGTACATCCGTGGTCAAAGGGAAGCAGATATCGATTAAGCGGACTGCAGATTGCAGGCCGACATCTTGCCCGACTTCATGTCGCGCTCGAGTTCGAAGCCGATCTTCTGGCCTTCAACGAGCTCGCGCATTCCGGCGCGCTCGACAGCCGAGATGTGAACGAAGGCGTCAGCACCGCCGTTGTCAGGCTGGATGAAGCCAAAGCCCTTGGTGGAATTAAACCATTTTACTGTGCCGGTGGTCATGATGAACCCTTTCAAAGCATATATTGAGGAACCGCGAAACAGGTGCTCCGCAGACGAAAACCGACTATTTTTGAAAGGGAAGTTCGCTTAGAGCACGGTGCCAATCGCGCGGTGAACAAAGCTCGGCAAGCAAAAGATCGATTAGCTATCAATAAGGCAATGATTGCCAGAGGTCAACGGTTAGTTTTGAATTTCTCGGTATCTTATCTTATGGTTGTAATTCCCTGAGCACAATCGGAGACTTACTATCTGCGGAGAGTGCGGCCGCTTTCACTACCTCAAGCGGCCGCTCGATCTCCATGCCCTGAAGGATCGTCGAACCCATCGCAGCGGCGCTGCTTGCGAGCTGCTGCAAAATCTCGCGCATGTCGGCCTCCTAGCGAACGTATGGATCTTTGTCGTGCCGGCGACGGGAGGCGGTGATGATATCAGTCTCCGGCGCCAGCAGATCGTGCTTCTCAGCGAAAGCTGCGAACAGCCCGCGCGCCGTCTCCGCTTCGATCTCGCCGCAAGTGCTGCGCCACAGGCTTTCAGCGCCACCGAATAAGCCGTGTCGCGCATCGATGCTGGCCATTCGACGAGATTCCGGTAGGCGTCCATAACCGTGCGGACCTCAGCCAAGGCCGACAAGGACGGTAGCAAAGCCGCGCCACCAGCCTTATGCTGGTAAGGCTAGTGGCAGTTGCCGAGTTCTCAATAGCGTGCAGCGCTGCTTTCAAGCATAGGCCAGATTGTCGTCTGGAACCCATTTATACTTGTTCCGCCATAGCCAAGCATCGGCGTGCCTGTCTCCAGCACATGCGCCGGAAAATTCAGGGTTGGCTTGGAAATGGCGGAGAGCCTCTCGATATGATCATCGGTGAGCGTTACGTCCAAGGCTGCAAGATTTGCGACGAGTTGTTCTTTGCGGCGGGCACCGAGCAGCAAGGAACGGACTGCAGGGCGCGTCCTGAGCCAGGCGAGCGCGACTGCAGCTGGGCTTGCACCGAGCTCCTCTGCAACTTGATGCAGTACCTCAATGACATCATAGTCGGATTGTGACGGAGCGCCTGTTATCACCGCGCGTGCCGCATCTGTCGGCGCGGCAGCCGAGCGTCTGTACCTGCCGGACAGAAAGCCGTTCTTCAGCGGACTCCAAGGCATGATGGCCATGTCCATCGCCTCAGCCATCGGCACATGTTCGCCTTCGATCGTCCGCTCAAGCAACGAATATTCGAGCTGAAGGGCAATGATCGGCGTCCAGCCACGAAAATGCGACAGGACGGAGGCCTCGGCGGTTTTCCATGCAGGCAGATCCGAGAGGCCGATATATCGGACCTTGCCCGATCGCACAAAGTCATCGAGGGTCCGCAGCGTCTCTTCGATCGGCGCGAACCTGTCCCAATTATGAAGCCAGTAGATATCAACATAGTCGGTCTTCAGCCGGCGCAGCGATGCGTCCAACTGATCGATCATCGACTTGCGGCCAGCACCGCCCCCATTCGGATCACCCGGATGCAGGCTGCCAAAGAACTTTGTGCCTATGACGACCCGATCCCGTCTAGATCCCTGCCCGGCGAAATAGTCGCCTATGATCTTCTCTGAATGACCATTGGTATAGATGTTCGCCGTATCGATCGAGTTGCCGCCACGATCGAGATATTCGGCAAGGATGGCCGTGGAATGCTCGGCATCCGTACCCCAGCCCCAATCCTCGCCGAAGGTCATTGTACCGAGGGTGAGCGGGCTGACACGAAGTGCCGAGCGGCCGAGCGTGGCAAATGAATCCGGCGACATAGCCGCCTCCTGTTGTTCGAATTCAGTCGCCCTTATCTATCGCTTTACGATGCGATGGGTGTAGACCATTGCTGCCAAGCTGTTGCACATTCCTGCCAAGCACGTGTCGGACTGGGTGCTAATACCGGGACTGCCTATGGAAAAGCTTTCACAATTTGCAGCGCTGATCGAACGGAATACCGGCACGGACTACATGACCAACGTGCTGCCAGGTATCCGCCTGTTGCGCTCGGCGCGAGAAACAGAGCCACTTTTTGGCTTGGCTGTACCGACATTCGCCGTTGTCGCACAAGGTGCCAAGCAGACCGCGATCGGCGATATGGTCTGCGATTACCGCGCGGGAGACTATCTCGTTGTCTCTCTGGATGTCCCCGTCAGCGCCCATGTTACGCTAGCGAGCGAAGGCGATCCGTTCCTCGGTTTCGAAATGGCGCTTGATCCTGCGGCGTTGGCTGCCCTTGCTGTCGAAACCGGCCTCCATCCGTTGGAGGTAGAAATCCAGACGACCGCGGCGACCAGCACCGTTTCGGACAACCTGCTCGATCCGCTTAACCGGCTCCTTGGCCTTCTTGAGGCGCCCGCAGACGCCAGAGCGCTGCGGCCGGCGATCGAGCGGGAAATCATGTGGCGTCTGCTGACTGGCGCGCACGCTTCGATCATCCGCCAGATCGGCCTGGCGGGCGGCACAATCTCGCGGGTGGTAACCGCCATCGAATGGCTCAAGCAGAATTATGCCACGCCGTTTCAAGTTGAAGATCTCGCGTCCCGAGCCGGCATGAGCGTCACATCTTTTCTTCGGCATTTCCGCCGCGCCACATCAATGACGCCAATCCAGTACCAGAAACGCGTCCGCCTGATCCACGCTCGCACGAAGCTGCTCTCAGAGCATCGAAGCGTCGCCTCAATCGGCTTCGAAATTGGCTATGAAAGCGCCTCCCAGTTCAATCGAGAGTATCGGCGGGAATTCGGAGCGTCACCGGGCGTTGATGTCCAACGATTACGCCTTGCCGGCCAAGTCATGGAATAGTGCCTTGTTTCAAAGAGGCATGTAATGCTCTTGAACGGATCTGAACCCTTGACCCCTTAATTGACTGAATAGGCCCCGGATTTGTAGACGCCTTCTTTCCTAACACTCAGGCAAGAAGGCGTCCAATCCAGTGCCCTATACAAATGGTGGGTCGGGCGGTCGGGTACAGCCGATATTTTTATCACCTACCAAGTTGATCCAAAGAGCAGATTGCGCACGGATGTTCTCACGCCAGCGTGTACGCGGTCTTGAAGGTTGTAAAGAATTGGGCGGCGTACTTGCCCTGCTCGCGCGAACCGAACGACGATGCCTTGCGGCCGCCGAACGGAACGTGGAAGTCGACACCCGCCGTCGGCAGGTTGACCATCACCATGCCGGCTTCCGAATTGCGCTTGAAGTGCGTCGCATGCTTCAGGCTCGTCGTCGCGATACCGGCAGACAAGCCAAACGGCGTGTCGTTGGCAACGCCGAGCGCTTCGTCGTAATCCTTAACGCGGATGACGGAGGCGACCGGTCCGAAGATTTCTTCGCGGCTGATGCGCATCTGGTTGGTGGCCTCCGTAAACAGTGTCGGCTGCAGGTAGAAGCCCGGTTTTTCGCGCGAGATCGTCTCGCCGCCGAAAGCGAGCTTGGCGCCTTCTTGGCGGCCGATGGCGATGTAGTCGGTGTCGGTTGCCAGCTGACGCTCGTCAACGACCGGGCCGATATGGGTGCCGGCCTTCAGCGCATCGTCAACCACCAGCGTCTTCAGCTTTTCGGTGAGGGCCGCAACGAACTTGTCGTGGATGCCCTCGGTGACGATCAGGCGCGAGGATGCGGTGCAGCGCTGTCCGGTCGAGGAGAAGCCGGAGTTGGCGGCAGCTTCGACGGCAACAGTGAGATCAGCGTCATCGAGAACGACCATCGGGTTCTTGCCGCCCATTTCCAGCTGGAACTTGCGGTTATGTTCGATGGAGGCCGCAGCGACGCGCTTGCCGGTGCCGGTCGAGCCGGTAAAGGTGATGGCCGCGAGATCGGCGCTGGCGAGCATGGCCTGGCCAACGACCGAGCCCTTGCCCATGACGAGGTTTAGGACGCCCTTCGGCAAGCCGGCACGATGCAGGATATCGACGATGGCGTGGGCGCAACCCGGAACCAGTTCGGCCGGCTTGAAGACAATGGTGTTGCCGTAGCAAAGCGCCGGGGCGATCTTCCAGGCCGGGATGGCGATCGGAAAATTCCAGGGCGTAACGATGCCGACGACGCCGACGGCTTCGCGGGTGATCTCGACGCCGATGTTCGGGCGGACCGACGGCAGGACTTCGCCTGCAAGGCGCAGCGCCTCACCGGCGAAGAAATCAAAAATCTGGCCCGCGCGGATCGTTTCGCCTATGGCCTCCGGCAGCGTCTTGCCTTCTTCGCGGGCGAGCAGACGGCCAAGCTCGTCCTTGCGCGCAATGATCTCATCCGACGTCTTCTTAAGGATCGCGTGGCGTTCCAGAATACCCGAGCGCGACCAGGCCGGAAACGCAGCCTTAGCAGCGGCAATGGAAATCTCCACGTCGTCTGCCGATGCGTGAGCGTAAAGGCCGATAACTTCGTTTGTGTTCGACGGGTTGATGTTTTCAACGCCATCACTGCCGACCCATTCGCCGGCAATCAGATTCTGACGAAGTCTCATGGATATTCGCTTTCTCTAGCAGCTTGACTTCAGGCCGTAGCTAATCAGTTCGCCAGACACGCCCCGGCAACTGCGGCGACCATGCAGATAGATGACTTTCATGCCCATTTGGGCCGGGGCACGGAATTCAAGAGCGACTTTGTGTAGGGATGTTCCGGGTAATTGAAGAGGATTTCCGTATCGCTTTCCTCAACCACCTTGCCTTGTTGCATAACCAATATCCGGTCGGCGAACTCACGCACGATCGGCAGGTCATGCGTGATGAAAACGTAAGAGAGCCCTAGCCTGCTGCGCAGATCGGCCAAAAGCCCGATGACCTGCATCTGGATCGACACGTCAAGCGCTGAGACAGCTTCGTCGCACACGATCAGTTCAGGCTCACTGGCCAATGCCCGCGCAATCGCGATGCGTTGTCGTTGACCACCGGAAAACTGGTGAGGATGACGCTCGGCATGTTCAGCCTTGAGCCCGACAAGCTCCAGAAGCTCCACAACTCGGTCCTTCCAGCCTGCTTTTGGCATGATGTCGCGATGGATTGCCCAGGGCTCGGAAATGATCGAGCGCACATTCATCCGGGGGTTCATCGAGCCAAAGGGATCCTGGAACACCATCTGCACGCGCCGTCGGAATCCGTTCAGCGCTTTTCCTCCCAGCAAGAACACATCCTCCTCGCCAAAAATCGCCTTGCCTGATGTGGGTTCATCGAGCCTGAGCAACATGCGGGCGATGCTCGACTTACCGGAACCGGACTCACCCACGATACCGACCGTTTCGCCGCGACGGACAGTGAAGCTGACGTCATCGACGGCCCGGAATTCCCGTTTCGGCGAGAACGGACCGGCGCCGAGAACGTAGTGTTTACTGAGTTTCTCGACCTTCAACAGAACGTCGCCCTTGACCTCCGTCCGCGTTCGCTCCGACGCCTCACCGCCGTGAGGCATAGCTGACATCAGCCGACGGGTATAGGCATGGGCAGGGTTGGTGAAGACGTCCTGCGCCTTGCCGCTCTCGACCACCTTGCCGCCATTCATCACAATGATGCGGTCCGCCATCGCCGCGGCGACCTCAAGATCGTGCGTTATCATGATCAGTGCCATGCCGGTTTCACGTTGCAAGTCACTGAGCAGTTCCAGGATCTGCGATTGCACGCTGACATCAAGCGCCGTCGTCGGCTCGTCGGCGATGAGAATGTCCGGTTTCAGCGCGATTGCCATGGCGATCATGACACGCTGGCGCTGTCCGCCGGAGAACTGATGCGGATAATAGTCGATCCGCCTTCCGGCATCAGGAATGCCGACACGCTCCAGCAGTTTGACGACCCTGTCCCGCACCGAGCCCGCGTCACCATCACTATGAGCTTCAAAGACTTCTTCGATCTGCCGTCCAACAGTGTAGACCGGATTGAGATAGGCCAACGGGTCCTGGAATATCATCGCGATACGCCGCCCGTTCAACGCGCGGCGTCCCTCCTCATCAAGGCGCGACATATCCATGCCATCGAAAATTAGCGAGCCCGAGACGATATCGCCCGGCGGGCAGTCGATCAGGCCCATCACAGTTCCGGTGCTGACGCTCTTGCCAGATCCACTTTCGCCCAGAATAACCAGCGTCTCGCCGGGGCAGACGTTGAACGATACGTTGTCGACGGCACGGACCGGATCACCCTCGGACAGAAAGTCGACCGTCAGGTTCTTGATCGTGAGGATGGCTTTGTCCGAATCTGTCATCGTGGGGCCTTTCGCAGCGATTGCAGGCGCCAGCGCTGCAGCGGATCGGCAACGGTCCGTGCCCAGCTGGCGAGAATGTTCAGGGAAAGGGTCGTCAGCAGGATTGCCAAGCCCGGCCAGAAGGCAATCCACCAGGCGGATGCGAGATAACCACGTCCATTGGCTACCATCGCGCCCCAGGTGAAATCGGGAGGCTGGATACCGAGGCCGAGGAAACTCAGCGAGGATTCCGCCAGGATCACGGTCGCGAAATCGATTGCTGCGATGGTTCCCAGCGTTGGCAAAACCAGTGGCGCAATGTGCCGGAACAGGATGCGGCCGGAACTCGCGCCCATCGAGCGGGCGGCGCTGACGAACATTCGCTCGCGCAATTCCAGAACCTCGGCGCGCGCGGTGCGGATAAAGATCGGCATGCGGGTGATCGCCAGGACGATCACAAGATTCATCATGCTGGGGCCGAGCGTGTAGAGCACGATCAACGCCAGAAGCAATGATGGAAAACTCATGATCACGTCAGCGAGACGCAGGATGACATGACTGTACCAGCGCTCGGAATAGCCGGCGATCAAGCCAAGCATGCCGCCAGTAGCCGTGGAGACGAAAACGGCGGCGGCGGCAATGCCGAGGGTGTTTTGTGCACCAACAATCAGCCGGGCCAGAATCGGGCGTCCCAACGTATCGGCGCCGAGGATGTACAGGAAACCCTGCTCTGTGGAAAAGGGCGCCAGATTGCGCTGTCTGAGCCCGAGCTTGCCGGCAAGGTCGCCCACCAGCAGCGGGCCAAAGAGGACACAGGCAAGGAGCAGGACAAGGAAGAGCGCGGCGCAGAGCGCCAGCTTGTCACGAGCGAGGTAGATCGCCAGTTGCCGCGCGTTTCCGGGCGATTTCGCGGACGCGATTGTCACGTCGGCCATGGTCGTCCTCCCTCAGTAGCGGATGCGCGGATCGAGCGTGACATAAAGCAGATCGATCGCGATGTTGACGATGAAGATGGCGATGGCCGTTATAAGGATCGCCGACTGCACAACGGCGAAATCCCGCTGGATGATGGAATCGATCATCAGCTTGCCGATGCCTGGCCAACCGAAAATTGTCTCAACAACAACGGCGCCGTTGATCAATCCCGTAGCCAGATCCCCCGCGACTGTAATGACCGGAAGCAGCGAATTCCTCAAGGCGTGACCGAAGATGATCTTGCGGCGCACCATGCCCTTCGCATGAGCCATCTTGATATAGGGCGAGGCAAGCGCTGAGATCATCGTTCCGCGCACCACCTGCACTAGAAGACCAAAGGGGCGCAGCATGAGTACCGCGATTGGCATGATCCAATGCCAACCGGTTCCGGTGCCAGATGTTGGCAGAAGCCCAAGCCCTACCGCAAAGACGAGAATGCCGACGATTGCAACCCAGAAATCGGGTGTGCTAGCACCGGATAGCGATACAAGTCCGGCGATACGATCAAACACGCTGCGGGGCCGTGCGGCGGCCAAAGCGCCGACGATGATCGCAAGCACAGTTGCCAATGTCATTGCGACGAAGGCAAGTTTCAACGTGGCCGGAAAGGCTTCGAGCGCCACGTCGATGGCGGACCGGTTCTGGCGCAGCGATTGACCAAAATCCAGCGACAGCAAATTCTGCAGGTATTGCAGGAACTGAACGTGAATGGGCTGATCGAGACCGTTCAGTCGCGCAAACGCTTCTCGCGCCTCAAGGCTGGAATCGAGTGGTAGATAAAGCGCCGAGGGGTCGCCCGTCAGGCGTGTCAGGAAGAAGACGAGTGTCAGCAGACCGACCAGCGATATTATGCTGTGATACGCCCGCCGGCCGATATAGCCGAGCATCATCTGGAACCTCTGGTTTCACTTGGAGTTCAGGCGAGCGCGGAAGATCTTCTCCACGCCCGCCCGGTCTGTTGTGGCTTAATTCTTGAGGCCGATATTCGCGAGTGGAATCTCGCTGTTGGTGGTGATGTCGGGCTTCCAGTCGAGACGCTTGCCAACGCGGGTGTAGCCGATCATGTGGAACATCGGAATGTCCAAAGCCAGTTCGTCATGTACCTTGTTGAAGACCGCCTTGAACCGGGTTGTGCGATCCTCTCCGGTGGCTGCTAGAGCATCGGCGATTTCCTTATCCAGCGCAGGGTCGCTGACGGTGGAATAGCTACCCGCCGAGGTGTAGAAGATTGGAATGGTGAAGGCGGCATCACCCTTGTTGTTGTCGTGCATCATCTGCAGCAAGTTGGGACCGCGGCCTTCCGGGAACGGTTTCTGGAGATATCGCAGCCAATCGTTCACATCCAGCATGGTGAGCTTCACGTTGAGGCCGACATCCTGCCACATGGCCATCATGGCCTCCATGGCTTCCGTACCGTTCGGATAGATGCCGTTGCGGCCGATCAGTTCGATCTCCGTATCGACAGGGACGCCCGCTGCCTTTGCCTCGGCAATCAACGCGCGCGCCTGCTCAGCGTCGAACGTCCAGGGCGCCAGCTTGTCGTCGTGGCCATTGATACCGACGACGACCATTTGTGATGCGCGCTTGGTATCGTCTCCGAAAAGCTGCGCAAGGCCTTCCCAGTCAATCGCAAGGTTAAGAGCCTTGCGAATACGAACATCGTCTAGCGGCGCAAACCCGGCATCAATGCGCAGCGCTGTCGTTTCCGAATTAAGATAGGCGAAATCCGTTTCGGGATTGACAGCGTCCTGGATCGCGATGGACGGCGTCAGGTCTGCTTCACCGGTCTCCACCATGGCAGCGCGGATCGAGGATTCCGGACGCCAGACGTAGCTGGCCTTGGTGATGGCGGGCTTTTTGCCCCAATAGCCGTCAAAGCCTTCTAATACGACCGTCTGCGGCGTAAAGCTTGCAAGCTTGAAAGGACCGGTACCGATAGGATCATTGACCGCCTTGTCGATCGGTGTGTTCGGAGAGACCACCATGACCACGCTGAGCAATGTCGGCAGGATCGGTTGCGGTGTATCCGACGTGATCTCGACCGTCAGGTCATCGACAGCCGTCACCGCGAGCTTGGCGGCGCCGAACTTGGCAATATTGCTGCAGGTCACCTTCCCGCCGGTCATGCGCTCGATCGAGAATTTGACGGCTTCTGCATTGAAAATGGCACCATCCTGGAACTTCACACCTTCGCGCAGTTTCAGCCGCCAGGTGTTCGGATCTGTCTGGGTCCACTCGGTAGCAAGGCCCGGTGTTGCCTGACCGTTCGTGGGATCGATGACCGTCAGCGGTTCGACGACATTGCGGCCAAGAATCTGCCCGACATTGGTGATGATGGTGCCGCAAGGCTCGAGGTTTGCCGGCTGCTCCGGCAGAACAATATTGATTTCAGACGAACTCTGCGCTGTTGCATGGCCGGCGAAACTTGCCACGACCATCGCGCCCGCGATGAAACGAATAGACTTTATAGGCATTTGCACTCCTCCCAAAAGTGAAACGATGAAGTTTTAATATTGCGTCGTCGACGGGCGCTGCTCTCTCAGCGCCTGCCGACGGCTTTGCTTAACCCTGGGCTCCCTTTATCAGGTCATGCAGGATTTCCCGCTCCTCACCCGTCAGATCAACCAGCGGGGGACGAACCGGACCTGGGGTATAGCCGACCAGATCAACACCTGCCTTGATGATGGAGACCGGGTAGCCCGCCTTGCGATCGCGAAGCGCGGCAAAGGGGAAGAAGAATTTATGAAGAATAGTCTCCATTGTCGTACGATCACCCGCTCGCATGGCGCGATAGAAGCGCTGCGCCAGTTCGGGCACAAAGTTGAAGACGGCCGAAGAATAGGTGGTAACCCCTACACCGTTGAAACCTTCGGCGAAAAGTTCATGAGTCGGCATGCCGCCGATATAGCAGAGCCGGTCGCCCAGCTTGGCCGTCACATGGCGCACGAGATCCACCCTGCCCGTGCCGTCCTTGAAACCGATAAGGTTGGTGCAGGCTTCCGCCAAACGCGCGACTGTATCGGCGTTGGCAACGGAATTGGCTCGATTATAGAGAATCACACCCAGGCTCGTGGAATCGCAGACGGCTTTAACATGAGCGAAAATGCCGTCTTGCGGCGCTTCCGTGAGATAGTGCGGCAGCAGGAGAATCCCATCTGCCCCAGCCTTCTCCGCGATCGACGCGGTCTCAAAGGCGAGAGAGGCACCATAGCCGCATCCCGCGATGATCGGTACGTTACCGGAGACATCCTTGGCGGCTCTCGTCACTTCCCCCACCTCGGACGGTGACAGGGAAAAGAACTCTCCCGTCCCGCCGGCAGAAAACAGAGCAGCCGCCTCAAAACCCGACAGCCACTCTACGTGACGGCGATAGCTATCGAGATTGAGCTTGTAGTCCGACGTAAAGTGCGTGACTGGAAAGGACAGGAGCCCTGAGCCCACACGCGATTTGATTTCTTCAGGCGACAACGAATTTCCTCCCACACTGAAAACCTTCCGGTGGGATAATTCATATTATGACTTTTTAAGATGAGTCAACCATTTTCATCTTTTTTATGAGATTGCCCCCATGATGTCAGAGAGCGGTAACGCTTGATACCCGTCACAAGATGTCGCCGCATAGCCTCGCGCGCCCGGTCGGGATCGCGGGCTAAAATCGCCTCGGCGATATCTCGATGCTCGTCGAGTATCGGGGCGTCCCTACTCGGCAGCGGGTCGACACCGCCCATGACCGTGCGAAACTTCACACGTGGAATCATCCGCCTCCCCACATGTTCGAGGAACGTTTTGAAACGGGCGTTGTTGGTCGCCGTTGCGATAGCCATGTGGAACTGGAAGTCAGCCTCGTCGGTGGGATTTCCAATCGCAACGAGATTTGAGAATCGCTCGACCTGAGCTTGGATTTCGGCTTCCTGAGCCGGTGAACTTCTCATGGCTGCAAGACCTGCCGCCTCCACCTCGATGCCAATACGCAATTCCAATTCTTCAATGATATCGGATATCTTGTCAGTCTCGCCTGTAAACAGCCCAAGACCCGTATCGGACTGCCGCGGACCGATCACAAAGACGCCGGAGCCCTGCTTCGATTCGACAAGCCCGTCTGCCCTCAGAGCAGCGATCGCCTCGCGAACGACGGTGCGACTGACCCCGAACTTGTCGGTCAACGCGGGTTCGGTAGGCAACTTGTCTCCGATTGCGTAATAGCCTGCATCGATCTGCGCTCGAAGTGCGTCTTCGACTCCCGCAGACAAGGATCTGTGGCCGCGCGAGCGTTTCAGTTCTGACATTATCCCCCCAAATTCATCCGAAATTCATTACATTATCATAGCATGCATCATGACTATTTGCGATCACTTTGGGAGCAGTTTTGCAGCTTTTGTTGAGAGATGCGCTATGCCCCTTCGGCAATATGCGGATGTGCCTCAGCATTAGCGAGATTGCCGCTTCAATGTCAGATGAACTTTGAGACCTCAGGTTTGGCGCCTTGAGTAGATTCGAACCATCGACTAGGCCATTTCTCTCGACCGTTCACGGAACTAAAAAGTTGTGCCGAAGTGCGGCGTCGTCGCTCGCAAAAATAGACTGGCTCGGCAGCTCCAGCAGATGAGCCGGCCGTCGCGCTGCGATTACCGCGCTAAGCTCGCCGGCTACGATCATTTCCTAACAACTCCCTTCAGTCCGCCCCCGATGAGAAAGGTCACATCCATCAACGCTATCATCGGGTTGCCCGCGCCTGAAACCGCAAGATAGCGCGGTTGCCAGTGCGGGAGGAACTTCGATTTGAATGCCCGAAGGCCTTTGAAATTGTAGAAGCGCTCTCCGTGCTCGAAGACATTGCGGCCGATGCGGTCCCAGACAGGGGCCGTTTCGCGCTTCGACATCCCTGAAAGCGGCGCCATGCCGAGGTTGAAGTACTTGTAGCCCTCCGCTTTCAGATGCTCCATGATCTGCACGAAGAGGAAGTCCATGGCGCCTTTTGGCGCATCTGGCGAGAAGCGCATCAGGTCGATCGTGGCTTCGAACTTGGTTTCGGTGACGAGGATATTGGCAAAGGCAACAATTCGGCCGTCCTTCCTCAACACGCCGACTGGCTGCGACATGACGTAATCTGGCTTGAAGGCGCCGAGGGAGAAGCCTTTCTCCCTGGTATTGTGGTCTTCTAGCCAGGCGCTCGAAACTGCGGACAAGTCGTCGAAAATGGACGTTACCCCTTCCGCCAAGATGACTTCGAAACTCAAACCCTCGCGCTGGGCGCGGCTTGCCGTCTGGCGCAGGTTCGCCCATTTGCCACCTTTCATCTCGAAGGTGCGCAGATCCGCCACCGCCAGTTCGCCCAGCTTGAAGGCACGCAAGCCCGCATCGGCACAATGGGACAGCAGCGACGGCGAGATCTGGTAGAAGACCGCCCGGCAGCCAGCGGCACGTGCGGCCTCCACAAAGCGCCAGACCAGCTCCTGCACGGCGTGATGATCGCCGATAGGATCGAACAGCGCGATCCATGAGCGACCCTGCCGGCCGTACATGATGAAGGCGTCGCCCTTTTCGGAGAACATGATGGACTTGTCGCCCATGCGCACCAGGTTGGCGTCCGCACTATCCTGCTTGTCGACGATGTCCACTGCACGGCGAACGGCGTCTTCATCCGCCGGCTCAGGCTTGAAAGTCGCCGGCCGCAACAGGCTGAAGATGGAGATCGCCAGGGAAATGATGGTGATGCCGAGCAACGCTCGCAGACCGCGCGGCGCTTCCGCGGCAAATTCGAACTGCCACCAGAGCTCATTGCTGTATTCCACTTCACGATAGACGAAAAGCAGGATAACGACAGCGCCGACGACGATCACCGAGATGGCCATCAGCCAGGATGCCGTCATCGCCTGATTGAGCAGCGAGGCATGTCGGGTAAACAGCCGGCGACTGACGAACAGCCCAAAGATCAGGAAGGCCAGGAGGGCCGCTTCGACAAGCGCGACGGCCTTCAGCAGCGAAAGTGTCAGTGCGGCAAGCGCAGACAAAACCGCCACCCACCAGGCACCATCGAGCCGCTGGCCAAGGCCACGGGCGGCGACAACCAGCGCGAGGCCGAACAGGCTGGACAGGAAATGCGCGCCTTCTACAA
Organism: Rhizobium sp. Rhizsp42; assembly: GCF_047304155.1. NCBI lineage: Bacteria > Pseudomonadati > Pseudomonadota > Alphaproteobacteria > Hyphomicrobiales > Rhizobiaceae > Rhizobium > Rhizobium sp. Rhizsp42. The sequence goes on along the minus strand of NZ_JBGLYS010000051.1, from coordinate 2,008 downwards.
TCGGCAGCGGCAGATAGTCGGAGAGCAGTTCAAGGTTCTGATCGGGCGTCGGCGTCACGCTCGAAAAGATCAGCATGCCGCCCAGAAGCAGCGCCAGCGCCGACAGAAGCTGCGGCATCAGCCGACCGCCTATGCGCCTGAGGCTAGAGGCGGTGGGATGGTCGACGAAGCGGCGAAGCTCGGTCGCCGATACCGCGAGAATAGCGATCAGGAGCGGCAGAACATGATAGATCAGGCGATAGAGGACCAGCGAGCCCAGAACGGCGTCGATATTCACCGCGCTGCCGAGCGAAGCGATGATGACGGTCTCGAAGACGCCGAGACCAGCCGGAACGTGGCTGAGCACTCCGAGCCCGATGGCAATCGCATAAACGGCCAGGAAAACCGGCCAGCCGATCGCCGTCTGCGGTAAGAGCACGTAGAGCACCGAGGCGGAGGCGGCGATATCGAAAGCCGTGACAAGGAACTGGCGCGACCACGTGCGCGAGTCCGGCAGACGTAATGTGGCCGGGCCGATCTCGATGATCCGACCATCGCGGCCAAGCACGACCAGAATGCCAAGGATCGCGAGGATCGTCCCCGCAATCACGCGAAGCCAGAAACTGCTGAAACTGATCAGCGGCGCTATCTCACCAGCGATGACAAGCAAAGAGATCGCGGCGACGGCGGCGAGACCGAGGCCGAAGGACAACGTCACGAAGGCGATGACGCGGCCGATATCCTCGGGCGAAAGACCCAGTCGTGTATAGGCACGGTACCGGATCGCGCCACCTGACAGCGCACCGAAACCTGCGGTATTGCCCACCGCATATGCGCTGAAAGCCGTAAGCGCGACATACGGAAAAGGCAGGCGCTTGCCGATATAATCAATCGCATTGATATCGTAGAAGACGAGCGCCAGGAAGCTCAGTGCAGTAAAGAACATAGCTAACAGGATCGAGCTCAGGCTCATTTCCGCTAGCGCCTCGACTACATCATCGTAGCGAACCTCGTCCGTCAGCTGCATGATGGCATAACCGACGAGGCAGAACAGCGTCACCGTCGCAATTGCAACGAGTGGGGTGCGATAACGACGGAGAAGGTCCCGAAATCCGCCGACATCTTCGCGTTGCATTTCTTCCAAATCGTTCGGACCCGCCATGTTACCACCAAGGATTGCTACCTACCGCAGCGCCGGCATGAGCTTAGCTTTCATGGATTCGCCACCCCATCCCTATCAATGGACAGATCGACTGATGACGCGATGGGGATAGGCGGCCTTGAACTGCGCCATCATCGCGCTGGCCTCCTGCAGCACACGTTCGGCCTTTTCAGGATCATCGCGAGCAAGTTCGTCAGCATTGACGCGCATTGCTTCTGCCATGCTGGCGGACATCATCGCGAACTTCCCTTCTCCATAGACCAGCGCCTCGTTTGCAGCGGTCTCAAGCCATCTGGCAAAGTCCACAATGATCTCTTCGCGTTCATCGACGCCAACACTCTTGATGATGCTGATGTTCTCTTCCATGCAGGTATCACTCCATACACAATCAACGCACACCGAGTTCAACTCTCGGGCGGTCGATCAGCTAGGAAGACGAAAAATCAAAATCAAGAGTTCAATGGAGCTTGAACTCGCCCTCGACACGGCGCCATTCGTGTGGCCCGATCAGCCGCTGGTGGGAATAGCGGACAGAGTGGAGAGGCCCGTCGAGGTTCGCCTGCCAGAAGCCGAGGAACTTGTGCATCTCCGGAAAATCAGGTGCGAGATCATAGTCCTGCCAGACGTAGGTTTGCAGGACGGATTCGAAGTCGGGAATGCGGTAGAGGATATGCGCGGTGGTCAGCCCGTAGCCGTTGAGCTGACGCTCCAGATCCGACGAGAATTGCATGCTTCATCTCCGTTTCATGACGCTGCGAAGGTGACTTAAAATCTTGCACTCATCAATGGTTTTTTGAATTCGGCGATGCTGTTTATTGTTCCTTTCCAGCATGTTAGCAGCCAACGACGCCGAGTGCTAATTTTTCT
>NZ_JBGLYS010000050.1:0-28562 GCF_047304155.1 Rhizobium sp. Rhizsp42 | reverse complement strand
GGCCAAGCCGGCCGGACGACCATCCGACTCCGTTTGAGCCAACAGAATGCTTCAATCTAACCAGGAAAGGCTCTAAGCGCCAAAACTGTTGCAGTCTTGCGACCGAACGAGGGCGTGAGCATCTTCCTCGTATACGAGCCATCGACTATCCGGCCGAGCGCGATAAGTTTGTGTACAAGCAGCGCAATTCGCTGATGGCATGAACTTGGAATCGCAATTTGGCGCGGCCGCATCGATCGCGGGTTACGCCGCAAGGAGGCCCGGATGCACGACAAAGTCGATCAGCGCGAGGTTATTGCCGAGCGACAGGGTTCCGCCGGCATCATCCGCCTCAACAGGCCGAGAGCGCTGAACAGCCTGACCCTCGACATGGTCCGTTCGATCGATGCGGCGCTCAGCGAATTCGCGGCCGATGCCGATGTGGCGACGGTGATCATCATGGGCGAGGGCGAGCGTGGCTTCTGCGCCGGCGGCGATATCCGCGCGCTGCATGAGAGCGGCCGCGCCGGCACGGCGCTGGCGGAAGACTTCTGGCGCCAGGAGTTCCACCTCAATCACCGCATTGCCGCCTATCCCAAACCCTATGTCGCGCTGATGGATGGCATCACCATGGGGGGCGGCGTCGGTCTTTCCTCGCATGGCCGCCACCGCGTGGTCACCGAGCGCACCCGCTTCGCCATGCCGGAGACGGGCATCGGCTATTTCCCCGATGTCGGCGCCACATGGCTGTTGCCGCACGCCCTGGGCGAAGTCGGCGTCTGGATGGGGCTGACTGGCCTGGAGGTCGGGGCGGCCGACGTGATCCATGCCGGGCTCGCGGATGTTCAAGTCGCCGCGTTCCAGCTGCCGGAGCTTGTCGACACGCTGGCCGGCCTGTCGCGTGGCGCAAGCTCGCGTGATGTCGATGTGGTCCTGAAGAACCTGTCGACCGACCCGGGCAAGGGGCCGCTGAGGCTCAATAGCAGCCTGATCGAACGCACCTTCCGCTTCGGCACCGTCGGCGAGATCATCGCGGCGTTGAAAGCGGAGCCGTCGGATTTCGCCGCCGAAACGCTGCGTGCCATCCAGCTGCGCTCGCCAACCAGCCTGGCGCTGACGCTGCGCCTACTGCACGAGGGCAAGCAGAGCCGCAGCTTGGCCGAGTGCCTGCGCCGCGAGTTCAGCGCCTGCCTGGGCATCCTGCAAAGCCCCGATTTCTACGAGGGCATCCGCGCAGCCGTCATCGACAAGGACCGCAAGCCGAAATGGATGCCTTCAACGATCGACGCGGTAGAACCCGCCGCGATCGATCGCTTCCTGCGGCCGGCGGAGCCGCCGCTCGCGCTTTAGGCGCGGTTACATCGGGAAATCAGGAATGGCCTCGCGCCGGGTCAGCTTCAGCGTCCTGTCGGGCTGCAGGATATAGGTTTCCAGCTGCTTCGTTCCGGTTGAATCGTAGAAGGTATTGTGGACGACGCTGCCCGGTGGCGACTTGGTCAGCTTTGTGCGCGGCTGTCCGCCATAGGTGATGCTCCCGGGGACGGGCTTCACCTCCGCCGTCTCGCTGGTGGTGCAGCCAGCCAGAAGACCAGCCATAACGAATGTTGCCGCAACGGCCGATATCACGCGTTTCATCGCGATCACCCCACATGTCTATGCTGTTGATATGGCTCGCTCCGCTTGAAGCGCCAAGAGGTATTTGGATTTTCTTCTCGAAAATACTCCAACGATAGCGCCCGCACTGCAACGAAATGCGGCGCTGCAGCGTTAAGCAGCAGAACAATTCGCTTGGAGGCGAAGATGGTACAGCTGTTCCAGATTTTGACGGGGCACGAGGATCAGTGCGAACGAGGCCACAGCCAGTCGTCGATGCGGGCTGCGATCGAAAGCGCGCTGAGCGCCGATCCGGACCTCGATTGCACCGAGATCACGGTCACTATGATTGGCCAATACGCCGTACTCGAGGGCTTTGCGCACAGTGCAGGCGACATCGTTCGCGCCATGATGATCGCCGAGGACGTCGTCGGACAAGGCAACGTGCAGAGCCGGATGCTGCGCCGCTGATGCTCCCCTTTTGTCGCCGGTGCGCTGTTTCGGTCAATACTGTAAGATGAAAGTAGAAAAACGTTAACGCATTTGAAAGTGGAGGCATTCTGGCGGAACTAAACTAACGGCTGTTCCGTTACTGGGATAATCAAACATGGGAGAATGGCATGACGCGCTTTCTTCGACTTGGGATGCCCGCTGTAGCGCTGATGACTGGCGCCTTCGCCTTGCCGGCCGCCGCTTCGCTGGAGATAGATAGCAACTATTCGGCGCTTCAGCGCGATGACGTCGTGCTCGCCCAATATGGCGATGCGACAGCCTGCGTTCCCGCGGGCGCGCACTACGTTCCATCCTTCATTCGCGCCAATGACGGCACGATCATCGGTGTGGGATATGTGGAAGTGGCAAGCGCCGATACCGGATGCTGATATCAGCTAACGCTCAATTAACCAGCCTGCCGCGGGCGCGTCGCGTTGATGCGCGGCTTTTAACGATCGCGTCACTGCGGCGCTCGGCCGCTCTGTGTAACTGATTGTTTTGAGAGGAATATACGAGGCCCGCCTGCGCTTTTGGCACAGAGGGTGACGAGCCTCTGACCATCATCATGATGGCTGCCAATGTTCTAGTGAGCGTTGCGCGCCCAAGACAACCGGCTTCGTCCGGCTACCCCCGACAAGCTCCGGCAAGGGTTAAGCAAAAATCAACTCTGCTTTATTTCGAACCACTTGTGGACCGTTCTGGCCCGCGTCGGTGCTTCTAGTGGACGTGAAGCCTTGCTTCCTCTGCCGCCGCGACGAACTCCGCGCGCGCTTCTTCCACGCTCTTGCGACCGTCAAGCGCGGCTCGGCATGTGCTGCGGGCTTTCAGATAGCGAAGGCCGCGAACATTGGGCCAGAGCTCGGTCAGGCATGTCAGGGCATCGAACGGGCCGGATATCGTCCGTGCACCCGTGGTTTCGAAGCCGACCTGGATAGGATCATTCCACTTTTCGCTTGCCATATGCGCACTCCTCCATTGCTCACGCCAGATACTCTGCAGCGTTCTGCCTGCTCCTCCCGCAAAGCAGTGTGCGGGATCATTTTAGCGATAATTCACAAACCCGCAAATGGGAAAAGACATACGCGTTCGGCGTAACGAACCAAAGACGTATGTAAAGACAAGCACCCGGCCATGCGACCGAGTGCTTGAAACATCCGGCAAACCTGCGCGTTTAGCTGCAGACGCGGGTGGTCTTGGTCACGATCCGGCCGTGGCTGTGATACTTCACGGTCTTCATGCGGCAATTGTAGCGCACCGGATGATGGCGGTTGGAATGGCCGTAATAGGGGCGGTGGTTATAGCGATCGTGGTAGCCGTGATAGCCCGGCTGACCGATTCTCACCGTTACGCTATCGGCAAAGGATGGCATTGCCGTTGCGCTGAGCGATGCGATGGCCACGGCGGCAGCGATAATAAGCTTCTTCATGCTAGTCTCCATTCATAACAGCGTTGACGAAACGTTCGTATAGAGAATTTGTTCAATACGAATAATAAGCGCAGCATGAATGTGAGCTGAGAGGCGCGTTCATGTCCGGGTCATCCCGGCGGCGGGCCAAGCCCTACGGTGCGATGGTGTAGACGAACACGGCTTTATAGACGGCGAGCGCGCCGAAAACGGCGGTGATGGCAGCCAGAACCATCGCGATCAAAATGATCGCCTTCGTACCCTTGCCGTTCTGCTGGTCGTTGTCGTCCGTGCTCATGGTCGTCTCCTGCGGGCTCGCCCGGCTCACTGGTGGTCTCGGCCGGCGAAGCCGTTATCGCCACGTCTTAACCAGTCGGCCGCTCTTTCGCAAACCGGGATATCTGACGCCGAATGTCGCAACGGAAAGCGCGGTTACAATTCACGATTGCCGCAAATCGCGGAACAAACGCATCGCGGACGGGTTGTCCACACGTAACCCGATAGTGAAAACCGACGAGGAAGAGGAAATTCCCATGCGAACGTCTGTCATCACGGCGGCCATTTTTGCCGCGGGCCTGGCCACATCCGCCTTCGCGCAATCCAACCCCGATTCGATCGGCCCCACCAATGGCGGCTCGACCGGCTCAAGCGCCGGAACATTTTCCAGCGATTACACGAGCAGCGACAACGGCACCCATCCCGTGACCGTCACGCCCGTCGACCCGACGACCACGCAGTCGATCACAACGCAGCCGAAGACCCTCGACTGCCCGTCCATGCCCCGCGCCAACTCGGGCGTAGACACCCGCGGCGGCGAAAGCGGCGCCTCTATAAGCGAGGCTTGCCGGGAGTACGACAACTAAGGCGGATGGACATCTGTAATCAAAAAGGGGCCGGCTTGTTCGGCCCTTTTTGCTGAACAGGCATAAATACGCGTCGATGAGGCGTACGATAGGGGCTGATTTCTACCGGGGAGAAAACTGGTGCTGCCGAGTGGGATTGAACCACCGACCTCACCCTTACCAAGGGTGTGCTCTACCACTGAGCTACGGCAGCGAGGACCAGACGCTGGCAACCGAAGCGGCTGCGTTGCGTGAACGGGGCGGCTATTGCCACAGCTTCGGGACGAGCGCAAGACGCAATTTCAAACTTATGTCAGTTTCACGTCGCCACTTTTGGATTGCCGCGAATTCGGGTAAGCCATGAAACATGACCGAAGACACTGAAAATGCCCGCAAGGGCCGCAAAGACGCGATCGAACAGCAGGCGAAATTGCGCCGCGATCGGGCTGCGGAAAAATTGCGGGAAAATCTTTCCCGCCGCAAGCAACAGACGCGTGCGCGCCGTTCCGGCCAGGCCGACGAGACAAATGGACTGCCTGCCGCAAAAATGGACGAATCGTAATGTTCCGTCCGCTTCGAATTGAAGCCTTCGCGGATTTCGTCTAAAGACCCGCATCCTTTTAAAAGACAGAGTTTCAGAAAGGCGGGCGTGGCCCGTAAGCGCTTATGGATCGTATCAGAATTGTCGGCGGTAATGAGCTTAACGGCATCATTCCCATTTCCGGCGCCAAGAATGCCGCCCTGCCGCTGATGATCGCCTCGCTTTTGACCAGCGATACGCTGACGCTCGAAAACGTGCCGCACCTGGCCGATGTCGAGCAGCTGCTGCGCATCCTCGGCAATCATGGCGTCGACGTTTCGGTCAATGGCCGCCGCGAGCGCCAGGAAGACAGCTACTCGCGCACGATCCATTTCACCTGCCGTACCATCGTCGACACCACTGCTCCCTACGAGCTGGTCTCGAAGATGCGCGCCTCCTTCTGGGTCATCGGCCCGCTTCTGGCGCGTGAAGGCCAGTGCCGCGTTTCGCTGCCCGGCGGTTGCGCCATCGGCACGCGCCCGGTCGATCTTTTCCTCGACGGTCTGACGGCGCTCGGCGCGACGCTCGATATCGACAGCGGCTATGTCAACGCCACCGCCCCCAAGGGCGGCCTGATCGGCGCAAAGTACACCTTCCCGAAGGTCTCCGTCGGCGCGACCCACGTCATGATGATGGCCGCCACGCTTGCCCGCGGCACCACCGTTATCGGCAATGCCGCCCGCGAGCCTGAGGTCGTTGACCTCGCCAACTGCCTGATCGCCATGGGCGCCAAGATCACCGGCGCCGGCACGTCAACCATCACCATCGAAGGCGTCACTTCGCTGTCGGGCGCGCGCCACCGCGTTCTGCCGGATCGTATCGAGACCGGCACCTACGCAATGGCGGTTGCTATGGCCGGCGGCGATGTCGTGCTTGAAAACACCGATGTGGCGCTGCTCGACACCGCGCTCGAGACGCTTCGTCGCGCCGGTGCTGAAATCTCGGCAACCAACAACGGCATGCGCGTCCGCCGCAATGGCGCCGGCATCCGCCCGGTCGATATCGTCACCGATCCGTTCCCGGGCTTCCCGACCGACTTGCAGGCGCAGTTCATGGCGCTGATGACCCGCTCCACCGGCGTCTCGCATGTCACCGAGACCATCTTCGAAAACCGCTTCATGCACGTGCAGGAACTTGCCCGCCTCGGCGCCAAGATCTCGCTGTCGGGCCAGACGGCGAAGATCGAAGGCGTGCCGCGCCTGAAGGGGGCACCGGTCATGGCGACCGATCTGCGCGCTTCCGTGTCGCTCGTCATCGCTGGTCTTGCGGCCGAAGGCGAGACCATGGTGTCGCGTGTCTACCACCTCGATCGCGGCTTCGAGCGCCTGGAAGAAAAGCTCACCCGCTGCGGCGCGATCGTCGAACGCGTCAGCGAATAAGCGCAACTGTAGACGTAACGAGACAAAGGGCGGTCATTCGCCCTTTGTCCCCGTTGCGCAACGGGCCTTAGCGCCTTATGTCCCTTGTCCTACGGCACCGCCATTCCGCGGCGCCGGATATCGCCATCCCGGCGATATCAGAGACAAAGGGGTGCTGCCTGAATGACCGACCTGAAGCTTGTTGCGCTGGATAGCGAAGACCTTGCCGTCGTCTCTGCGCATACACAGGATAGCGTCTTCAAGGTAGCGGATCTTTCCTGGTCGCCGCGCGACCAGCAGTTTTCCATCGCCGCCAATCGTTTCGTCTGGGAAGAAGCCGGCGCCAAGCGCAAGGGCTTCGAGCGCCGCCGCGCCGCCATCGTCTTCAAGCGCGTGCTGGCCGTCCGCTCCGTCGGCATCAATCAGAAAAACCGCGAGGATGTCCTGTCGCTGCTCGCCATCCGCTTCGAGCAGAAAGGCGAGGGGCCTGAGGGCACCATCCAGATCGATCTGGCCGCCGACGCCACCATCGCGCTCGATGTCGAATGCATCGAGGTTCAGCTTGCGGATATCGGCGGCGCATGGGAAACCGCTTCCAAGCCGCGCCATCCCGGCGCCTGAATACGCATTTATCGAAGCATACCGAGAGGAATTGACGCGTGGCAATCTGGTTGGATCAGGCATCGGACGATTTCGGGCAGCGTTTCGCGGCGTTTCTGACGACCAAGCGCGAAATGTCCGAGGACGTGAACACCACCGTTCGCGCCATCATCGATGATGTGCGCGCCCGCGGCGATGCAGCGCTCGCCGAATATTCGCGGAAGTTCGAGGGCATCGATTTCGCCGAGACGCCGATGCGTGTCACCGAAGCGGAAATCGACGCGGCCGTCGAGGCTGTGCCCGCCGAAGTGCTGGGCGCGCTCAAGGTCGCAGCCGTCCGCATCGAATCCCACCACGCCCGCCAGTTGCCCAAGGACGATATCTACGAAGACGCCATGGGCGTGACGCTCGGCTCGCGCTGGACGGCGATCGAGGCAGTCGGCCTTTATGTCCCCGGCGGCACGGCGAGCTATCCGAGCTCGGTGCTGATGAACGCCATTCCGGCCAAGGTCGCCGGCGTCGATCGCGTTGTCATCGTCGTTCCCGCAACGGGCGGCCAGGTCAATCCCGCCGTGCTTGCGGCAGCGAAGCTTGCCGGCGTGACCGAGATCTATCGCATCGGCGGCGCCCAGGCTGTGGCGGCGCTCGCCTACGGCACCGATAGCATCGCGCCGGTCGACAAGATCACCGGCCCCGGCAACGCCTATGTCGCCGCCGCCAAGCGCCACGTCTTCGGCACTGTCGGCATCGACATGATCGCCGGTCCGTCGGAAGTCCTCGTCATCGCCGACAAGGACAACAATCCGGATTGGATCGCAGCCGATCTGCTCGCCCAGGCTGAGCATGATGTCAGCGCCCAGTCGATACTGATCACCGACGACGCGGCCTTCGGCAAGGCGGTCGAAGCCGCTGTCGAGCGTCAGCTGAAGACGCTGAACCGCGCCGAGACGGCTGCCGCCAGCTGGCGCGATTTCGGCGCCGTCATCCTCGTCAAGGAGATCAGCGACGCCATTCCGCTCGCAAACCGCATTGCCGCCGAGCATCTGGAGATCGCGGTCGCCGATCCCGATGCGCTGGTCGACAAGATCCGCAATGCCGGCGCCATCTTCATCGGCGCGCACACGCCCGAAGTGATCGGCGATTATGTCGGCGGTTCCAACCACGTGCTGCCGACGGCCCGCTCCGCGCGGTTCTCGTCCGGCCTCTCGGTTCTCGATTTCGTCAAGCGCACCTCGATCCTGCGCCTCGGTTCCGAACAGCTGCGCACGCTGGGTCCGGCCGCCATCGCGCTTGCCGTGTCCGAAGGCCTCGACGCCCACGCGCGGTCGGTTGCGATCCGCCTCAACCTGGAACGGTAAGCGATGGCTGCGGGCGACTTCCGGCTTTGCGACGTCGTCCTGGACGACACCATCGGCCGATCGACGCCCGATGTCGAGCACGAGCGCGCCGTCGCCATCTTCGATCTCATCGAGGAAAACACATTTACGCCCGTCGGCCACGCCGGCGGCCCGTACCGGCTGAACATTTCGCTTGTTGATACCAAGCTGGTCTTTGCCATCACCACTGAAGGCGGCGAGGCTGTCGCCACCCATATCCTGTCGCTAACCCCGTTCCGCCGCATCGTGAAGGACTACTTCATGATCTGCGAGAGCTACTACGAGGCGATCCGGTCCGCCTCTCCAAGCCGCATCGAGGCGATCGACATGGGGCGGCGCGGCATCCATAACGAAGGTTCGCAGACGCTGCAGAACCGTCTGGATGGCAAGATCGAGGTGGATTTCGACACCGCACGTCGCCTGTTCACGCTGGTCTGCGTTCTCTACTGGCGCGGATGACCGGGATGAGCGAGCTCGAACCGACAAGCGCAAGCATCAAGCCGGGCGCGATCTTGTTCATGTGCGGCATGAACGCCATCCGCTCGCCGATCGCCGAGGCGATCGCCCGTAGTTTGCTGCCATCAAATACCTATATAAGGTCTGCCGGTGTTCGTGCCGGCGAACGCGATCCCTTCGTCGACGTGGTGCTCGATGAAATCGGCCTGTCGCTCGGTCGGCATCTGCCGCACACGCTGGAAGATCTCGAAGACGATTATTTCGATGTAATCATCACGCTCTCGCCGCAAGCCCACCACGCAGCGCTGGAACTGACGCGCGCGAGCGCCGTCGAGGTGGTCTACTGGCCGACCATGGACCCAACAGTCGCGCAGGGTACACGGGAGCAGATTCTGGAGAGCTATCGCGAGGTGCGCAATCACCTCGCCGAGCTTATCGAGAACCGTCTATTAGACCGAAGTGGTATCGCCGCGCAGTCCGCATGAAACAAATAAAGGAAACGCGATCAATTTGGTTCACAAACCCCCGTTGATTGTGTAGTTTCCGCCCAAATTTTGAGGCGGCCCCAATCTTGGCCAATGCCGCCATCTCAACCGACAGGAAGAAAACACCTATATGCCTAAAGAAGAAGTCCTCGAGTTCCCGGGTATCGTCACCGAACTTTTGCCGAATGCGACGTTCCGCGTGAAGCTCGAAAACGAGCACGAGATCATCGCCCACACGGCCGGCCGCATGCGCAAGAACCGTATCCGCGTTCTCGCTGGCGACAAGGTCCTTGTGGAAATGACGCCATACGACCTGACCAAGGGCCGTATCACCTACCGCTTCAAGTAAGCTTGATCCGAAAGCCCTAAGGCTTTCGCTTCCGTCTGCCCGGTAGTCGAGGTTCCATGGCGCTCAAATACAAGCTCATTCTGGCTTCGGGTTCCCCCCGCCGCGTTGACCTGCTCAACCAGGCAGGGATCGAGCCCTCGCGCCTGATGCCGATGGATATCGACGAGACGCCGAAGAAGTCGGAGCATCCGCGCTCGCTGGCGCGCCGCCTGTCGACGGAAAAGGCCGAAGCGGCACTGGCCGCCATCAAGGGCGACATGACCTGGAAGGGCAGCTATATTCTGGCCGCCGATACCGTCGTCGCCGTTGGTCGCCGCATTCTCGGCAAGGCCGAGTTCGCAGACGAGGCCTCGGCCTCGCTCTACCTGCTCTCCGGGCGCAGCCATTGGGTCTATACCGGCGTCTGCCTGGTGACGCCTGATCGCAAGATCCGCCAGAAGATCGTGGAAACCAAGGTGCGCTTCAAGCGTTTGTCCGGTTTCGAGGTCGAAAACTACCTGGCCTCCGGCCAGTGGCGCGGCAAGGCGGGTGCTTACGGCATCCAGGGTCTGGCCGGCACCTTCGTGCAGAAGATGGTCGGCTCCTACACCAACGTCGTCGGCCTGCCGCTGTACGAGACCATTTTGCTTCTGACCGGCGAGGGCTTCGACGTCCATAGCCGGTGGCCCGAGGCTTGAAGCCGGCGGGCCGAAAACCCGAAGGATTGACCATGCCCGACGAAACCAGACAGAGCGCCAAGATCGAACCGCTGCGCAAGGCGCACCCATGCCCGGAGTGCGGCACGCCCTCGCAGCGCGAGCACTATCCTTTCTGCTCGAACCGCTGCCGCGAAGTCGATCTTTCGCGCTGGCTGACCGGCTCATACGCCATTCCCGTTGCCGAAGATGAGACGAAGGCCGAGTACCCGGACGACAACTGATCGTGTTTTCCGCTCGGGAAGCCGTTCAATTTGTTCAATAATTCGGAAAATTCACAGGCCTGTCAAAAAACTCTCATTTGGCGCTTGCCATGGCCGAACAAGATGTTATAACCCCGCTCGCTTCCGGGGAAAACCAAGCCCCTACAGCTCTCGGAAACGAGAGATGTGCCGAAGCAGGAATGCCCAGATAGCTCAGTTGGTAGAGCAGCGGATTGAAAATCCGCGTGTCCGTGGTTCAAATCCGCGTCTGGGCACCACTCTTTCTCCCATTGAATTAAATCTCTTCCTCAGCCCATACAGACGTGCAAAATGCGTCGAACGGCACCCGCGTGTGAGCGAGTGCCGTTGCAATTTCAAACAGGCTGCGGCGTGGCTTTTTAACCCTGGAAGAGGCTGAGGATGTTGCGCGGGGCGGAGTTCGCGATCGAGAGCGACTGTATGGCCAGCTGCTGCTGTGTCTGCAGCGCCGAGAGCCTGGAGGATTGTTCTTCCATATCGGCGTCCACGAGGCGGCCAATGCCGCTGTCGATCGAATCGCTGAGCTTCGAGGCGAAGTCGCTCTGCTGATCCACGGTCCGGCTGAGCGAGCCGATATCGGAGGCGACCTTCGTCATCTGCTTGGTCATGCCTTCGAGCGTCGAGAGCATGTCATCCAGTTCCGCCGAGGTCGTCGAGTTGTCGATCGCAAGGTCGGTCGCTGTCGGGGGCGCCGTGGCACCCTTGAGGACCACGTAGTTCTTGGCCGACCCTGCCTGTATGGCGAAAGCTTCGGTCGACAGGATCCCGTATTCACCGGATCCGCCATTGTCGACGAAGTATTGAACGTTGGTGTCGGTCTGGGGCGGCGGCGTATTGATCGCGTAGCTCAGCGTGCCGAGCTTGACGGTGCCGTCATTGTTTCGAATGAAGGAGGTGACGATCTGCTTGTCGGCGGAATCGACGCCGCTGTTCCACGAGAGCCAGTTCTGGCCGTTGAACGATGCCGCGCCGAGCGTCGTGGTCAATTGACCCTTCAGCTGCGTGATCTCTTCGTTGACCTTCGTCTTGTCGACGCCGTTTTCGAAAGCCGTGACCAGCTTCGCCTTCATCTCCGACATCACATCGATCGAGGAGGCAATTGCCTCGTAGGTCGTGTCGAGAATGGCGCCGCTCAGCCCCAGCGCGTCCTGGACCGCCGAAATGGACTTGTTGTCCGAGCGCATCGTCGTGGCGATCGACCAATAGGCCGCGTTATCGGCGGCTTTGCCGACGCGCAGTCCAGTTGATACCTGCTTCTGGGTCTCGCCGAGGTTCGAGTTGATCGAACGGAGCGTCTGCAGCGCGTTATTCGCGGATATATTCGTGACAATAGACGTCATGAGAAACTCAGAAATAAAACTTTAGATTTATATTGATTTGTTGGATGTGATATTACGCATCCTATGGGTGCCAAAGTATAGCCGCGCTGGTTAACAAACTGCCTATTGGCTCTGACGGATTTTAGCGAGTTTCTCGCCGCTGATATTGATTCCAGTTCGCTGGGCGGCATGTAAAAAACCAAGCAAAGATAAAGAAACGGCTCAGGCGCGGCGTCGCCGCATCCCTCGGCGGCGATCGTTGCCGCGCTCGGCTCAATCCTTCTTTTTGATTTGGCGGCAAACGACAGGGCTGCTACAGCGGTCCATCCCGCAGGACCAGCAGAGAGTGACATGGCCAAGACGAAAGAACCGAAGCTCGAGCATTCCGAACTCGCCGGCGAGTTTACCGATGATGGCGTGACCGTTCTGGTCGACATTTTCCGCCCCGCCGGCACCAATGGCGACTGGAAGATGGAAGTCGTGACGCAAGACGACGATCTGATCGAGTGGGAAGAGGGTTTCGAGACCGATCGCGATGCTTTCGACGAGTTTCTGGCCACGGTCGAGCGCGACGGCATCCGCACTTTCCTCGATGATGCGGACGAACCGTCGGTTCACTAGAGTTTGTCCAGAAAGACTCTAGCGCCGTGACACTGCTGTGACTGTCGTTTTCAGACTGGAAAATGTCGCTTGCGGAGACCCTTCAAAATAAACCGAAACTAAAGTGGGCCACTCCGAAAGATAAGTGCGCATAAAGCGCGCCGGGAACAGCAAACATGAAAGCTTTGGAATACAGAGCCGCTCTGGCGGTCCTGGGATTGACCACTGCTGGAGTGGAAAATCTCTTTGGAGTCGATCAGATTACCAGCCGCCTATGGGCGACGGGAGAGCAGGATGTGCCGCGCGCCGTGGCGCTCTGCCTGCTCCTGATGGCGTCGCATAATCTGTCGGTCGCGCAGGCACAAATCCTTGCCGACAGCGTCGACGTGCCGCTGGCGAAATCCGCCTGACAATTGGGCCCTACAACTGGGGATGTGGCGAAAGCCCTCAGGCCGCCGGCTGCTGGATCATCTTTTTCAGAACATCGAGAAGCTGTTTGGCGTCGTCATTGGCGCCGAGCACGCGCAGGCGCTCTTCCGCGAGGCTGATGATCGCCTCCATGCTTTCGCGCTCGCTCCAGCCGGAAGCGACACAGGCGCGCGTCAGGTCCTCGAACGCGAATTGCATCGCGTCCTGGCAGCGCACATCCCGATCGGGATCGTCACTGGTGACAAACGGCCTGTAGATCTCCCGCATCTCACTTCTCCGCAACTCATTCGCACGCGCCATGCTAGACCACAGGCTTTAACGAAGTATTCATGACGATATCCGGCAATCTGGGCGGAAATTCGTGGCGCATCCGATTTCTCGCAGAAACGACGCAAGTTGTCTCGCCGCGCATGTCGCAACCTACTGATAAGGGCGTCGTTCTCAACTCGCCTCTGCAGTGGTAATATTACCCTTGCCGAAAAGAGGGGAGATTCACATGCCACGCATCTCGCATCTATATTTCAAGACGGCCGTTCTGTTCCTGATCCTTGGTATCGGAATGGGCCTGAACATGGCAATCTCGCAGGATCACAGCGTGATCGGCGCTCATGCACACTGTAATCTCTTGGGTTGGGTGACGATGGCGCTCTTCGGAGGCTATTACGCGCTCAATCCGCGCAAGGCAGAACGTCGCATCGCGATGATCCAGTACGGCATCTATACCGCGGGCGTCACGCTGATGGTTCCGAGCCTCTATCTGATGTTGCTCGGCAACATGGCGATGGAACCCGTCGTGGCAATCGCCTCGATCATCACATTCATCGGCGTCCTGCTGTTCGCCTTCGTCATCTTCTCCGGCGAACAGGTGGCCATGACGCCATCAACGCCGTCCTATCGCTGAAGTCTTCCAACTGCCCTGCGGCGCTCGTTCTTGGGGACGGGCGCCGTGGAAGGAGGATCAGTGCACGACCTGAACGCGGATATGCTCCTTGGCTGCATAGGAATGGCAGTCGATCGGCGCATCGCCGACGAAGATCACATCGCCATCCTGGTCGAAAAGGCCCCAACAGGCTTCATCATCGACATAGACCTTGCGGACGTAACCGAACGGCGCGCTTTCGAAGACGACGTTGGGTGCAACAGCAACTGTCTCAAGTTCTCGCATGGATCACTCCGATAGTCATTTCTGTTTTAGTGCGACATCATATTGCATTGCGAGGCGGATGCCGGGCTATCCCTAGAAATGGGGATGTCTAACTCAGCTTGACCTTTCGCCTCTCAAGGTGTCCCGAATCGGTATTTCATGCCGATTTCCTTCCTTGGTTGCAGCGCGTCGTGCCTTTGTGGACTGCGATTGCATCAGCGGCGAAAAGCGCGTTGCGCCGGCCAATCGAAGCTCCTATCTACAGGCACGAATCATCTCCGAGGAATAACTCATGGCCGACCTAAAGGTTCGCACTCGTCCCGTTGGCGCCAGCGCCGTTCTCGGCCGCACCGGCTTCCCGCATGTCACCTCCGCCACGGGCGGTGAGATCGACATCGTCACCAGCCCGTCGCAGCCGGGTTTCAACCCGCTCGATCTCCTCTATTCCTCACTCTCGGCCTGCCTGGTCCTGAGCGCCCGCATGGCGGCCAGCCAGCTCGGCGTTCTCGATCGCATCACCGAACTCAAGGCCGACGTCACCGGCGAGAAGGCCACCGAGGGCCTATCGCGAGTGAAGACCTTCAACATCGTCTTCTCCATCAAGGGCGACATCGACGAGGAGACCCGCCAGAAAATCGCCCACGCAGCTGAAGACGAGATCTGCACGGTGAGCAACACGATCCGCGGCAATCCGGAATTCTCGACGGTCATCTCCGGCTAACCCTTTATGCTGGTGCCGGCGTCGCGCGAGCCACGCCGGCGACGATATCGACCGAGCCTGTCGTTCCCGGGCTATTCTCAGGCCACCGCTTCTGCTACTTGCGGTGCATGATGGCGCCGCTCGATCGCACCCGACGCCGCAAGCACGGTACGCCATGTCGCAAGTCTCCTCCGCCCTCCCGCAGTCCGCGCCCTCGCACCGTTTCGCGCTCGCCGCGTTGATCCTCGGTGGTGCCGCGATCGGCGGCTCGCCGATCTTTGTGCGGCTGTCGGAAGTGGGGCCGATGGCGACCGGCTTCTGGCGCGTGGCGCTGGCTTTCTTCCCGATCTACATCTTCTCGCTCATCAAGGGTGGCGCGACCGGTCCGAAGCCCGAGACCTGGATGGATCGCGGCCTGCTCATCCTGCCCGGCGTCATTCTCGCCGTCGACCTCATCACCTGGCACCTGTCGATCACGATCACATCCGTCGCCAATGCGACGCTGCTCGCCAACCTCGCGCCGGTCTTCGTCACCATCATCGGTGTGCTCTTCATGGGTGCTGCCGTCACGCGCGTATTCGTGGTCGGGCTGGTCCTGGCAATCGCCGGTGTCGTCATTCTCAAGGGCGGTCCGGCCGCACTCGGCCAGGGCGATCTGCGTGGCGATGGCGGCGCCGTTCTCGCTGCGGTCGCTTATGCGCTCTACATCCTCGCCATCGGCAGGTTGCGCACGCGCTTCGATACGGTTCGCATCATGCTCTGGAGCACGGCGTCGGCCGCCGTCTGTCTTTTTCCGTTCGGCTTCTTCGTGGAAGGTCATCTCTTGCCGACCACCGCTTATGGCTGGGCCATGGTCTTCGGTCTCGCCTTCATCAGCCATGCCAGCGGCCAGGTGGCGATCACCTATGCGCTGGCCTATCTGCCGGCCGCCTTCTCGTCGCTGACGCTGCTGCTGCAGCCCGTCGTCGCCGCCATCCTCGCATGGATCCTGCTCAGCGAGCCGATCGGCCCGATGCAGGCGATCGGTGGTCTGGTGGTCCTCGCCGGGATCATGATCGCCCGGCGAGGGTAACTGCCTTAGGCGACGGCGGCCTGCTTCTGCATGCGTCTCGCGTCGAGAATATCAAGCGCCTCGTCGACGGTCGCTGCCAGTTCCGCCTTCTCCGTGTTGCAGGTGTTCCAGGCTTCGATGAAGCTGCTGGTCTTGCCGTAGCTGTTGTCGAGCACGCAATGGTCGGCGCCGATCAGCACGCACATGATGTGCCCGTGCATACGGTCGGTGATGACCTGCCGTGCCGAACCAAGCAGCGCCACGCCGCGGTCGAAGCGCTGCTGCGCGCGCTCGCGGTAGGCGAGTTCCGTCATGCGGGCGCGACCGCCGATCTTGCCTGACAGCAGCCCCTTCAGAATGGCCGCGTGCTTGGTCTGCTTCTGGAAATCGGCTGGCTCATCCGGCCAATCCGATTTCACCGTGCCCGGACGCTGCGTCGCCGCCGTCAGGTCCTGTGGCGTGCCGACCTCCTGGTCTTCGCGCAGGTTCAAGAGCAGCTCATGCTGCGGAACCGGCTTTGCGACCGGGCCGATGCAGAAGGCCATGTCGGGGCAAAGGCGCGTCTCGCACTGGAACCAGCGCTGCGCAAAGGCAAGGCTCTTCTTGTCGCGCACCAGAAGCGTGAACTGGCCGTGCTTCTCGATGGCGCGCGCCGTGCTGTCGACGTTGGCCTGATCCTTGAAATGGATGGTCTGCGGCAGCTGCACGATCGGCCGTCCCTTGTGCCGCTCCAGCATGTTTTCGCGGAACTGGCGGTAGCCGGCCCAGATGTCACCGAAATTGCCGCCGCCATGCAGGAAGATCCGGCCGTCGCCAATGGCGCCGAGCATACGGTCCTCGTCGAAGGTCGGGATTTCGGTCACATAGGACGGGCGGGAGCGCTTCTTGTCGAAATATGCAAGCTCGCCCAGCCAGATGGCGCTGTCGCCGATATTGTAGTGGTTCGGAAAGTCGAGAAGCGCATAACGCTCCGACGGGTCGAAAACGTCAGACAGGTTCTTCTCGATCACGCCCTGCAGGCGGTTGATGATCGTCAGGTTAGATTCCATTGAAGGCTCCTTGTTTTAGGGACAAGAGGTCCGAAAGTTATTGCGCGGGCTCAGGCCTGCGCATGTTTGCGAAACGGATTGAGCGACATTGCAAGCGCGATGTAGGGGCGGATGACCGACCGGCCGAAGATCGGCAGGAAGGCGAGATAGATCACCGCGCCGAGGCCGATGCTGAGGCCGAGCGACAGCCAGCGGTTCTGGACATGCTCGACGATGACGGGATGAGCCAGCCAGACGCCGGCGGCCATCAGAAGCGAACCGCAGAGCGGCAGCGCCACGGCCTTCAGCGTGCTCATCGCATCGATGTTGGCGAAGCGCGCCAGTACGTACTGCTGGTAGGGCAGCGTCAGCCAGGCACGCAGCGTATAGCCTGCCGCAACGGCAACCACGCCGTAGGGCACAAGCAACCAGGTGAGCGCCAGCGTGGCGGCAAGCTGCAGGGCGGCCACCGAGAGGATCGATTCCGCGCGGTTGACGGCGGACAGCGCCGACGAGGCGAAGAAGTTCATCACGAACGGCACGGCCATCAGCACGAGCACCGTGGCGATGTCGCCGGCATTGCCCCACTTGTCGCCGAACAGCATGGCGATCATGTCGTTGGACAGAGCGCCGAAGCCGAGCAGCAGCGGAATGGTGCCGAGTGCCGCGGCACCGACGATCTTGTTGTAGGCATTGCGGAAGGCGACGGGGTCGTTCTGCAGCCGCGACAGCGTCACCAGCGCCACACTGCCGATCGGCGCCAGCACCGCCTGTCCGATCAGCTCGATCAGGCGCCACGCAATACGGTAGCGGCCGACTTCGACCGGGCCGTACCAGCGTGAAATGAAGATGTCCTGCACGCGGGCGAGCAGCATCCACATCAGCTGCGTGACGACAAGGCTGATGCTGAACAGGAAGACCGAGCGGAACAGCGGCACGTTGAAGCGGAACTTCGGCATCCAGGGATAGGCGACCCAGCCGAGCAGCACCGTGACGACGGCATTGACGGCGGTCTGGGCGACCAGCGCCCACACGCCCCAGCCCATGAAGGCGCAGGCGACGGCGGTGATGCCGGACAGCAGGCTGGCGGCAATCGCCTGGGCCGCAAGGTTCTTGTGGCCGAATTCGCGGGCCAGGCGCGCATTGTGGATGACGGCGAGCGACGACACTGGCAGCAGCGGAGCCAGCCAGCGCAGGATCTCGGCGACTTTCGGATCGCGGACGAGATCGCCGTAATAGGGCGCGAAGACGAAGACGACGGCAGCGACGATGGCGCTGAAGGCAATGGTCGCCCAGAAGGCGGTATCGGCCAGTTCCTCGTCGAGATCGAGCTGCCGCGTCACCGCGTCACCGAGGCCGGCATAGGCAAGCACCCTGCCGATCTCGACGAACAGGCTCGCGAGCGCGAAGGTGCCGAAGTCGCCGGGGCCGAGAATACGGGCGAGAATGACGAAGATCACGAAGGTCGCAATCGTGCTCCACGCCACGCGGATGACCGACCAGAGGACGGAAAGTGCGGTCTTCTTCTTCAGCTCGGCGTGGCCAATTGCCGTATCTGTCATTCAGTATCCAATCGATTGGGCGCTGAGGCGCAATGCTTCCGGGGCTTAGGACCGCTCAAGCGGCCCGGCCCGTCTTCTGGCCGCGCCAATAGGCGACCATGCCGGTGAAATTGTCTCTGAGCTGGCTGCGATAGGTGAGCCCCAGCTCGTCGCTGAGCTTGCGGCGGCCCATCGCCTCCAGCACTGCCTGGCGAATGTCCCAGCGCAGCATGCCGCGCATGTTCGAGCGGCGGTCGAAGAGATATTTGGCGTAGAGCGCGCCGTTGCCGAAGGCATAGCCGCTCTGCAGCTTCTTCACGTCGCCGAGCTCCCGGCGCCCATGGAAATGCTTCACCGCGAAGTCCGGGACGTACTCGACGCGGATGCCGGAATTGAAGGCGCGGTGCACGTAATCTGTGTCCTCGCCGGAGCGGAAGGGCGAGCCGGCGCCAAAGCGGGTGTCGAACAGGCCGACCTTGTCGATCAGCACGCGTGGGAACGCCATGTTGGCGCCATGGATGAACCCGCCGGCATGCAGCTCGCTGGTCAGCACGGCAGGCTCCAGCTCGGGCTTGATCGTGACCGGCAGATCGCGCGCGTCGCCAAGCTCGATACGACCGCCACGCATGACGATGTCGGTGTCGGCCGCGAAGAGCGCTGCGATCACCGTGAAATAATCGGGAAACACTTCGCAATCATCGTCCGTGAAGGCAATGATCCGGCCCGTGGCGGCAGCCAGCCCGCTATTGCGCGCAACCGAAAGGCCGGGCTTCGCTTCGTAAACGAGATTTGTGCTGATCGGCGCGGTCTTTGCCCATTCGCTGACGATCGCGGACGTGTTGTCGGTGGAACCATTGTCGACGAAGACGAGTTCCAGGCTCAGATCGCTGGCCTGGCGCGCGGCATTCGATACGGCATCCAGGCAGTTCGTCAGTCCATAAGCCCGATTTCTCGATGAGATGATCAGGCTGATGTCCACGGGCTGAGGAGGCATTCGGGTTCCCTTCTGCAGTCGATGTCGGGGGAAGGGTAGGGCGCTCCCCCAACCTCGGCAAGAAACATTTTGCGTTGCAGCAAACCAATACAGTTTGCTGAAAAACCAAAACAATGTGGTGATTTCTTGCTGGTATATTATTAATCGCAGAAGGGTGATATTAATGCGATATTATTTCCGGAATGAAGAAAAGTAATTGTAATAATTCGTGTTTACTTAATATTAACGAAGTCGCAATTCTGCTTGTTTGCTTCTGATTGTTGTCGAAATAAATCCGATTTAAGCATTGCGAATATAAAAATATATAGAAGTGCAATAACGTTGCTTACGTTGTTTTCTCATGTCCGCATTGCGCTTCTTCGCACTGGCGAAATGGCTGAGAGGTAAAAGACAGCTGTTCTCGCCGGACCAATATCGACCAAGAAGACCGACCGGATCGGACGTTTTTGCCAGAGAAAAACCCGCCGCATGACTTGGAGGAATGCGACGGGTCCGAGTAGAAATTGCAGAATACGACCAACGGGTGTGTCCTGGCCGCAGTGGATGAAGCTCCGCTGGCCTAGGCGCCGACGCGCTATTCCTCGTGCGTCAGCCACTTCTGAATGACCGGAACATCGTCATCGCCGAGCAGATGCCCCGTTGGGATGACGGTCGAATCGACCGTTGCGCCCGAGGTCTTCAACCGTGTTTCGAGGTCGCTTGCATATTTCCCATAGGCATCCGTCTTGCCGCTGATGACAAGCAGATCGGTGCCTTTAAGGTCCGCATGCGGAAATTCGCTGAGCACAGGCATGGAGCGCAGCAGAACCGCTTTGTGCACCAGGTTCGGGTGCAGGTAGAGAAGCGAGTTCAGGAGATTGGCGCCGTTGGAATAGCCGACATAAACGAGCTTCTTCGGATCGAGCCCATAGGATTTGACCGCGCCGTCGATAAAGGCGGCGAAGGCCTCCGCCTCGTTCTTGATGTCCTGCTGGTCGAAGGAAAACGGCGTGATGCGCTTGTACCAGCGCGGAATGCCCTCTTCCGTCGCGCGTCCGCGTACGCCGAGCAGCGTCGCGCGCGGCGCCACCTTGTGCAGCAGCGGCATCAGCGTCGTCTCGTTGCCGCCCGAACCGTGCAGCAGCACCAGAACCGTGCCGTCAGGGTTAGGCGGCGTATAGAAGCGGTGCACAAAGGGCAGTTCGCGATAATTGATCCTGGGTTCGCCCGGCATCGAAAACTGCGGCAGAACCACCTTGAGATCCTTGAGATCGGTGATCGGGTCCTTCGGCACGAACAGCTTCTCGCCCAGCGTCGCCGCCGGCTCGTCCACCGTCATGCCCGGCTTGTCAGTCGCAAGCTCGATCAGCGTGCCGCCCGGTTCGCGCACATAGAGCGAGCGGAAATACTTGCGGTCATGCACGTTGATATCCGACGCGCTCGCGCCCTCGCTCTTCAGCGCATCATGAACCTTCGACAGCGCCGCGTCGTCCTCCGCGCGGAACGCCACGTGGTCAAAGGTGCCGGTCCCCGGTGCGCTCGACCAGAACCCCTTGGCGTTCCTGATATCGACGATATCGCCGGACTGCGAGACCAGTCGGTCGATGTTGCCGCGGTTCTCCTGGAAACGGTAGCCGAAATGGCTCTCGACGAAGGCACGGCTCTTCTCCGGCTCTTCGGTGAGCATCGTCGTTCCGCGCACGCGCTGCACGGCGTGCTCGACCGGAATGCCGGCACCATGCCAGGGAGCAGGCGATTTCAGCGCCGGCGTGCCGGCAAGCTTGACGATGATGTTGTCGGGATCCTTCAGGCGCAGCACCGGCTCGCCGAATTCGTCGGCCGGACCCTCCGTGCGCACGCCGAAGCTCATCGCCCGCGTCAGCCAGTAGCCGATGCTGGAAGGGTCGATCGCCAGCGCCAGCTCACTCAATTGCCCGAAGCCGGCACGGCCAGGCGCGCCATCTTCCCAGACAAGGAATGTCACGAGCGAGCCCGGCGTGGCTTCCGCGTCACCGTAGAAGAGGTGCAGCTGCGTCGCGTCTTCGAAGCCGGCGGTCTGCTTGACCAGCCGCATGCCGAGAAAGCCGGCGTAGAAGTCGACGTTCGCCTGCACCTTTCGGGTCAGCAGCGTGATGTGGTGTATGCCTGAAGCCATAGAGGGGAGCCCGGATTGCATTGGGTACAGAAGGAGCGCGGAGATGAAGGTGAGGATAACAGTCATATCGTTGCGTTTGCTTGGTGCCTTGTTTGCTCTCCATAAAGAATTAGGGCATCTCCGCAAGGCTGCAAATCCAAAGTCTGAACATCCCGCAGCGCAAGTTCCAGCTGCTGGCGCGTCGGCGGCTTGATCATGTAGGCCTGCGCGCCAAGCCTTCTAGCACGCTCCATGTCGTCCTCATCGCTTGATGTGCTTAGGATGAAGGCCGGTATCGTCTTCAGCCGCGCGTCACGCGAAAGCGCCTCCAGAACCTCGAACCCATCCATGATCGGCATGTTGATATCGAGCAGGATGAGGTCGATCAAAGGATCGTGACCACCGGTTGCCCGCTCTTGAAGAAGCCGCATCGCCTCAAGGCCGTTCGAAGCGAGATGCAGGTTGAATGTCACCTTCTCGCGCCTCATCAGCTTGATCTTCAGAAGCTGCACATCTGCCGGGCTGTCTTCGACCAGCAGAACCTCGGCCACCCGCCCGATTCTATCCGTGCGCTGCTCTGCCTGTTGCGGGTTTGCCGCCCCGGTCGGCGCCCTCTCCGTCTCACTCAAGGCGAGCGGCAGTTCCATGATGAAGGTGGTGCCGCCACCATCGGCATCCTCGCACCAGATGGCGCCGCCATGCAGCTGCGCGATCCGCCGGCAGATCGCAAGCCCGAGCCCCGTCCCCTCGATGCCGCGCCCGACCAGCCGCTTGAAGGGCTGGAAGATCAACTCGCGATGGTCGCGCGCGATGCCGGGCCCGTTGTCGCTGACGGCGATCCGGCAGAGCGTGCCTTCGCCTTGTGCCGAGATCCGCACGCGCGGCACCCCGGCCTCGCAATACTTGATGGCGTTGGAGATGATGTTCTGCAGCATCTGCACCAGAAGCGTCCCGTCGCCCATCACCTGGGGCAAGGGTCCGCGCTCGATCGCGGCGCCACGGCTGCTGATCTGTTCGCGCAGATTGCGTTCCACCTGGTCGACGATCGCTGACAGCGACACCGGCTTGGCCTCAAGATCGCCGGAGGCCTCAAGCTTCGAGAAGCCCGACACCTTGACGATCAGCTCCTCCATGTGGTCGGCGGCGCTGAGCACGTAGCCGAGCAGGTCGTGATCGTCATGTGCGAGCGATGGCGATGCCTGCAGGAGCCTGCTGAAAGACTTGATCGTCCGCAGCGGCTCCTTCAGGTCATGCGCCATGGCGCGGGTGAAAATCTCTAGCGATTGCTGCTTCTGCTCCAGCTTGGCCGCGAGATCGCCATGCATGATGGCGCTCTGGATGCAGCGGTGCAGCGTCTCCGGCGAAAGCGTGTCCTTGGTGAGATAATCCCGCGCGCCGCCCTTCATCACCTCGACGGCGATCGTCTCGCTGCCTTGGCCCGTCAGCATGATCACGTTGGCGGATGGATCGAGCTTCAAGATCTCCTCAAGCACGCCGACGCCGTCGCGGCCCGGCAGCGAGTAGTCGAGCAGCACGCAATCCGGCCGCTTCTGCGCGTTGAGCGCTATGCCCTCGTCGCCGTTTTCAGCTTCGTAGACCACGTAATTCGCGCCCGGCACGCGCGCCAGCATCCGCCGGTAAACCTCGCGGTCGTCGATATTGTCGTCGATAACAAGTACCGCGCTGCCCTCGGCCATGAGGTCACCCCTCCAGAGGCAATATGGCGATCTCGAACCAGTATTCCTTCAGCCTCTGGATCGCGGCGAACAGACCGTCGAGATCGACAGGCTTCTGGACATAGGTGTTGGCGCCGAGCGCGTAGCAGCCCTCGATGTCGCGCTCGTCGTCCGACGTGGTCAGGATCACCACCGGGATTTTCCGCCAGGCCGGGTTGGACTTGATCGCCTCCAGTGTCTTGCGGCCATCGAGCCCCGGCATGTTGAGGTCGAGCAGGATGAGGCCCGGCCGTGTTTCCATCGTGGCTAGGAGATCCAGCGCCTGCTGGCCCGATGGCGCCCATTGCACCGGGTTCTTGAGCTTGGCGCGCTTGAACGCGCGGATGGTTGCTTCGTAATCGTCCTCGCTGTCTTCGACGATCAGGATCGGCTGTGATTCACGGTGCTGCATGCTGCCCCTCGCGCTTGTGACCCAATGTAAAATAGAAGGTTGTGCCCTGGCCAACCTCTGACTCCAGCCAGACGTCGCCCTCGTGACGGCCGATGATCTTGCGCACGAAGGTCAGCCCGGCGCCGGTGCCGTCGTCCGATTCCTGCGTCTTTTCCAGCCGCTTGAAGATGCGGAAGATATCCTCGTGAAACTCGCGAGGAATGCCCTTGCCGTTGTCGCGCACGAAATAGACGTCGCTCGTCCGGCGCCCGTCTTCGCCGGTAAACTCGCCGACGTGACCGACGGTCACGACCGGCTCGGGCTTGTCGTTGTATTTCACGGCATTGGTGATCAGGTTGCGGTAGACCTCGGTCAGCCGCAGCGAATCGCAGACGACATCGGGAAGCTGGCCCTCGACCAGCACCTTCGCCCGCCGCTCTTCCAGATAGAGCTCCATGGTCGAGACCACATCCTTGACGATGGCATGGACGTCGGTGCGCTTCACCGCCAGCTGCTGGCGCCCGATGCGCGAGAAATAGAGCAGGTCGTTGACCAGCTTCTCCATGCGCTGGCTGAGCCGGACGATGCGGTTGATGCGGCGCACGCCGTCCTCGTCGAGCACCGTCTCGTAGTCCTCAAGCAGAAAGCGGGAATGGTTGTGCATCCCGCGCAGCGGCTCCTTCAGGTCATGTGAGGCGATATAGGCGAACTCGTCGAGATCGGAATTGCTGCGCTCCAGATCGGCGGTGTAGGCCTGAAGCTGGCGGAACATCGTCCGCAATTGTTCCTCCTGCTGCACCCGCAGGCTGATGTCTCTCAAGATAGCGACGAAGGTGACCGTCGTCCCGGTCCGGAAGGCGCTGAGCGATACGTCGAGCGGGAAGGTCTCGCCATTGCGCCGGATGCCCGCGATCGTACCCGTCGTCCCGGTCCCGCCTTCCTCGCTCAAGAGCAGCGATCGCCGGAAATAGTCGTCGAGGCCGGCATGGAAGGTCTCTGGCAAGAGCATGTGAACGCTCTCCCCGATCGCTTCCTTCGATGTCCGGCCGAACATCTCCTCGGCCGCCGGATTGAACAGCGAAATCTTGCCCTGCGGGTCCATGGCGACGATCGCGTTCGGCGTGTTGCGCGTCACCGTGTCGAAGCGGATGCGCTCTGCATCCAGGCTGTCGCTCTTGCGCTGGAAGAAGAACACGAAAGTCGCCACCAGCCAGAGCATGCCGACGGTGATGGCGCGGTTCGTCGCCTCGTAGCCATAGCCTTCACCATGCCGGTCGACGGCGAGAAAACCGAGCAGGATCAGAATGGAGCAGACGAAGGCAAGATTGAAGGGCGCGGTCCGGCTGTTGAACCACAGCGAGGTCAGGATCAGCGGCACATAGATCATGCCGTTCACCACCCCGAGCGGGGTGTAGAGATCGATCATCAGCCCGATGAAGCACAGCGCGCCCGGCAGCCAGACAGGCATGCCGCCATGATGATCCGGCTGCAGCCACCAGGATCGCACCAGCATCGCCGAGCCGAGCAGCGTCACGCCGGCGGCGGTATGCACCGCCATGCCGATGTTCGATCCCCAGCGATAGATGTGCTCGGTATGCATCGCGTATCCGGCAAGTGCCGCGATGCCGAGGCCGATCACCACATAGCCGACAAGCTCCTCGAACAGCCGCGCCTTGCCCTTCTGGTCCGGCGGGGTGAGTGCCAGAGCGAGGTTGGAGAAGAACATGATCACGGCGGTATTGAGCGCCATGCCGCCGCCGACGCGGCCAAAGAATGACGGATCGACGAAAATGCCGGCCAGAAAGCGCTCCATGATCTGCGGCTGTCGTCCGACGAATGTCAGCTCGATCAGCCGAACACCGCTCATCGCGGCGGCGAGCGAAAACAGCAGGAAAGCGGCGAGTCGTGCATTGGTGCCGGTGTAGACAGAGATGACGAGCGCTATCCCGGTCAGGCAGAAGCAGATCGCCGTGTTGATCGCCATCGCCGGTGAATCCGGTATCAGGAAAAGAAGAGGCGCGATCTGTCGCACCCAGGCGAGAAGGATCGCTGCACCCAGCATGAGCAGCAGCACGCCGAGCACGATCGTGGTCAAACGGTGTCGTTCCTGGCGCCAGGGCGCACTCGTCCTTCGACCAATGATCGGCTTCACCACGCGTTGCTCTCCCGTCCGGCGGTTACTATTTCCAGAATTGAAAATTATTCAATATACATCTGCCGCGATAGTTGCGGCTTCGGCACCGACCGGCAATATGCCTGTCACGGATGCTGGCGCGAGCGCGGAAGGGATGGCAATGCCAGCGGTATTTTACGTGGACGACAGCCGCGACGACCTGTTTTACGCGCAATATGTCTGCCGCAAGGAACGCCAAGACATCGCTCTTTCCTGCTTCCAGACCGCCGATGCCGCCTTCGAAGCGCTCTGTGTATCCGCCGCGGAAGGCGCGACGCTACCGGCGCTCCTCATCGTCGATCTCTATATGCCTATCGATAGCGGCATCGGCCTCGTCACGCGCCTGCGCGCGGATCACCGCTTCGCCTCGATGCGAATCGCTGTCTGTTCCGGCTCGGACGCGACGGCGGATCGGGAGCGGGCCTTGGCCTGCGGGGCCGATCTATACGTCGAAAAACCGATCGACCTCAGTGCACTCGTCGGTCCCGGCCAATAGTCCATCAAAGACAATCGACTTTCTTAGGTATTTATGACGCAATGGTTGCAAGTCTCATTGACACGACTTTGGCTACATTTCACACTATACGCATGAAGCAGTGTGAGACGATGCTGGGGAGAGCCGTTTGACTTTGTTGACGAAACAACCCCGGCAAAATCCGTGGCCGAAGTCTGTCGTCTCGCTGGTGCGCGAAACGCATCGCTGACGGCATGGGAATAGGCGGAAACAGAGGCCGCATGCCGATTTTGTGATCGGCGCGTCGCGGCGGTTTCCCTCGAAACTCCGCACTCGGTCATTAACTGTATCAGTCTGGCGCGTGTCTCCAGAGTTCGGGGATCCCGCCCAACTGGTAACCAAAGGCACGTAGGAGCCAAGAAGCAGGAATGCGGAATGAGTAGCGCGATGGCACTTCCATTTCATGCTGGCCCGGAATTGGGGCGGGCGATCAACCGCACGGATTTCTTTCGACTTCTGAAGGCGGCCGCGCATCACTATGCCTTCGACAGCTTCGCGCTCGCCCGCATCTCCGAGGCGTCGCAGCCCTTCGGCGCGCGCGATATCATCATTACCAATGTCGCCGAACGCCAGACCGGCTTCTTCGTCTACGCCATGGGCCGCGCGCTCGGCTTCATCAAGTCGAAGGCCGCGCAGTTTTTGGCGACCCCCATGAGCGGCAAGGCGGGCAATCTGGAGGGCTATCCTCCCGATCTCGTTCTCAACGAGTTCGACACCAACAGCTTTCTGCTCATCCCGCTTTTCACGCCCGAGGGGCGCCGCTATTGTGTTGCCTTCAGCGGCAAGCGCCAGCAGCCGGACCAGGGCGAGGTCGCCGATATCCTGCTCGATACCATGCGGATATTCGACAAGTTCTACGAGGAAATCCTGGTCAACGAAATGTCAGGCCGTTTGACCCAACGGGAGAGTGAAGTGGTTCGCTGGACCAGTGAAGGCAAGACATCGGCGGAGATCGCCATCATCCTCGGCCTGTCGGAACACACCGTCAATTCGCACATTGCGGCGTCGGTGAGGAAGCTCGGCGCGGTCAATCGCGTCCACATGGTGGCGATGGCGTTGCGCATGGGACTTGTTTCGTGACCGAAAACGCTGAAGTGAAACCAGAGACGGCTCCGGGCGAGGCGGTAAAAATCCTGTTCGTCGATGACGAATTCATCGAATTTCGCGCCTTGAAGAAGACCGTCGCGGCACTTATCGAGCCGAAGGTGGAGATGGACTACGCGCAATCGGTCAGCGATGCGCTGGCAAAGCTCGGCAGTGACAGGTTCGACCTGATCCTGCTCGACAACCGCCTCCTGCCGAATGCGGATTTTCGCGAGACCGTGCCGAAGCTGCGCGCCGCGAGCTACACCGGCCCGATCGGCGTCATATCGATGGATGTCTCGGACAGCTACTTCCAGCAGTTCCAGGATTACGGCGTCGACTTCCGCATCGGCAAGGACGAGATCGACGTCGAGACGCTGCAGCACATCATCCGCGAATATGTTCGCTATGACATGCCCGACGTCTGGAAGGACGATTACAACATCTGACGTGCCATCAAACCGGCAGCCGGATCGTGAACCGGCTTCCCGTGTCCGTCGGTGATGTGAGTGAAATCGTGCCACCAAGCGCGGTCACCATTTCCCGCGCCGCTGCCAACCCGAGGCCCGGCCTTTTCGCAGCCCTCTCCGGCAGCAGGCTCCAGAAGGCGGTAAACACGCTCTCCTGATGTTCCTGCGCGATGCCCGGGCCGTTGTCTGAAATATGGATCGTCCAATGCGTGGCATCGACTTCCGCCTCGACCGTCAGGCGGCATGCCTCGTCGGCATCCGTGCGGTGCATCAGCCCGTTCGCCATCACATTCTTCAGCACCAGCCCCAGGATCCCAGCATCCGTGCGGACGCCGGGCAGGTCGCCGAGTTCAATCGTTGCCTTCGGCGCATCGACCTCGAAGCGTAGTTCCGCCCAGATCTGCGTGACCAGCAGCTTGGTATCGACATCGCTGATCACAAGTCGCGGCGCGCCGGAGGCGAAGCTGATCAGCCCCTTTGTCAGCTCCTGAGCGGCCTGCGTCTTGGCAAGGATGGTGCTGAGGTATTCCAGATGTTCGGAATCGATCCTGTCGCCGATCTCGTCGATCAGGATCTCCGCATACATCGCGATGTGCCTGAGCGGCGATTGCAGGTCGTGCGAGGCAATGGCGAGAAAGCGCTTGATGCGCGTTTCGTCGGTCTCTGTCGTCGATGGTGACATGTCTCGTCCGCCGGATTTAAGCCCAGGCGGAGAATAGAAAGCGGGGGGCCCGGGGGGGGCACCCCCCCCCCGGCAACCCCCGGGCCCCGGGGCTAAAAGGTGAGGGGGTGGTTTGTGGGGGGGGGGGGGGGCCGGGGGGGTTTTGGGGGGTTGGTGGGGGCAA
>NZ_JBGLYS010000004.1:0-286244 GCF_047304155.1 Rhizobium sp. Rhizsp42 | reverse complement strand
ACCCAAACCCCGCCGCCGGCCAGGTCTGGGCGGGCTGCGGGCTTCCGGTGGGTGTGTTCGGGGCCCCGGGGGCGCCCCTGGGGGGCGCCCACTACCCACACCGCCCGGCGGGGGCCGGCCGCCGGTGGCGGCCTTGCGATCCTGCAGACGGGCGATCAGGTGCGCATCGACCTCAAGAAGGGAACAGCCAACATCCTGATCAGCGACGAAGAGATCGCCAAGCGGCGCGCGGAACTGGTCGCGGCCGGCGGCTATGTCTATCCGGAAAGCCAGACGCCGTGGCAGGAAATCCAGCGCTCCTATGTCGGGCAGATGGAAACCGGCGCGGTGCTGGAGCCGGCGGTGAAGTATCAGCGGATCGCCCAGACCAAGGGTATCCCGCGCGACAACCACTAAGCGGCGACTTTCGATCATGGGCCGGTGTCTGGATGGGCACCGGCCCATGAGTGTTTTCGCGGATAGGCGATCATTCCTCAGCATTCCGGCCTTGCCCGTCGTCGGCGAATATGATCGATTTTGCTGCCGCTGGGTTGGAGGGCGGCGCATCCCCTGGCTCATAGAGCGCGTCCATCGCTCGCGTGACGGAACATTATCATGCCTTATACCCTTCTCGACGCCGCCGCCTCGGGTGGCCTGTTCGTCGGCCGCGTCTGGAACCCTGCCGCCGAAGGCCCCAGCCTCGTGACGATCCGTGATCAGCAGGTAGTCGATATCACGTCGAAGGACGTGGCCACGATGAGCGCGCTTCTGGAGCGGCCTGATCTCGTGGCCTTCGTCCGTTCCGCCAACGGCAAGTCGCTTGGAACGCTCGAGGATATCGCCGCAAACAGCACCGGCAAGCCGGATGCCTCGTGCCCCTATCTGCTGGCGCCGGTCGATCTGCAGGCGGTCAAGGCTTGCGGCGTCACCTTCGCGCAGTCGATGATCGAGCGGGTGATCGAGGAGAAGGCGGCGGGCAATCCCGACCGGGCGGCCGCGATCCGCGAGCGCGTCAGCACGCTGATCGGCGGCAGCCTCAACAATCTGAAGGCGGGGTCTCCGGAAGCAGCCACGGTCAAGCAGGCGCTGATCGAGGAAGGGATGTGGTCGCAATATCTCGAGGTCGGCATCGGCCCGGATGCGGAAGTCTTCACCAAGGCGCCGGTGCTCTCCTCCGTCGGCTGGGGTGCCGATGTCGGCCTGCATCCGGTCTCGACCTGGAACAATCCGGAGCCGGAAATCGTGCTCGCGGTCAATAGTCGTGGCGAGATCCGGGGCGCGTCGCTAGGCAACGACGTCAACCTGCGTGATGTCGAGGGACGCTCGGCGTTGCTGCTTGGCAAGGCGAAGGACAACAACGCCTCCTGCGCGATCGGCCCCTTCATCCGCCTGCTCGACGAGAGCTTCGATCTTGATGCGGTGCGCAGCGCCGAGCTTGACCTAAAGGTAACCGGCGAAGACGGCTTCGTGCTTCATGGCAAGAGCTCGATGTCGAAGATCAGCCGCGATCCGACCGATCTCGTCCGCCAGACCTGCGGCGCGCATCATCAGTATCCCGATGGTTTCATGCTGTTTCTCGGCACGCTGTTTGCCCCGACGCAGGACCGCGACGCGCCGAACCAGGGTTTTACCCACAAGATCGGCGACGTCGTGGAGATTTCGTCGGCTGGGCTCGGCTTGCTTGTGAATACGGTGCGCCGCTCGAACGACTGCACCCCCTGGACCTTCGGCATCGGCGCGCTGATGGCCAATCTGGCGAAACGCGGGCTGCTTTAGGCCGTTGAGCAAGTGAGACGCGATGGCGGCGTTTGCCGCCGCCATCAAAAAACATCCGGGATAAGCCAGCACCGCCTGTCCATTCCAGGCCGCGACCATATATGCACAGGTCAAGCGAAACGAAGATGTGAGGGCGCGATGAAACGGACTGTGGTTGCAATTGTCGCGCTGGTTCTTCTGGCAGGATGCACGACCGGAAAGAACTACTCCGCACCCGGGCTCACACCGATTCCCGGCAGCATCATCTATAGCGGCCAGCCTCGGACGAAGCTCACCAAATCGCCGATCGGCTCGACCTTCCCGCACAGCTTCATCGACCAGTATGGGCAAGAGGTCGAGGAGACTTACATGATCCAGCCCGACCGGACGCTGAAGATTGTCCACCGCGTGATCCGGCCGATCCGCTTCGGCGGTAGAGATTGAACGAGACGCACGTATGGCGTGTATCTTCGGAGTTTCCGCCCACAGATCACCTAATCGTCATAATCCTGAGGTTGAATTTGATCGCTTGCTAAGACAAACTGTTGTTGCTGGATAGAGCCGGTTTGCCGGGGACTGTTTCGCTTTGATTCCGGCATAGGACATACAAGATGAATGCTAAGACACCGAATGCAATCGATAGCTATGTGGGTTCCCAAGTCAGAATGCGCAGGCAGTTGCTGGGACTGAGCCAGGAAAGGTTGGCCGAGCAGATCGGCGTGACGTTCCAGCAGGTGCAGAAGTACGAAAAGGGAATGAACCGGATCGGCGCCAGCCGGCTGCAGCGTATCGCTGAGGTTCTGAACACCACGCCAAGTTTCTTCTTTCAGCAGGATCCGTCGGAGCCTTTGTCGCTCGCCGGTCTCGAACTGACGGCAACGACCGATCCGGTCGCGGAATTCCTGCATTCCAAGGAAGGGCTCGCGCTCAACAAGGCGTTCATCAAGATCACGGACACGCAGCTGCGCGAAAAGATCGTGGCCCTCGTGAAAGCGATGGCGCAGACGCAGGTGGCCGCGGACAAATCCGCCGCCTCGTCCAACCAGTAATTGGACTTACCGGCCGACGGCGCATCCGCGCCGCGGCCCGCATGATATGAAAGAAGGGGCGCCTATTGCGGGCGCCCCTTCTTCGTTTCTTGGGAGAATTCGATACCGAACGATTACTCGTCGAGGTAGCGTTCCGTGAGACGCGCCCACATTGCGGCACCCGCCGTCAGGCTGTCGTCGGCGAAGTCGTATTTGGCGCTGTGCAGGATCGCCGAGTTCATGCCATTACCCAGGCGCAGGAAGCTGCCGGGCTTGTGCTGCAGGAAGTGCGAGAAGTCCTCGCTGCCGGGGATAAGCGGGCAAAGCGCGACATTGCCCTCGCCTACCAGTTCCTCGGCCACCATGCGGGCGAACTCTGTTTCCTTTTCGGAGTTGACGACGACGGGGTTGCCGTAGGCGTAGTCGATCTCGACGGCGGCGCCGAAGCCTTCGACCAGCGACGTCGTCAGCGCCCGGATGCGCTTTTCGAGGATCTCGCGAACCTTCGGGTCGAACGAGCGCACCGTCAAAAGCATGCTCGCGCTTTCCGGGATGACGTTGGCCACTTCGCCGGCATGGATGGCGCCAACCGTAACGACAGCCGTCTGCGTCGGATCGACATTGCGCGAGATGACTGTCTGCAGCGAGACGACGAGATTGCAGGCGACGACGACGGGATCGATCGTCAGGTGCGGGCGCGACGCGTGGCCGCCCTTGCCCGTGATCTTGATCTCGACCGTGTCGGCGGCCGCCATCAGCGGCCCCGAACGCATGAGCCAGCTGCCTTCAGGCGCGCCGGGGTGATTATGCAGGCCGAAGATGGCGTCGAACGGGAAGCGCTCGAACAGGCCGTCATCGATCATCGCCTGGGCGCCGCTGAAGCCGCCGGCCTCTTCGGCGGGCTGGAAGATCAGGTTGACCGTGCCGTTGAACTTGCGGGTGCGCGCCAGATATTCGGCGGCCCCCAGCAGCACCGTCGTGTGGCCGTCGTGGCCGCAGGCATGCATCTTGCCGGGAACCTGGCTGGCATAGGGCTTGCCGGTCTGCTCGGTGATCGGCAGGGCGTCCATGTCGGCGCGGATCGCGATGCTCTTCTTGCCGGCGCCCTGCGTCATGCGGGCGACGACGCCGTTGCCACCGACGTTGCGGGTCACTTCATAGCCCCAGCCCTCGAGCTTCTCAGCGACGAAGCGGGCGGTTTCCGTTTCTTCGAACGACAGTTCAGGGTGGGCGTGCAGATGCTGGCGGATGGCGCGCAGTTCGGCGTCCATGGGCTCGAAATCCGAAAGGCGGGCGAAATCGTTGTCGATGGTCATGTCCGTTCCAATTCTTTGCATGCGTGGTCCGCTACCGGCCCCATGACAGGGCCGGCCGGGTCTTCGATTGCATCATGAGCGGCTTTGCGCTGGATGAGCCCGATGTCAGAGAAAGCGCGACAGGAAGGCCTGCGTGCGCGGATGCTGCGGATTGCCGATCACATCTTCCGGCTTGCCCTGCTCGACCACGACGCCGCCATCCATGAACACCACCCGGTCGGCCGCCTCACGGGCAAAGCCGATCTCGTGGGTGACGACGATCATCGTCAGGCCCTGCTTGGCGAGATCGCGCATCGTCGACAGCACTTCGCCGACGAGTTCGGGATCGAGTGCCGAGGTCGGCTCGTCGAAGAGCATCAGCTTCGGCTTGATGGCCAGCGCGCGGGCGATCGCCACGCGCTGCTGCTGGCCGCCGGAGAGCTGGCGGGGATAGGCATTCGCCTTCTCCGACAGGCCGACACGCTGCAGGAGGTGCTTGGCGTTTTCGATCGCGTCCTTGCGGTTCTCACCGTGGACGCCGACCGGCGCCTCGATGATGTTCTGCAGCACCGTCATGTGCGGATAGAGATTGAACTGCTGGAACACCATGCCGATCTTGCGGCGCTGGCGGGCGATGCCGTTGGGCGAAAGTCGCTCCAGCCGGTCCTTGCGCACCCGATAACCGATCTGCTCGCCATCCACCTCGATGTATCCCTTCTGGATCGGCTCGAGGTGGTTGATACAGCGCAGGAACGTCGACTTGCCCGATCCCGACGGGCCGAGAACGACGACGACTTCGCCAGGCATGATGTCGAGGTCGATGCCCTTCAGCACTTCGAGATGATCGAAGGACTTGTGGACATTGCGCGCCTGAACCAGCGGCTTGGTGTTGGAGACGGCGGTCAATGGCTTGCCTCCTCTGCAGCGGCAACAGTGGTCGGCTTGGCCGTTGCGCCATTGCGGCGTTCGCTACGGCCGTAATAGGCTTCGATGTAGCTCTGGCCGATGTTGAGCACCGAGGTGATGAGCAGGTACCAGATGACGGCGACCAGCAGCATCGGGACGATCTCGAAGGTGCGGTTGTAGATCGACTGCACGGAGTAGAGCAGATCGGCCATGGCAATGACGCTGACGAGCGAGGTCGCCTTGATCATGCTGATCAGCTGGTTGCCCGTCGGCGGAACGATCGAGCGCATCGCCTGCGGAATGATGATCCGCCACAGCGCCCTGCCCTTGGTCATGCCGAAGGCCTCGGCGGTTTCCGCCTGGCCGCGATCGACCGACAGAAGGCCGCCGCGAATGATCTCGGCCATGTAGGCCGCTTCGTTCAGCGCCAGGCCGACAATGGCAGCCGTCATCGGCGTGATCACCGCATTGGTGTCCCAGCTGATGAGCGATGGACCGAAGGGAACTGATATCGACAACTGCGGAAACAGCGTCGACATGTTGTACCAGAAGATCAGCTGCACCAGCAGCGGCGTGCCGCGGAAGAACCAGATGAACAGCGAGGCAAAGCCTTTCGCCAACCGGTCGTTCGACATGCGCATGATCGCGATGATCAGGCCGAGCGCGACGCCGAGGATCATCGCGATGACGGTCAGGCCAAGGCTGACATAGAGGCCGCTGATGACGGTCGGGTCGAAGAAATATTGGGCAACGACCGGCCAACCGAAATTCTCGTTGTTGGCGACGATCCAGACGAAATCGATGACGACGATGGCGATGACCGCCCAAAGAACGAGGCGTCCCGTTCTGAACGGCGTATGCGCGGTAACGACGTCGCGGAAGTCAGCACCGCCCGAAGGCGGTGCATTGGTCGTGGTGTTGGTGCTCATTTGGGAAGCTGTCCGCCGAGGTTGAGGCCAGGTTCCTTGATCATGTTGTTCTCAAGGCCCCACTTTTTCATGATCGCGGCATAGCTGCCGTCGGCCATCAGTACCTTGATGGCGTCGATCAGGATAGGGCCGAGCGGCGAACCCTTGGGAACGACAGCGCCCTGGAAGATGTCCTCAAAGCCGTTCTTTTGGCCGACACCGGTCAGTTCGAGCTGGCCGTTGGCCTGGCTGACGAAGTAGGTAAGCGGCGCCTGCGAGGAGAAGAAGGCGTCGGCGCGCTTGGAGCGCACGGCGAGGATCGAGCTTGGCTGGTCGGTGTAGGACTGGACTTCGACGCCGCTCTTGCCGTCGGCCTTGCACTTGTCCGACTGGGTCTTGATCACGCGCTCGGCCGAGCCGCCAGCCATGACCGAGATGCGCTGGCCGCAGGCCGTGTCGAGCGAGGTGATGCCCTTCGGGTTCCCCTTCACGGTCGCGAAGACGACGAATTCCTGAACCCAGTCGACGAAGTCGTTGGACGCTTCACGATCCTTGTAGTCGCCAACGGGGCCGAAGGCGAACTGGTAGCGACCGGAGTTGACGCCGGCGAGAAGCGCCGGCAGGCCACCGACGGTCTCATGCTCGATCTTAACGCCGAGGACGGCGCCCAGGGCTTCGGTCAGGTCGGCACTGGCGCCGGTCATGACGGTGCCGGTGACGATTTCGTAGGGAGGGAACGAACCGTTGTTGACGGAGATCATCTTGCCCGAGGTCTTGATCGCGTCGGGCAGCTTGTCATGCAGCGCGGCGTTGAGCGCGGGCTTCGGCAAGGCCGCATCCTCAGCCATCGCGGCACTGGTGGCCACGGCGCTTGCCAGGACGAGGTAGGTCATTTTCTTCAGCAACATGTTCATTCCCCTTATTAATGCTGTCTTGGTTGCATGCGGTTAGAGGTTGGTACCCGTACGGCTGCCGTCGGTATCGAACGGGAAGAGTTCCAAAGGCGTCATCTCGCGAGCGAGAATGCCCTGGGCGTGAAGCTCGGCCGAGAAATCGGCGATCATCTTCTCGTTGGCGGCAAGGCCGTTTTCATCCCAGTTCGCAGGGAGTTCGAGGGAGGTCTTCAGGAGCTCGTCGAACATCCAGGGCGACGTATCCGCATATTTGCGGCGCTTGTTCAGCCACATGCGCTGCGATTCCTCGATCAGCTGGCTGAGCTCGGCAATGATCCAGGGGTTCTCTTCCACGATCTCAGCCTTGATGCCGATGAGGTGCATGCCGGGTACATAACCCACCTCGTCGAAATATCGACGCTCGGCACCACGGAAATCGGACAGAACCTGCCGGAAAGGTGAACCATTGGCAAAATAGCCATCCGGCATGAACGGCGTGAAGATCGCGTCGAGCTGGCCTTCGCGCAAAAGGTCGACCATCGGACGCTCGCCGGGAGCCGCTTCGATCAGGCCGGGGCGACCGAAGCCGTCGAGCCGATCGACAACAGGATGCGCTTCCGTCAGGCGGCCAGCATACCACATCGCGTCCTCGACCTGAACGCCTTCGCGACGCACCGCGGCGCGCGTCCAGGTATTGCCCGAGTCGCGCCAACCGGTGACGCCGATGCGCTTGCCTGCAAGCTGCGACAGCTCGGTGATCGGGCTGTCCTTCATGGTGATGACGCAGCGATGGCGGAAGCCGCGCATGATGAAGTTCGGAATGCCGACGACGCTGTGGTCACCATCGTAGCGCAGCTGGGTGTAGCGGCTGAAGGACATTTCGGCTGCGTCGCAAGAGTCGCTCTTGCCGACATGCGAAACCAGGGTGCCGATGCGCTCGACCTTGACGTCGAGCTTCGACGACGCGACGTCACCGAGAATGAGAGGGGTAATGTAGTCCCAGTCGCGAAGGGCAAGGCGAAGTGTGATCGGCATCTGCATTCACTCTCGAAGTTTCTTGTCTGGCGCATCGTTAAATGTTCAAATGAAGCCGATCAAATGTTATTACGTTATTGAACATTAAATACGGTGCAAAAATGAGCGATAGTCGGAATGCGGCGTGGTTTGCCCAAAAAATAACCGATCGGACGATTCGCGGGATCGCGCTCGAGACGAGCGCCCTCATCCGTGGCGGCGCGCTGCCTGTCGGCACCAAGCTTCCGGCCATTCGCGACCTAGCCTTTGCGCTCGGCATCAGCCCGGCCACGATCTCCGAAGCGTGGAGCGAATTGCGGCGCCAGAAGATCATCAGCGGCCGCGGGCGCAACGGGACGTGGGTGAGCGGCGACCGCTTCGTCGCCAAACCGGAGCGACTGGCGAGTTCCGGCAACTACGGCGAAGATGTCTTGAACCTGACGGCGGCCGTGCCCGACGTGACGCTTCTGCCGAAGCTTGGGCAGGCGATGGTCTACGGCGCCTCCGCCGAGAACCTGAACAGTTATGAGCGCAACCGCATTCTGCCTGAGCTAGAGGCGGCGGTCAGAGAGACGTGGCCCTACGAGCCCGAGGCGTTTTTGGCGACCAACGGCGGCTACAACGCCGTCTATACGCTGATGCATGCGCTTGTGATGCCCGGCGCCGCTGTCGCGATCGAAAACCCGACTGCCATGCGTCTGCTTGATATTCTCGAAGATCGCGGGGCGCGCATCATTCCCGTGGAGTGCGACAACGAGGGTCCACTGCCCTCGTCCTTGCGCCAGGCCATGGCCTATCGCCCCGTCGCCTTTATCTTCCAACCGCGCATCCATTCAGTCACCGGCCAGACTGTGACTGCCGCGCGTATGCAAAGCCTTGCCGACGTCTTGCGCGGCGCCGATACGCTGATCGTGGAAGATGATGGCGTCGGTGATATCTCCGATACACCGAGGCAATCGATGGGGAATATCTTCCCGGATCGGGTGATCCACATATTCTCATTCTCAAAGACTCACGGCCCTGATCTGCGTCTGGCGGCCCTGTCGAGCTCGCGTGCGATCGTCGAGCAGATCCAGTCGTTCCGCAGCTTCAGCGCCGGCTGGACGAGCCGCATCCTGCAGGCGGCGGGCGCATGGCTGATCCGCGATCCGGAGACTCAGGAGACGGTGCGCAAAGCGCGCGATATCTACGCTCGACGTCGCCATGATCTGGTGCAGGCATTGCGCGACCGAAACATAAACGCCGCGCATGGCGCCGGCCTGTCCGCCTGGGTGCCGGTCTCCTCGGAGCCGTTCGCGATGGTGACGCTTGCAGCACGCGGGATCGCCGTGCATCCGGGCGCGAAATTCTCGCTGCTGCCGGGAAACTATCTGCGCGTGGCAACGGCCATTCTGTCCGATCGCTGCATCGAGGTCGCGGATTCAATCGCGCTTGCGGCATCGCATGATTGAGCTGACGGCGCAGCTAGACCACTCTTTGCCTGCGGAAGCAGACCGTCAGTAGCTACACGTCCAATTGTTGGTTGGTCTGAATCCAGCGTTGCAAGCCGGGTTCACCGACGTCCGAGGATTATAGTAGTTGTCAGCCGGATTATAGTTGGGGCCTGTCGTGCACGCGGAGGTGAGCGCGGCCACGATTATAACTACCCCGGCAGATACGCACCTTTGAACTGTGTCCACTAGACTCCCCCCCGATGGCTTGCCTCGATTCGAAAAATGCTCCGCTGACGCAGGAGATGCAAGGCCGAGATCGGATTTCCGCCACTGCTTCCCAAATCGCACTTGCCTCAGCTTTGAAGCGAGGCGTGCAACCCAACAGAGCTTCGCCCTGCTTGACACAAAAGAAAAGTGACTTAATCTAGTCGGCGGATCGGAGGAGACCCGTTGTTGTGGAGGCAGCGGCTCGGAATGGGATCCTGAATCGGGAGGAAATACTGGTGAAGAACAAGGCAATCATGCTCGCCCTTCTGGCGGGTTCGTTCCTGGCCACGCCTATTATCGCGGCGCCTCAGGATCTGATCACGGGCGACATCGTCGGCAAGGCCGATGCGCCCAACAAGCTCATTTTCCGCATGACGACAGATGGGCCGCGCAACAACGAGCCAGCTTATGCCGAGGGTTACAGCAAGCTCTTCAACGACTTCATCGCCAAGCGCCCTGACTGGCAGATCGAGCTGCAGATGATGTCTGGCGATATCGGCCAGGAGCAGGCACGCATGCTGGAGCAGGCCAAGTCCGGTTCCGCGCCCGACTGCGCCGCGGTCGATTCCTTCGTGCTGCCGCTGTTCAAGAAATCCGGTGTGCTGCAATCCTTCTCGCCCTATTTCAGCAAGGAAGAGATAGGCCAGCTGTTTCCCTTCATCCGCGAGGGCATCACCGGCGATGACGGCAACATCTATGCCTGGTGGTGGTCGACCGACCTGCGCGTCCTCTACCGCAACAAGGAGATCGTGCCCGACGCGCCTCAAACCTGGGACGAATTGAAGAAGGCCGCATTGCATTCCGTCAATGAAGGCATGGAAGGTATCCTCTTCAACGGCAGCCGCTATGAGGGCACAACCTTCGACTGGCTTGCCAACTTCTGGGGCCAGGGCGGCAAGCTGGTTAACGATCAGGGCAAGCCGATCTTTGGCGAGGGCGAGAACCGCGAGAAGTTCATCAAGGCGGTGAACTACTATCGTGATCTGGTGGAATCGGGTGCGGCTCCCAAGCGTGTCGCGACGCTCGGCAGCTATGACGATTTCAATGCCGCCGCGGCCGCCGGAACGACGGCGCTCTTCGTTGGCGGCAACTGGCAATATGCGCAGCTGAAGACCGCGCTCGACGAGGAGGAGTTCGCCAAGTGGACATTCTCTCCCCTTCCCGGCCCGACAGCCAATGAGCGCTCGACCGGCACCGGCGGCTGGACCGTCGCCGCCTTCAGCAAGGATGCCGCCAAGGTGAAGGTCTGCGCCGACCTTGCCCGCGAAGTCTATATGGGGCCGGCCAACGCGCTACAGGAACAGCTGCCGACCCGCGCCGACCTCTACGACAAGTACGAGGTCTTCTCGACGCCGGCGAATAAGACGTTCGCCGAGGCCCTGAAGGTCGGGCAGGCGCGGCCAGGGGCCGCCGTCTATCCCGAAATATCCAACCAGATCCAGATCATGATGGGCAAGGTGCTGACAGGCACGCAGGCGACGGAAGCCGCCGTCGACGAAGCCTTCACCGCCTCGCTCAGCGCCTTCAAACGGAGCTGAGTTGATGATCGGTGGCGCGGGGTAACCTCACCCGCGCCACCGATACCGACTGCCTGATCTCAATGACACATGACCGGACGGATCGATGACCAATCTCAGCATTGCGGCCGAGACTGCGCCTACCGGAAGCAGGCTTGCCGCGCGAAAGTTTTACCCCTCGCCCGCTCCCTGGCTTATGCCGCTGATCCTGGTTCTCGGGGTCTTCTATCTCTATCCGCTGATCGACGTCTTCCGCTTTGCCTTCACCAACATATCTATCGTCGGCAACGACGAAGAGTACACGCTGCGGACGATCGCCAACACACTTTCGAAGCCGGAACTGCTGCAGATCCTCTGGGTGACGCTGATCTTCACCGGGTCCAGCGTCGTAGCTCAGCAGGTGCTCGGGCTGTTCATCGCGCAGGTCGTCGTGCGCAGCGAAAAACGCGGCCTGTTCGGCTCGACCATCGTGCGCACCACGGCGTTGGTCGCCTGGGTGGTTCCGGGCATCGCCGGCGGTATCATC
This sequence comes from Rhizobium sp. Rhizsp42, assembly GCF_047304155.1. Lineage (NCBI taxonomy): Bacteria > Pseudomonadati > Pseudomonadota > Alphaproteobacteria > Hyphomicrobiales > Rhizobiaceae > Rhizobium > Rhizobium sp. Rhizsp42. The sequence goes on along the minus strand of NZ_JBGLYS010000004.1, from coordinate 274,723 downwards.
TGGAAGATGCTGTTCAACGAGGCGCCCTTCGGCGGCCTCAACAGCCTGCTCAGGATGCTCGGCGCCTCGCCCGTTCAGTGGTTGTCCGACCCGAACATGGTCATGTGGTCAGTCGTCATCTCCAACGTCTGGCGCGGAACGGCCTTTTCGATGGTCGTCATGTACGCCGCCATCAAGGCGATCGATCCGGAACTCTACGAGGCCGCCGAGATGGATGGTGCCAATCCCTGGCAGCGGATGATCTACATCACGCTTCCACAACTGCGCGCGGCGATCCTCGTCAACATGATCCTCATCACCATCCAGACGCTGAACACCTTCGATGCGATCATCTCGCTGACCGGTGGCGGCCCTGGCCGGGCGACGGAGGTTCTGTCGCTCTATACGTTCAACGTCGTCTTCAGGAACTACGATCTGGCGGCCGGCGCTGTGCTGTCGATCCTGATGCTCGTCATCAGCCTCAGCCTGGCGCTCGTCTACGCCCGCTTCCTGCCGAAGGGAGAACCCCAATGATCAATTCGAGACAGGAACGCATCGGCGATCTCTTCAGCTATCTCTTCATGCTGATCACCTTCCTCTTCTTCGCCTGGCCGTTGGTCTGGCTGCTGTCGCTGGCGCTGCGCACCCGCAAGGAGGTTTTTCTCGGCGTCTCCCGGCTGATCCCCAAGTCGCCGACGCTCGACAATTTCATCGCGATCCTCTCCTCCGACAAATTCGCGGGCTATCTGTGGAACGCGCTCATCCTGTCGGCCTCGAGCGCGATCGGCTGCCTGATCGTGGCATTGCCGGCGGCCTATGCCTTCTCGCGCTTTCCTTTCCGCGGCAAGGGGCCGTGGATGATGGTGCTGCTTGCCTTCCAGATGATCTCGCCGCTCGTCATCATGGTGCCGCTCTACCGCTACATGGCCAAGATCGGCCTCACCGACAGCCATTTCGGCGCGACCATGGTCTATATCGCGCTTGCCGTGCCGATGGTGACGTGGATCCTCAAGGGCTTCATCGACGGCATCCCGCGCAGCCTCGACGAGGCGGCGCTGATCGACGGGTGCAGCCATTTCGGCGTTTTCTGGCGGATCATTCTGCCGCTCTCGACACCGGGGATCGCGTCCGCCTTCATCATCTCCGTCATCGCCGGCTGGTCGCAATTCCTCGTGCCCTTCCTGCTGATCAGCAAGGAAGCGCTGATGCCGATCGGCGTCGGCATCTTCCAATATGCCGGCACCCAAAACGATAGCTCCATCCAGCTGCTGGCGGCCGCCTGCCTCGTCTCTGTCGTCCCCGCCATCGTCGCATTTCTTTCGCTCCAACGCCTCATTCTCGGCGCCATGACGGCCGGTGCCGTCAAGGGCTGATGTCTTTTCAAACCTCAGGATATGATCATGTCGCTTACGCTTGCCCAACGCCTCGACCGCATCCGCGTCCGCATGTCGGAACTCGAACACTGGCGCGCCCGTGAAACCGTTCAGATCAGCGATTGGACCTTCGACGGCGAGCCGATCGCGATCGGTGCCGCATGGCCGCGCAAGGATGGCACGGTAAGCTTCACCGCATCGGCGCGCGTGCCGGAACATTGGCCGGTCGACGAGGCACGGCTCAGCCTCAATCTCGGCGGCGAAAGCCTGATCACCATCGCCGACGAGGCCGGCAACGAAACACGGCTCGGGCTTGATCCCTATCACCAGGAATTCCGCCTGACGTCGCGCCGGATCAAAATCTCCTCGGAAACGGTCGCGCGCCTGCCATTCGGCGAACCCGTCCGCGCGCCCAGGTTCGAGCGGGCGAACCTCTTGTGGCTGGATGGGCCGGTCGACCGGCTGTGGCTGCTCTTGCGTCAGATCTCGGAGGCGGTCGATACGCTCGAAGGACATGAGGTCGTTCCGCATCTGATCGATATCGCCGAAGCCGCCATGCGCGGGCTCGACTGGCCCTCGTCGACGGCCGCCTATATCGCGCGCATGTCGCCATCGGTCGGCCAGCAGAAGATCTGGCAGCTGCCGGAGCTCGAAACCGCTCCCGAGGGTCTCAACCAGGGGCAGCGTGCCAGCGTGGTCGCGGCTTACGACACGCTGATCAAGGAGCTGAAGCAGTTGCGCGAACGCTTCCCGCCACAGGGTGAGATCGCGCTGACCGGTCACGCGCATATCGACCTCGCCTGGCTGTGGCCCTACCGCGAGACCCGCCGCAAGATGCGCCGCACCTTCCATACCGCGCTCTCGCTGATGGAGCAGTCCTCCGACTTCCGCTTCAACCAGTCGACGGCGCACTACTACAACCAGATCGCCGAGGATGATCCCGAACTTCTGAAGCGCATCGTCGAGCGCGTGAAGGACGGGCAGTGGGAAACGCTCGGCGGCATGTGGGTCGAGCCCGACACCAACATGCCGACGGGCGAGAGCCTCAGCCGGCAAATCCTCTACGGCCAGAGATACTTCGAAAAGACCTTCGGCGTTCGCCACACCGTCTGCTGGCTGCCGGATTGTTTCGGCTTCTCCGGCGCCCTGCCCCAGCTTCTGCGCCAGGGCGGGATGAAGAGCTTCTTCACGATCAAGGTGAACTGGTCGGAGACCAACAAATTCCCGGCCGACCTCTTCTGGTGGGAAGGCCTCGACGGCAGCCGGGTGCTGACCCACACCTTCGACAACCCGATGCACGGCTATAACGGCTTCGTGCAGCCGGATTGCTTCGTTCCCACCTGGCGGAACTTCCAGCAGAAGGACAAGCACGAGACGACGCTTCTGGCCGTCGGCTATGGTGACGGCGGCGGCGGCGTGACGCCGGAAATGATTGCCCGCGAGGAGCAGCTGCGCGCCTTCCCGGCATTGCCCGCCGCGCGCTGGACCAAGGTGCACGACTTCTTCGAGGGCGCGCACAAGAGTGCCACCGAAAACGAGCTCACCACGTGGCAGGGCGAGATCTATCTCGAGCTGCACCGCGCGACACTGACCAGCCAGAGCGTCGTCAAGCGCCTGCACCGCAAGGCCGAGCGCAGCCTGATCACCGCGGAAACCCTTGCCGGACTGGCGCACCTCATGGGCGGCGAGAAGCCGGCATCGCTGGAGAACGAATGGCGCGTCGTCCTGAAGAACGAGTTCCACGACATTCTGCCGGGCTCCTCGATCGCCGAGGTCTATGCCGACAGCGCTGAAGAACTCGACGGCGTGATCGCCGATGGCCAGGCCGCGCAGGCGAGCGCATTGGCGGCCATCGCCAAGCAGCTGCCATCTGGAAGCGGCAGCAACGTGCTGGTGGTCAATCCGTCGCTTGACGAACGGCCCGTGCGGCTGACGCTGGCCGACGGCAGCCACGTCTCGTCACGCGACAGCATCGCCCCGCTCGCCATCGCCGTCATCGACATCGCCTCGCTGAAGGCGCAGCCAGGCCTTTCGGCGAGCAGCAGCCATCTCGAGAACGACACGCTGAAGGTGACGTTGGCGAAGGACGGCTCGATTGCGAGCATCCTGCACAAGCCGAGCGGCCGCGAGGCGCTCGAAGGCGCCGGCAACCGGCTGTTCGTCTACCCGGCGGACAAGCCGCGCAACTGGGACGCCTGGGACGTCGAGGAGGATTATGCCGCGCGCGGCGAGGAGATCACCGCGCTTGATAGCATCGAACTGATCGAAAACACGGCGCACCGGGCAGCGATCAAGATCGTGCGCACCTGGCGCCATTCGCGCATCACGCAGATCCTGTCGCTCGGCGCCAATGCCCGCCGGCTGGATATCCAGACCGAGCTCGACTGGCACGACCGCCGCGCCTTCCTGAGGACCTTGACGGCTGTTGCCGTGCGCAATGCGCGCTCGACCTGCGAATGCGCCTATGGCGTCGTCGAGCGGCCCACGCATTCCAACACCTCTTGGGATGCCGCGATGTTCGAGGCGCCGGCACATCGCTTCGCCGATCTCTCGGAGCCGGGCTTCGGCGTCGCGATCCTCAACGACGCGAAGTATGGGCATAGCATCCGGGGCAACGTGCTCGGCCTCTCGCTGCTGCGCTCGCCCATCTATCCCGACCCGCTGGCCGATGAGGGGCTGCAGAGCTTCACCTACTCGCTCATGCCGCATGAGGGCTCCTGGCATGAGGGCGGCGTGCGAGAGGAGGCCGACGACCTCAACCAGCCACTGCTGGCGATGGCCGTCTCCGACCGCGCCGTTGGGGCGTGGCAGCCGATCAAGGCTGAGGGCATCGACGCGGCTCTCTCGGCGATCAAGCCGTGCGAGGATGGCGATGGCCTGATCCTGCGCGTTTACGAGCCAGCAGGCCGTCGCGGCGCCCTCGCCCTGACGCTGCCACAAGGATGGCGCAACGAGGGAACGGTGAGCATTCTCGAAGAGCCGATGCGCGATGTGCCGGTCGAGGGATTGATGCCGTTCCAGGTCAAGAGCTGGCGTATTTCGCGCTAACCGACGTCAACGGATGGTCGGAGCCCGGTCACGCAGTGGCTGGGCTCTTTCCGTTTACGACACAATGACTTACACTCGATAGGTCTTGTGGCGGTTCAACATACCAGACACCTAAGAGGAGAAGACGCAAGTTGCAGGTTTCGGGCTCCAATCCTGAGCAGGCGGCGGCGGCCAATCGGGCCATGATCCTGAGCGCGATCCATCGCGGCGGGCCGATTTCGCGTACCGAGCTGGCGGCGCGGTCGCGGCTGACCAAGCAGGCCGTCACACGGATCGTCGAGCGCCTGCTCGACGAGGGCCTCGTCATGGAGGCGCGACGGCGGCATGGGCTGCGCGGGCAGCCGGCGATCGAACTGGAGATCGATCCGGAGGGCGTGTTTTCAATCGGCGCCAATATCGACCGCGATCACCTGACCATCGTAGCCGTCGACGCTGTCGGCACCGTGCGCGGCCGCATTCACCACGAGGCGCGCTTTCTGCTGCCGGATGATTTCGTGGCGCTGATGGCCGATGCGCTCTCTTCGTTCCGAAGGCGCAAGGTCATCGAGGAAAGCCGGCTGGCCGGGATCGGCCTCGCGATCCCGGATTGGCTCGGCGAAGTGCCCGTTATTGGCTTTCCGCCAGAATACCGGCGCTGGAGCGGATACGATGTGCGCGGCGCGCTGGAGGCGATCTCCGATCACCCTGTCTTCATCGACAATGACGCCAACGCCGCGGCGCTGGGCGAAATCGAGTATGGGCTTGGCACCGAGATCGGCAGCTTCTTCTACATCCTCGCGAATGCCTGTCTGGGCGGCAGTCTTGTGATCGACGGTATCCGTCACAGGGGCGCCAGCGGGATCGGCGGCGAGATCGGCTGGCTGCCGGTGCTCTTCGACGACGGCCCATTCGCCGGCAGCACGCAGCCGCTCGGCGAGATGTTCTCGCTCTTCATCTTGCTCGATCACCTGAAGCGCAATGGTGTCGAGGCTTCCACGCCGGCCGACCTGCTGACGCTTGATGCGGCGGGGCGCGCGATCGTCAGCGCATGGCTGCGCAAGGTCAGCGTCAAGATCGCCCAGGCGATCGTTCATATCGGCATGATCGTCGATCCCGAAGGTGTTCTGATCGGCGGCCGTTTTCCCGTCCGCATCATCGACGAGCTGCTGCTCTACGTTCACGAAGAGATCGGCCGCCTCGGCGCCAAGGCGCCGTCGCTGCATCGCGCGGCCGGCTCGGAGGATGCGGCAGCGCTCGGCGCGGCGGCCATTCCGCTGGCGCATCGTCTCGGCCTGCCATCGGCCGAACCGGCGCAGCGGTTCCGTAATCCGATCGGTGGCCTCGCGAGCAGTGTGGAGAGATGGCCAGCGGTCGCGGCCGGGTAACACGGTCAGGCGGGAAACAGTGTCTCGTTGAAAGGCCGAAGGGCAGCGCCCAGCACCACGCCGTCTTTAGCATGGGTCGCCGGTTGCACCACCGGGATCCACGGGGCGATTACAAGATCGCGGATTTTCTCTTCCCGCTCCCGCGCCATGCTCGATATCACGGACGCCAGAATATCATCGGGCAACGATCCGCCGATGAGAATCGCGCCTGGCGCGATGAAGCCGGAGATCGCCAGAACCGCTTCGTGAAGGTGGCGGGCGGCAACGGTGATCCACGCATCCGCCGAAGCGTGTCCGGCCGCCATGTGACGCTCAAGCGAGGGCAATGTCGCAACCTCATTCAGCGTCGCGCCATCCACGCCCGATCGCATGTCACCGATCTGGCCGGCAAGCCCATGAATGCCGCGAAACGGTCGGCCGCCGATGAGAAGCCCCGCGCGAACAGTCTCGTCGATCAGGATGGTGACCAGCCCGCCTTCCGGATCGCCGATCCCGAGCGCGCGCTCCGCGCCGATCGCGGCTTCGCTGTCGTCGAGCACATAGAGCGGCCCTAACCTCTCGCGGATGCTCTCCTTAAGGCTAGTGCAGTCGATGGACGCTCCCGGCGCGATGGCGACGCCGCAGCCGACGAGCTTGCCTGAGGCGACATGCCGGATGCTCTCGATAGCCTCACCGATCTCCTCGACATCGGTGAAGCCGATGCGCGCGCGGATCGCACAGGAAAGGTCGATGACGACGATCTCGCTTCCCTCCGGAGCAATGGAGATTCCGAGCGAAAAAGCAGCGTCGGGACAGAGCGCGAACTCGAGTGCCGCGTAGCGCGTCGCGCTGGCGCGCTTGCGCCCCGCGACTAGGCCTGAAGTCGCCAGGCGCTGCACGATCCCCGCGATCGCCGGTTCCGTGAGCCCGAGGCGCCGTGACAATTCCTGCCGGGTCAGCGGGCCGAAGCGGCGCAGAAGGCCGAGCGTGGCTCGCGAGTTGTGATCGGCGATATCCACGGGGCTGATGCCTGGACGTGCGTCCGACGGATCGCGCGCCCTCGGCGAGCCGGAAACTGAAAGCCGCCGCGCCGTCTTCAACCGCGATATCCTTGAACCATGTTCTTGGCGCAGGTCACCAACAGCCTCCCCCTATTCGCGCAATCCAGTCCGTTGAAATATCGCGCAATTTTTCATGCGCGGCAAGAAAGCGGCCATCGATATGACGCCCGACGCCCAAGAAATGTCGAGCCAAGCGCGGCAACTCGCCGCTTTTGACGAAAGAAGGGCGAGAGGCCTTGTTGTTTCCGTAATCGGCTCATAGATGAGCTTCCGAAACGACCACTCATTTTTTAAGGGTTTTCTGTTTCAGTCTTTGCGGCTGGACGGGTGCGCCCCCCGAGAATGTCAGTGGTCTGCCGCCCACCATCGTCCGTAAAGAACGACATGGCCCACCGACAAGGGCCGGTCGTCGCATTCCGATTTGCTGCCAGGGTCACAAACATTGAGTCAAAGAGCTGCCATCAACCCCGTGGCCAATCCGCTGGTGGAAAAACGCGTCGTTCTGCATTTCCCCGGTTTCGAGCCACTTGATTCAAAGGCCCACCATGCGCGCTATGCACGGGCCGCCAAGCTGAGCGCCAAGGCCTGGAATCTCGACCTCGATGTCGGCGCCTTGAAAGAGGGCGGTTCCTTCGACGTCAGCTGCGGCTCTCAAGGGGAAAGAACGTCGAGCCGCGTGTTCGTCTTCGACCACAACGAGCTCGTGCGCAAATATAGCGACAAGAGCCTTCTACAGCGCCTCGCCTCCGGCTATGCCAGCGCCGCCAGCGTCATCCTCCAGGGCGGCTTCGTCGGCTATTTCCGACATGCCTGGCGCTTCGGCCTGTTCTTCGTGTTTCCCTTCGCGCTGGTTCTGCTGGCCCTTCTGCTGAGCGCCACGATCGCGGCCGCTCCCTATCTTCTCGGCCTTCAGCGCTGGAACTTTCTCTGGAGCGTGCTGCTTGGCGTGATGTTCTTCCGCTTTGTCTTCCTGCCCTTCGCCGCAAGGTTCCACACCCTGCATCTCTTCGCGGACTGGGATCTGGCCGTGGCGCTGGCGAAGCTCGACGATCCCGCCATCGTGCAATGGCTCGACAAGTGCAAGGCGCGGGTGCGCGACGCGCTGCGCGAGGATGCCAACGAATATCTGATAACCTCGCACAGCATGGGATCGAGCGTTGCCACCCATGTCATCGGCATGTTGGTCGAGGAAGAGCCCGCGCTTTTCGCCAACAAGCAGGTGGTTTTCGTCACTCTCGGCGGCGCCATTCTGCAGTGCGCCCTGCTGCGACCGGCAAGGAGCCTGCGGGCACGGGTTGGCGCGATTGCGCGCGCACGCCAGATTTTCTGGCTGGAGATCCACTGTCTGACCGACGTGATCCATTTCTACAAGTCGCGTGTCGTTGCGCTCTGCGGACATGCCGACGCCCCGCAGGCCTCGATCGCCACGATCCGCATGCGCCATATGCTGACGGGCGAGCACTATCGCAAGATCCGTCGCGATTTCCTGCGCGTGCATCGGCAATACGTCCTGGGCTCCGATCTGCGCTCCGCCTTCGACTTCACGCTGATGACCGCCGGCCCGCTTCCCGCCACCTCATTCGCCGACTTCGACCAAAACTGGATGCTAAAAGCGTAACCGATTGTTCTGAAATAAAAATGCGCGGCCGAGATTTTGTTCGGCCACGCATATTTCAAGCTCAATGCAACGCTGTTTGCCCGCCGATCACGGGATCGTCGACATCGCCTCGGCCACGGCCGCAGGCGACGCCGTTTGCGATGCGCCCGGCTCCTGACCGACGAGGCAGCGGATCAGCTCGCCCATGTTGACGCTGCCGATCTCCTGACCGTCACCAGACACGACTGAGGCCGAGGATGCGTTCGCGGCGGACAGCTGCCGCAGGGCTTCCTCGACGGTCGTGCCGGTGGGTATACGAACGCCGAACTTCACCGACGCTGACGGCGGCGACATGACGGCGTCGACATGGATCACCCTGGCGCGGTTCACCTCCTTGACGAAGGCGGTGATGTACTCGTCGGCGGGCCTGAGCACGATATCGGCCGAGGTGCCCTGCTGGATCACCTCGCCGTCTCTTAGGATGGCGATGCGGTCGCCGAGCCGCAATGCTTCGTCGAGGTCGTGGGTGATGAAGACCACGGTCTTCTTCAGCTCCTTCTGCAGGTCGAGCAGCACCGTCTGCATGTCGACACGGATCAATGGATCGAGCGCCGAATAGGCCTCGTCCATCAGCAGGATTTCGGCATCGTTGGTCAGCGCGCGGGCAAGGCCGACACGCTGCTGCATGCCGCCGGAGAGCTGATTGGGGTAGTGGTTGGAGAAGCCGTCAAGACCGACGCGCTTGATCCAGTGCTGCGCGCGCTCCTCGCGCTCACCCTTCCCCACGCCTTGGATTTCAAGGCCATAGACGGCGTTCTGCAACACGTTTCGATGCGGCAGCAGGCCGAACTTCTGGAAGACCATGGCGGTCTTCTTCTGGCGGAACTGGCGCAGCTGCTCCTTGTCCATGCGACAGACATCGACATCGCCGTAACGAACCTCGCCCGAAGTCGGGTCGATCAGACGGTTGATGTGGCGGATCAGCGTGGATTTGCCCGAGCCCGACAGCCCCATGATGACGGTGATGCCGCCACCGGGGATGGTGATGTTGATGTCCTTCAGGCCAAGGACATGGCCATGTTCCCGGTTGAGCTCGGTCTTCGACATCCCGCGCATGACGGGCTCGACGAAATCGCGAGCGCGTGGGCCGAAGATCTTGTAAAGGCTGCGAATATCGATCGACTGGCTAGCCATGGACGACCTCCCGGTGCTTCTGCAGACGCAGACCGTAAGCCTGGCTGATGCGGTCGAAGATGATGGCGATGCCGACGATGGCGAGGCCATTGAAGACGCCGAGGGTGAAATACTGGTTGGCGATGGCCTTCAACACCGGCTGTCCGAGCCCCTGAACGCCGATCATCGAGGCGATGACCACCATGGCGAGCGCCATCATGATCGTCTGGTTGATGCCGGCCATGATCGTCGGCAGCGCCAGCGGCAGCTGGACATTGCGCAGCTTCTGCCAGCTCGACGAGCCGAAGGCGTCGGCTGCCTCGAGCACGTCGCGATCGACCATGCGGATGCCGAGATTGGTGAGCCTGATCATCGGCGGCAGCGCGTAGATGACGACGGCGATGACGCCGGGCACGCGCCCGATACCGAGCAGCATGACGACGGGAATGAGATAGACGAAGCTCGGCATCGTCTGCATGACGTCGAGGATCGGGTTGACGATCTTCTGCAGCCGATCCGAGCGCGACATGGCGATGCCGATCGGAATGCCGATCGCGATCGAAAGCACGGTGCAGACGAAGATCATCGAGACCGTCTTCATCGTGTCTTCCCACATGTCGAAATAGCCGATGAGCAATAGTGTGACGATACAGCCGACGACGATCCGCCAGCTGCGCGTCGCCAGCCACGCGATTGCGCCGATGAGCGCGATCACCAGCGGCCATGGCATGCCCGTCATCAGGCGTTCAGCCCAGATCAGAAAGCTTTGCAGCGGGCTGAACAGATTTTCGATGCCGCTGCCGTAGCCGCGGGTGAAGGCGCGAAAGCCTTCGTCCACGCTCTTCTTCAAGGCGCGCAGCATATCCTCGTCCATCGACGGAAATTTCCAGAGCCAATCCATGTCGGTTCCCCATGACAAAATCGGCGGCGGCGTTGATTATTGTTGGCCGTCTCGCCGGTGTGTAAGCGGGCGGCCATCCGTAACCGGGCCGCCCGCTGTCGATGCGATGCTTAGAGCGAAGCCTTGATCTTGGCGGCAACCTCGGGCGAAACCCAGGTGGTCCACAGCGCTTCATTGTTCTTCAGGAAGTATTTTGCTCCTTCTTCGCCGCTGGCCTGGTTGTCCGACATCCAGGCGATCAGCTTGTTGACGGTGTCGTTGGTCCAGGCGCGCTTGTTGAGGTAGCCGACGACATCGGGGCCGGCGCGATCGGCGAAGGTCTTGGTGACCAGCGTCTCGACATTGTCCGCCGGCCATGCGTTTTCCTTCGGATCGGCGCAATCGGCAACCGAGGTGCAACGTTTCCATTCGGCGGCGTCATATTCGGCGCCATAGCCGAGCTTCACCATCTCGTACTTGCCGAGGAGTGCCGTCGGCGCCCAGTAGTAGCCGACCCATGGCTGCTTGGCTTCGTAGGCCTTGGCGATCGAGCCATCGAGGCCGGCGGCAGAGCCGGTGTCGACGAGCGTGAAGCCGGCCTTGTCGCCACCGTAAGCCTTGAAGAGCTGCGCGGTCACGACAGTGCCGCCCCAGCCCTGCGGGCCGTTGAAGACGGCGCCCTTGCTCTTGTCTTCAGGCGCCGGGAAAAGCTCCGGATGCTTCATCAGGTCGGGGATCGTCTTCACGTCAGGATGCGCGTCGGCGAAATACTTGGGGATCCACCAGCCCTGGATGGCGCCATCGGAGAGAATCTTCGCGGCTTTGATGAACTTGCCGTCGGTCAGGCCGCGGTTGACGATCTCGGGCTGTAGGCTGACCCAGGCCTCGGGCGCGATGTCGGGCTGGCCCTTTTCGGCCATGGAGGTGAGCGTCGGAACGGTATCGCCGACAACCAGTTCGGCCTTGCAGCCGTAACCTGCCTCAAGGATCAGCTTGTCGACGTTTGCCGCCACTTCAGCGGACTGCCAATTCATGTTGGCGATGGTGACATCACCACATTCGGCGGCGGATGCAGCACCGCCAAGGCCAAGCAGGCCGGCGGCGAGGACGGTGGAAGCCAAAAGCATTTTCATTTTCTTGTTCCCTCTGGTCGCGGTGCAACGTGAACCCGGGCGCCGGCAGCACCGCGTCCGCCAGCCTCCCCATTGAGCCGTCATTGGCCCGGCATGCGCCATTCCGATTGCGTCAAAAAATGGCGCATTGGAGCTTTCTTTCAATGTCCTCATGTAACGACAGTCGCAATAAGATCATCCTTGTCGCACCTGATCTCAAAGAAGTGATGCGAAGCGGAAGGCTTCGTAGATCGCGGCGTGGATATTGCGGCTCGCAACGGCGTCCCCGATTCGAATGAGATCGAAGCGGCCCTCCGGATTGCGCTGGCGCAAGGGCGCCCGTCTCGCGATCAAGGCGCCGTAGTCGACCGCCCCCAGATTGCGCGACAGCGGCTTCAGCTCGAAATAGAGATCGCCATTGGCCATGGTGCCGTGCTCGACCACCACCTGCGACACCCGGCGCTCCCACGTCGTCGCTTCGGCGTAGTCGGAGCCGAGAACGGCGACCAGCTGGTTCCCATCGCGGCGCACGGACTTCAGCCGTGTGTTGATCGTGACCTTGACGTTCTTCTCGGCGAAGACCTTGGCGTAGGGCACATGGTTCATGCCGCCGATCTCCGGCGCGAAGAAGCGCTCTGGCGACACAAGCTCCAGCTCGGCGCCGGCACTCGCGATCACTTCGGCCGCCGACATGCCGGGATGGGCGCCGTTGTCGTCGAAGAGAAGCACGGTCTCGCCCGGCTTCGTCGAGCCGGCCAGGATATCCCATGTCGAGGTGACAAGTTCATCGCCGGTATCGAGCGCCGGGGATTGGGCAATGCCGCCTGTCGCCACCACCACCAGATCAGGCTCCAAGGCCAGAACGTCGTCGCCACCAGCAAAGACGTTGTAGTGGATCGTGACACCGAGCCGCTCGAGTTCCTCCAGACGCCAGTCGATGATCCCGACCATCTCGCGCCGCCTTGGATTGCGGACCAGCAGATTGATCTGACCGCCCGCCTCGCCGCTCGCCTCCAGGATGTCGACCTTGTGGCCGCGCTCAGCCAGCACACGCGCGGCTTCGAGCCCGGCCGGCCCCGCACCCACGACGACCGCCCGTCGCCGCGACGCGGCCGGCGCGATCTCGTGCGACAGTTCCGTTTCGCGGCCCGTCACCGCATTGTGAATACAGAGCGCCTCGCCGCCCTCGTAAATGCGATCAAGACAGTAGGTCGCGCCGACACAAGGGCGGATGCGCGCTTCCTCGCCGGCTTCGATCTTTCTGACGATGTGCGGATCGGCGATATGGGGACGCGTCATGCCGACCATGTCGAGCTTGCCCTCGGCGATTGCGTGACGGGCCGTCGCGACGTCGGAGATGCGGGCGGCGTGGAAGACCGGGAATTTCGTCGCGGCCCTGATATCGCCGGCGAAATCCAGATGCGGCGCGGACGGCATGCCCTGGATGGGGATGACGTTGTTGAGCGCCGCGTCGCTGTCGATATGGCCGCGGATGACATTCAGAAAATCGATCGACCCGCCGGCGACGAGCCGTCTCGCGATTTCCACGCCCTCTTCGCGTGACAGGCCCTTGTCCCATTGCTCGTCGGCGACAAGACGGATGCCGACGATGAAATCGGGACCGACCGCCTTGCGCACAGCCTCAGTGACCATCGTCGAAAAACGCATGCGGTTTTCAAGCCCGCCGCCGAACTCGTCCTCGCGGAGGTTCGTGGCGGGCGACCAGAAGCCGTCCATCAGGTGGCCGTAGGCCTCGAACTCGATCCCATCGAGGCCGGCGGCCTGCATGCGTTGAGCCGCCGAGACGTAATCATCGACGATCCGCTCGATATCCCACTCTTCCGCCTCCTTGGGAAAGGCGCGGTGGGCGGGTTCGCGGATGGGGCTTGGCGCCAGCACCGGCAGCCAGTCGCCCTTGTTCCAGCCGGTGCGGCGGCCGAGATGGGTGAGCTGGATCATCGCGGCCGTGCCGTGCTCGTGACAGTCGTCGGAAAGCCGCTTCAGCCATGGTACGATCTCGTCGCGATAGGCGTGCAGGTTGCCGAATGCCGGTGGGGAATCCGGCGAGACGACCGCCGAGCCCGCCGTCATGGTCAGCGCGATGCCGCCCTTGGCCTTTTCGAGATGATAGAGCCGGTAGCGATCGGTCGGCATGCCGTCTTCGGAATAAGCCGGCTCGTGCGCGGTCGACATCAGCCGGTTCTTCAGCGTCAAATGCTTCAATTGGAATGGTTGAAGTAGGGGATCCTGCGAAGCCATCGATCTGCACCACCAAACAAGAGAAAGGCCGATCTTCCCTCAAAACGACGCCGGGTGCGATGAACAAAAACGCCATGGAACGCCCCCAATGCGTCGCCCGGTGATTTTTGCGCGACACGATGGTCGTCGACCGGTCGCTATATCAGCATCGCCTCATCTGACATTGGCATCGGAACCAAATCCTCCGGCCCGCGTTTAGGCCGCCGATGAGGTGATGCATGACTGATGAAAAGCTCTGGAAGAGACCACTCACAATCGCGATTGGCTCCGTGAAATACGTGGTGAAAAGCACGCGCGACGCGGCCTGGCTGCTGGCCGACAAATGGCCGGTTTTGACCGGTGAATCCTTTGTTCGCGCGCTCAAGGCCTGCGCCGCGGTGCTCGAAGGAAAGCGCGGCGGCGGGCACGCGAGGCAGGCCCTGATCGCGGCGGCGCGAGACGCCAACCTTCAGATCGAAGGTTGACTTTCACGTTTAATTGAATCGAAAGCGCCAGCCGCAAGCACGGCTGGCGCTTTTTCCTTGCGCGTTGAGGTCTCGCCTAGAGATGTTTGGCCACCGCCTTCGGCTGTGCCCGGTGATCGAGCAGCCGGACGCCGAGAGACACGATGGCGAGCAATCCGCCGAGAACAGTTACGGCCGGCCATGCGCCATAGCCCCAGGCAAGGGTCGCAAGTGCCGATCCGGCGGCACCGCCGAGAAACATGCCGGTCATGAAGATGGTGTTCAGCCGGCTGCGGGCCTCGGGGTCCAGCGCGTAGATGATATGCTGGTTCGAGACCAGCGCGCTCTGAATGCCGAAATCAAGCACGATGACGCCGATGATCAGAGCGGCGATCGACCACCACAGGCCGAAGACGATCCAGGCCGCAAGCGTCAAAAGAGCGCCGAGCCACACCACGAAATGCGGGCCGCGTTTGTCCGCGATGCGTCCGGCCACCGGCGCCGCGAAGACGCCGACCGCGCCCACGATACCGAACAGACCCGCGACATCAGCACCGAGCCCGAAACGCGGACCCTGCAGATAAAGCGCCAGGATGGTCCAGAAGCTGGTGAACGACGCGAAGAGCGCTGCCTGCACGAAGGTCGCCGTGCGCAGCGCCGGATGCCGCTTCCACAGATGGGCGAGCGAACGGATCGCGGTGTGATAGCGCATGCGCGAGGTCGGGCGATGGTTCGGCAAGGTGGCGAACATCATGGCTGCTGCCACGAGCGCCATCGGGACGCCGACCCAGAACATCGCGCGCCAGCCGGCATGCTCTCCAACAAAGCCTGACAGGGTGCGGCTGAACAGGATGCCCGAGAGCACGCCCGCCATCACGGTACCGATCGTGGCACCGCGCTTTTCGGGCGATGCCAGCGAGGCCGCGAAGGGCACGATCTGCTGGGCGACGGTAGAGCTCGCACCGACGACGAGAGACGCCGCAACCAGTGTCCAGGCCGTGGGTGCGATCGCCGCTAGCGCCAGCGCCACCGCGAGTATCAGGAACTGGCCGATGATCAGACGCCGGCGGTGCACGAGATCGCCGAGCGGCAGCAACAGGAACAGTCCGAGCGCGTAGCCAAGTTGGGTCGCGGTCGGGATCAGCCCGGTGGCGGACTGACCGGGAAAATCGGCTTCGATGATCCCGAGCATCGGCTGGTTATAATAGATGTTGGCGACGGCGATGCCGCTGGCCGCGGCCATGGCGAGAAGGCCGATCTGGCCTATACCGGCCGATGTGGCAGCCCCCGGCCTTTCGATTGTGGTGACGGTGGTCATGCTGTTTGCCTTTCTGGCTTCAGAAGATGGGATCTATCTATTATTTTCTCGTATCTCGCGGTACTGGTCGAAAATGTTCAGTCTGAATATCGAAAGGCGATATAATGAATACCGAGGACGTCAGGGTTTTCGTCGTTGCGTCAGCCGCGGGCAGTCTCTCGGAAGCAGCACGGCGCCTCGGGATCGCGCCGATGGTGGCGACCCGCCGTCTCGCTTCGCTTGAGGCGATGCTGGACGTGCGGCTGATGCACCGCACCACGCGTTCCCTTTCGCTCACGCCCGAGGGCGAGACCTTCCTGCCGTTCGCCCAGGCGCTGGTGGAAAACGAGGATGAGGCCAAGGCCCGATTGCGAACTGATGGCAAGGGCGCGGCGGGATTGCTGCGCGTCTCAGTCCCCATCGCCTTCGGCCTGAAACTCGTCATGCCGCTGGTGCCGAAGCTGCTGGACGACAATCCGGATCTCAGGATTTCCGTCGACATGAATGACGGCTTGCCTGACCTCGTTGCCTCGGGCACGGATCTCGCAATCCGGATCGCGCGACTGAAGGACAGCAGCCTGATCGCCCAGAAGCTCGCCGACAACACGCGCTCGCTGGTCGCCGCACCCGCTTATCTTGAACGGCACGGCGCACCGGTGAATACGCATGCTCTGCTTGAGCACGATTGCCTTCCGATGACCGGCGTCACGCACTGGACATTCATGCGCGGGGGCGCGCAAGGCGTTGAGGAGGCGCATGTGCGGTTGAATGCACGCTTCTCGTCGAGCAGCATCTCCGGTTGTCACGCCGCCTGTCTTGCCGGCGGCGGCATCACGTTGCTTTCCGACTGGAATGTGGAAGACGACATCCGCGCCGGCCGCCTGGTTCGCATCACGCTTGAGGACGCCATACCGGAGACCAACGCAATTTGGGCGGTTTACCCGACGACCCGGCTGATCCTTCCAAAGGTGCGGGTTTTCATCTCCGCAATCCGCTCGGCGCTCGCCGAACAGGCCGTCTGATCCAGCGGCCCGAGTTCCCGGTATATGTGGCGCTGGTCTCGAGAGCATCATTGATCAACGTCCGGCTCGTGTTTCGAGAGCCGCAATCGGGCAGGCAGCGCGACCTCGTATTCCGCTGCTCCGCGCTTGGCGGCAGGGCGAAGGCGGAAGCGGCGCCAGGCGCTGGGCGTCGTGCCGAAAATCCGCGAGAGGTGGGCCTGATCGGCAAGGCCGCAATCGAGCGCGATCTAACATAGGGGCGCATCGGTGGAAAGCATCAGCTGCTTGGCGCGCTCGACGCGCTGGGCGATGACGTAGCTGTGCGGCGAGAGACTGAAGCTCGTCTTGAAGGCGGCCGAGAAGTAGCTGGTGCTGAGCCGTGCCAGTTCCGCCAGTTCGTCGATCGCAACGGTCCGCGACATGTTATCTTCGACGTACCGCTTGACCCGCGCCACCTGCCACGGCGCCAACCCGTCCGACGCCGCCCTTTCGCGCGGTACCGCATTGGCCGAGACGGCAGGCGATGGCTTCAGCAACATCGAGGCGCGTTTGACGAGATCAATGGCGATCGCCTCGTCCTGATCGACGCAATGGATGGCGCGGGCGAGGAGCCGCGATACTTCGGCGGAGGCTTGCTGAATGACGCCGAGGGTGCCGATGTTCGGCTCGTGGTGTTCAATCGCAATCATCGCGGTCGCCTGCATCGTCAATCTCCGTCCTGAAACCGTTGAAATGGAAATTTTGTGGGTTCATTCTGGTGACGGAACCGTGCCGGCGGAATCCTACTATGATCAAGTTTACATAGACCTGGGTCTTGTGGGGGCATACCTGGGTATAGTTGTCCGCGCGCTGAACGACTGCATAAGCTCGTGAGTAAGCTGCGAATCCCCTGCGCCAGGCGCGAGAAGCCCCTGATCGCGGGCTCGCAGGAAGCGATTGCCAACAGCCGAAGTCGTCCGCATAAATTCAGCTAACGAGAGGAAGAACCATGTCGCATACTTGCAAGCATGTTCGCCTGGTCCGCGATGTCCGCCCGAGGACGCGCGGTTGTGAAGAGTGCCTGGCGATCGGTCAGGCCTGGGTGCATCTGCGGCTGTGCCGGGAATGCGGCCATGTCGGCTGCTGCGACCAGTCGATCGGCCGGCACGCCACCGGCCATTTCCATGAAACCGGACATCCCGTCATGGAAGGCTATGATCCGCCGGAGGGATGGGGATGGTGCTATGTGGATGAAATCATGGTTGACTTGCCGGATCAAACCGAACAGGTAGGGCCGATCCCGCGCTTCTACTAGGTTCTTGCCAAGGCCGTGCGGATCCCGCGCACGTCAGACCGATCCGGCCCTGGATCTCACGCATTTTGAACTCGGATGGGAACCCATACATGGCCAAGGTGCTCGTGCTCTTCGCCCACCCCGGACAGCGCCATTCCCGCGTCAACATTCTTATGGCCAAGATCGCCGGCGGCATCGAAGGCGTGACCTTCGTCGATCTTTACGCCGAGTATCCGAAGCTCGACATCGACATCGACGTCGAGCAGGCCCGGCTGCTGAAGCACGACGTCATCATCTTCCAGTTCCCGATCTACTGGTATTCGACACCATCGATCCTGAAGGAGTGGCAGGACCTGGTGCTGGAATATGGCTTCGCCTATGGCCACACCGGCGACAAGCTGGCGGGCAAGCTCTTCCTGCCTGTCATCACAGCCGGCGGCCCCGACCACGCCTATACCGAACAGGGCAGCAACCATTTCCGCCTGCGGGCACTGCTTTCGCCGCTGGAGCAGACGGCAAATCTATGCCGGATGCGCTTTGTCGCGCCGTACGCGCTGTTTGCCGCGCACGATGCACGTGGCGACGGCCGGGCGGAACCGCATCTGGAAGGGTACCGCCGGCTGCTGGAGGCTCTGCGCGACGAAGCCTTCGATATCGACGCCGCCGCCGGCATGGAACTGCTGAGCGCAGAGACGCTTCCGCTTCGTAAGAGCACGCCCCATGAATAGCTTCATCTTCCAGGCCTTCATCTATCTGCTCGCCGCCGTCATCTCCGTGCTGATCGCCAAGCGGCTGGGGCTCGGCTCCGTGCTCGGCTATCTCATCGCCGGCATCGTCATCGGCCCGGCCCTGCATCTTGTTGGTAACGAGACGCAGGATCTGCAGCACTTTGCCGAGTTCGGCGTGGTGATGATGCTGTTTCTCGTCGGGCTCGAACTACAGCCGCGCGCGCTGTGGGAGATGCGCGCGAAGCTGTTCGGGCTTGGCGGGTTGCAGGTGATCGTCACCTCGCTGGTGGTGATGGGCTGCGCCATGCTTCTCGGCCAGGTCTGGAGCGTCGCGCTGACGATCGGCTTCATCTTTTCGCTGTCATCGACCGCGATCGTCCTGCAGACGCTGGGCGAAAAGGGGCTGCTGCGTTCGTCCGGCGGCCAGGCGAGCTTCTCGGTGCTGCTGTTCCAGGATATCGCCGTCATTCCCATGCTGGCCTTCATCCCACTGCTGGCGCTGCCGGAGCTTGCCCGCCATCCGCTCGGCAGCAATGCCGAGAGTGGCGGCCACCACTCGTTCAGCCTCGTCGAGGGATTGCCGGGCTGGCAGGTGACGCTGGTGACGATCGTGGCCGTCGCGTTCGTGATTGCCGCTGGCCACTATCTGTCGCGTCCGATCTTCCGGCTCATCGCCCGCTCTAAGCTGCGCGAGATTTTCACCGCTGCTGCCCTGCTCCTGATCATCGGCATAGCGCTGCTGATGACCGTGGTCGGCCTGTCGCCGGCGCTCGGCACGTTCCTAGCCGGCGTCGTGCTCGCCAACAGCGAATTCCGGCACGAGCTCGAGAGCGATATCGAGCCGTTCAAGGGACTGCTGCTCGGGCTGTTTTTCATCACCGTCGGCGCCAGCATCGATTTCTCGCTGCTCCACGCGCAGGTCTGGGCCGTGCTCGGGATCACGCTTGGCGTGATGGTGCTGAAGGCGATCGTGCTGATGGCGCTCGCCTTCGTCTTCAAGCTGCGCGGCACCGACCGCTGGCTTTTCGCGCTGGGGCTGGCGCAGGCCGGCGAGTTCGGCTTCGTGCTAATCTCGTTTACCGTGCAAAGCGCCGTGCTGCCGCCTGATCTGGCGGCGATCCTGCTGCTCGTCGTCGCGGTCTCGATGCTGTTCACGCCTGCGCTCTTCATCATCTTCGAAAGGCTGATCGTACCGCGCTTCGACCGTCGGCAGGAGGAAGACGCTGACGAGATCCCCGAGCCGGGCTCCGTCATCATCGCCGGTCTCGGCCGTTTCGGGCAGATCGTCAACCGCATGCTTCTCGCCAATGGCTACAAGACCATCGTGCTCGACCACCAGGCCGATGTCATCGACGGCCTGCGCAAGTTCGGTGTCCGCTCCTTCTTCGGCGATGCCAGCCGGCCGGATTTGCTGCATTCGGCGGGGCTTCATGAGGCCAAGGTCCTAGTCGTCGCGATCGACGATCCGGAGCGGGCGATCGAGATCGTCAAACATGCGCGCCGGGAGAACCCGCATATCCATATCATCGCCCGCGCGTTCGACCGCACCACCGTCTACCGGCTCTATGAGGCCGGCGCGCACGATATCGTCCGCGAGGTGTTCGACAGCTCCGTGCGTGCCGCCGGCTACGCGCTGAAGGGGCTCGGCATGCATCCTTATGATGTCGAAAAGAGCAAAGCCGTGTTCGTCCGCCAGGATGTCCGAGGCCTTCGTCAACTCGCGCCTCTGTGGCGAGAAGAGGTCGAGATGTTCGACAACAAGGAATATATCGCCAAGGCAAAGGAAATCGCCGACCTGCTTGAGCAGGCGATGATGGGCGACCGGAGCGCACTGGGCGAAAAGGCCGAACGCGGCTGGACGCCGCCCGATATCGCGGCGCAACAGTTGGAAAAGAACATCGATTGAGCGATCAGCGAGCCAGCGCTTGAGCCGACCTCGCCATACTCATCGCGCGGTGGTGGCGTTGAGTTCCGGTTCGTCATGTTCGGCATGGCGCTGACGTTCAAGGAACTGGTGGATCGCGGCGATCACCACCGAACCTTCGCCGACAGCGGAAGCAACGCGTTTGACCGAACCGGCGCGCACATCGCCGACCGCGAAGATGCCGTCCTTCGAGGTCGCATAGGGCGAAGGCGGGGTGTCGCCCACGGCGGTCATGCCGGTCTTGACGAAGCCGTGCTGGTCAAGATCGAGGCAGCCATCGAGCCAGCCGGTGTTCGGCGACGCGCCGATCATGACGAAGATGCTGGTAACATCAAGTTCATGGCTCTCGCCGGTCCGGTGATCGATCCAGGTCACGCCATCCAGCGTCTTGTCGCCATGGAGTGCGGTGATCTCGGCCTGCTGGTAGAGGCTGATGCGCGGCGACCGTTCGATGCGCTGAACCAGATAGTCGGACATCGTCGAGGCGATGCCGCTGCGCATCAGCATATGCACGTGCTTGACCGTTCGTGACAGGAAGACGGCCGCCTGGCCCGCGGAATTACCGCCGCCAACCACGACGATGTTTTCATCCGCGCAGACTTGCGCCTCCATGGCCGTCGCCGCGTAGTGGATGCCCTGACCTTCGAACTTGTCGTAGTTCAGCACATCGAGCTTGCGATAACGCGCACCCGTCGCGATCACGATCGAGCGCGCACGCAGCGACGTCTCATCGTCGAGAAAGAGGCGATAGGGGTGCGAGGAGCAATCGAGCTTCATGACCTCATGCGAGACCGAAATCCTGGCGCCGAATTTCTGCGCCTGGATATGCGCGCGACCGGCGAGCGCCTGGCCGGAGATTCCGGTGGGAAAGCCGAGGTAGTTCTCGATCTTGGACGAGGTTCCGGCCTGCCCGCCCGGGGCGAGCGTTTCAAGGACGATGGTGCTGAGACCCTCGGATGCGCCATAGACCGAGGCCGCCAGACCGGCCGGCCCGGCACCGACGACGGCGACGTCGTAGACCGTGTCTCTCTCCGGCGGCTCGTTGATCCCAAGCAGATCCGCAAGTGCGGCGTTGGAAGGACGCGGCCAGACTTTCCTGTCGGGCGTCACCACGACAGGAAGCGCATACACTGTCACCGCCAGGCTTTGCATCAGCGGCATGGCCGTTGGCTCGGTCGCGGGATCGACGACGGCAACCGGATAGAGGTTGCGCGTCAGGAAGCGCTGGATGCGGAGAACGTCGGCATGGTGCCGGTCTCCGATCAACAGGACGCCACCCTCGGAATGACGCACGAAGCCGGCGCGGCGCAGGATATAGGCGCGGATGATGGTTTCACCGATATCGGGCTCACCGGTGATGAAGGCATGGAAATCGCGATTGGTAATCCGCAGCAGGCGGGAGCCGGATTTAGCTAGGCCCGACAGGAGCATGGGTCGTTTTGTGAAGATGTTCTGCTCGCCGGAGAACTGGCCGGGATGATAGGTGAAGACCAGGCGGCGACCGCGTCTGACATCATCGATGAAAAGTTCAATCTCTCCTTCCAGCACCAGGAAGAAATCGATCCCGCGCTGGCCGCGTTCGAAGACGAAAGTGTCCTCCGCCATCACCTCTTCGCGACCATAGGTCTTCGCGCGCTCAATCATCTCGACGGAAAGCACCGGAAATGTCTGCGCCTGGCGCAGCCATGGATCAGTCGGGTCGATGGGCGTCGCAATCATCATCCGTCTCCGTCGCGATGGACATCCTGTTTCCGGGATGCCGCGGCTTCCATTCAGGCGGTGGGTGGTCTGCCGCCGCCACGCAGCATAAAGCGATTGCCGCCGCAGGATTGTACGAATGGATCGTGTTTGCAAGGATTGGGGCACAATGTGCCATCGCTGGCGCTGCCGACGCAGGTCTTGATCGATCAGCCCTTGTCGTCGCCCTTGGGCTCCATCGATTCCCATCGACGCTGCTTGCGTGACTTTGGTTTCAAGCTCTTCCAGGTCCGATCCAGGAAGCGCAGAAAGCGGGTGACGTCCATCAGGCGATCGACGATCGAACTCAGGTTGCCGAGCCGTTCGTTGATAATCTCATTGGCGGTGAGCGCGACTTCGGCGGGTCCGTACTCCGGAAAGTGCGCGCAGAGATCCGCATAGGGGTTGGACGCCTCGCGCCCGACAATGTTGATCTTCCCCTTGCGGAACATCAGCCGCAGCAGCACCTGTTCGAACGTCCAGTCATGAACATCCAGCACCTTGTAGCGCTCGCTGCGCTTCGACGAGAAGCCGGCGAGCGTTATCCTGGTTCCAAGGTTAAGCGTCGTCAGCCAGAAGCAAAGCGCGAACCCCGTCGTCGGCACGCTCGAGCGGGGATAGAACGGCGTGAAGACATCCGTCAGATCGAGGTGCCTGACATGAACGTCGCCGAAATCCGACGCCGGGCTCAGCTGCTCGTCGGGCCCGGCCTTGATGTTAACGACACCGTGGAAGGTGCGCGCGTCGAAATAGGGTAGCACCTTATCGACCTTGCCACTCTTCACGAGATTGGCGCCCAGCGATCCGCTTCTCGAGAAGAGCATGGAATCGCGGGTGAAAGGCTCGCTCAGAACCTTGAAGACCTTGTTGAAGAAGATGAAGAGCGTCGTGTCGGGAAAGCGCGCCTTGAGGTCTTCGATGTTCACCTCGTCGCTGTTCGCGACCAGAACGACATCGCTATACTCCGCCAGCAGGGATTTCCACTCCTCCGCGGCAGCGGCAGCGGGGTTGGCCTTGAAGCGGGCATCCTCATCTCTGTCGATCATTGTTTTCTCCCTGTCGTGTCGGGCCTGTCGTGTCGGGCCCTCTCGTCTCGGGCCCTCTCGTCACGGGCAAGGCGCGCCTTTTAACCAGGCGCGCGGGCGAGCCCACATAGACGCCGAATGGCTCGGTCGCCCCCTTGATGACGCTGTTCGCGCCGATGACGCAGCCGTCGGCGATGTTGCTGCCAGCAAGCACCTTGGCGCCCGCGCCGATCCAGACATCCCTGCCGATCTCCACCCTGCCCTTTTTGATCGGCTGATCCTTGATGAGGACCGTTGCGTCCTCATAGCTGTGCTCGAACGAGACGATCACGACGTGTGCCGCGATCCTGGTATTGTCGCTGATGCTCACACCGCCATGTCCCAGCAGGATCGAGTAATCGTTGATCGAGACATCGTCGCCGATCTCGATCATGCCGCTTTGCGCATCGAGGACGACGCCACATCGGGTGAAGAGCCGGTCACCGATTTCGATCTTGCCGTGCCGATAGCGCAGTTTTGGCAGATACCGCATGTTCGGCCTCGTCCCAATCCGCAGCGCTCCGCCAGACAAGGCGGCGCGGAGGCGGACCAGAAAGCCAAGGTTCACGGGTCACACGGGCGCGAAATGGGGATCGAGCGCGCGTGCCTGCTCAAGCCAGACATCCGCGTATTCGACGTCCTGCCAATTGTGGAACCATGGGCCGCCGTTGGTGTAGTGCACGGCTTTCGGAAGGCCTTGGGTCGGCTTGGTGCTCCACCCCTCCAGCCAGTTCCATTCCTCCGGAATCTCACCGATCTCGCTGTCCTTGGCCCACTGAAGACGGTGAAGATAGGCGCCGGTCTGTGAATTGACGAGCTCGGGTGTCAGCTGGCGGGTGGAAGGGTGCTCGCAATTGAACAGCATGAAGGAGGACCAGTTCTTGCGGGGGTAGTTGGTCTGCACCTTGCCATCCATCTTCACGCCCTCCTTGGGCGTATAGTCGTGATGAACGCAGGCGACCGCCTTGCTGTCGTCCTTGTAGCGCAGCAGCTCCGCGACATCGCCGAAGAACAGGAAGTCGCAGTCGCAAAACAGTGCCCAACCCTTGTAGTCGGCAAGCCACGGCGTGAAGAAGCGGGAATAGGTAAACTCGGTCGAAGCCAGAGGATCGACTTCACGGGTGTAAACACCGCGATCGACCAGCTCTTGCAGCTTGATGGGGTGAACCTCGACATCAATGGATGCGTTCTTGAGCAGGGTGGCCTTGGCAACCTGGTAGGCAATATCCTCGCGAGAATCCCATCCAATATAAACTGTCAAATCCGCCATGCATTTCCTCCAAACGTCAGCGCGAAACAATCAAAGATAAGCATCTGGAATGCTGACTGCTAAAGTCAACATCTGAGCCCGATCTTGCCGCATGATACCGGTCGTCAATGAGGCTCCATCGCATGGGCTCTGTCGTGCGCCACCGCTTATGCGAAGCGATCATACCCTGCGTTCACCCCAGTTGCATTCGGGGATGTACGTAGTGCGCCTCGCATTCACCCATAAGCTGTGTCACGTCGAAGTCACAACATCTGCAGGCATGCTTATGTTTTATTGGACTGGTTGACGAAAAGAGAGCATCGGTCAGCAGCGGGTTCGGTATGACGTTCAGCGTAAGACGAATTGATCAGACAGATGCGCTAGGTGGCGCGGACATTCTGGTTCAAGCCTATGCCGAGCCCCCTTGGGAGGAGGCTTGGACAATGGAGAATGCCAGGAGGCGGCTGGTCGAGCTGTCTTCGGCATTGGATGCGATCACGCTTGGGGCTTTTTATCAGGGCCAACTCGTCGGTTTCGTATTTGCATCGCCGCATACGTCAGCAATCGGCACCGGCCTGTATGTCGCAGAGATTGCCATCTCGCCATCCTACCAAAGAATGGGCTTCGGAACCGCCCTGCTCTCTCATGTCGAGCACATGGCGATTCAACTAGGCTATCCGCAAGTGTGGTTGGTTTCGCGCCAGATTGGCGGTGTCGCCGACTATTACAAGACGAACGGCTACAGCCGATCCAACGCTTTATGTGTCTACTCAAAAATGCTCGGCGCGACTGTCTTGCAAAACACGTAGCTCAAGATCGCCGATCGCGCCGGCTCACAAATGTCAGTGCGTGCTGCGGCTGTCCGTCGTTGTCCCGAGGTAGGGCGCAACGAGCTCCATGTTCGGCGAAGCGAGAATCTCCCGGTTTACCGCCTGGATAGCGAGCTCGAGCCAATGAACAGCACCGACAAGCTCGACATCCTCCGCCGCGGCGCGCGCGTAGCCGATCAAGCGCGCGAGCGCCGCGAGTTCCTTGATATCTTCTGGAGATCTTGCGTTGTCGCCGTGATCATCCCCATGGTCTTTGGGCATTGCACTCATGTCTCTTCTCCGCCAACACGAAGCAACATAGGCCCGCGACGCAGACGGCGCCCGTGAATAAAGTGTGAAACAACTTGAGGGTGGTATCGCGCATCGGCCGCTTGCAGCTACCAGGATAGTTTCTCTAAAGCACGAAAGCTCTTGAAAGCGCGCGACTTCCGAACCGCCGCGCCCGTTTGCCATCCGGATTTTCCAGCTCTGGTATCAGCACCTTGACCACACTGAAGGGGAGATCCGGACCGCTTAATTCAACCGAGGCGACCGTGACGATGCCTGCGGCGCGCAGTCTGCCCAGCACATGGCCCAGATACTGCTGAAGCGATCGGCCACCGGTATAGGTAAGTGCTGCGGACGCAATGGGTTCGCTGAGGAAGCTGTCACGTAGCTGCGCGGGCAGCTGCGCTTGAAAGGCGTTCGGCGCGATATCGTCGCGCGCGCCGCTGATAAATGTCAGCCGCGATTGCACGGCTTCGGTTATCGCGCGAATGGCTGCGCGGACAGGCGACGGATGCGCGCCGCTCCCACCTGTCACCTCGGCAAACCGGACGGTCGTGTCCGACAGAACTCCCTGCGGCCCAAGCAACGCGGTAAAACAGGGAATGGCGACGTCACTGGTTATATCGAACAGTTTCAGCATGAGTCCGGCGGCGCTTATCTGCTCCACCAACCGATTGAGAACATCGTCTCCGTACAATGCAGGGTCCACGCATCGGGAGCGCCTGAAGCGCTCGTCTCCTACTTGCCAAAGCACATAGGCGTCCCGCTCGATGCGTTCGAGTATGCCGTGCAACACGGCTTCGTCGAGGGTGTTTCCAGACGCCAGGCCATCGGACGACATCCAGAAGCGCGACTGTAGCGTGCGGTTCAAGACGACAGCCTCGAATGGCAGATGTATGGGCGCGCCCGACATCAATTCGCGCCCGATCACCCAGTCCACATGTTCGTCCGGACCGATATCGGCTTTATTCAATCCGGTTAGACAGGCTAGCGTCGTCAATTGATGTCCTTGCGCCTGCAACTCTCGGACGGTAGCCCGAAGCGTCGACACCGTCGGTCGGCTGGCAACGGCCCGCTCAAGCGCCTCCATGATTGCAGAGACCTTGGCGTCGTCGTCGGATAATCCCTTTCCTTGCGCCACGACGGCCGATGGCGCGTTCGGGGCATAGGCGCACCATACGGGTATGCCGATATGATCAAGGCCCGTGTGACGGGCCACGCGCGTTACGCCGAACTGGGCCAGAAACGGCGTGACGCGAGACAGCGTCTCGCACGGCGGCATGATCCGATCCGAGTATCCTGATGGCTCGATAATTGCGGTCAGCGCTGGTCACCCACGGAAGGAACGAGCCAACAACGTGTCGAGTTGGCAGGTGAATGGCGCCATGCGCTAATTGCCTTCGAGCTCCGCCTGATCCGCGCTGTCGCGATCATTTATGACGATGCCGGAAGAGCCAAGGCTGCGCGTCAAAGCAAGCAATTTTTGGCGGACATTCGGGTCTTCAATGGCGATGAAAGCCTTGCCAAGCGCCAGCCCCTCCTTCGAGGCCATGAATGCGGCGACAGCGTCCGTCTCCGGCCGGGCGCCGTCTTCACCAGTGCTTGTCGCACCATTCTCGAAGAAATAGCCGACGGTGACGCCGAATATCTCCGCCATTCGCAAAAGTCGGCTGGCGCCGATGCGGTTTATGCCCTTTTCGTATTTCTGAATCTGTTGAAACGTGATGCCCAATGCTTCCGCAAGGCTGGCCTGGCTCATGCCGAGCATCTTGCGACGCAGCCTCACCCGTTCCCCGACATAGCCGTCGATCGCGTTCGTCGATTTCGCCTTCATGGCGTCCCTCGCCTGCAATATTAGGAATGTTGGTGCATAATGAAGCCGTCGCGAAAAAATGCAACTAAAAGTAAAGAGATGACGAAGAATCTTTATTCACTGTTTGTAACGTTGCAAAAACCTGCACCGCATTGTCCGCCAAACCCTGAGATCAGCTACCTCGCTGGGTGAGCATCTAACGAAAAACCACTTAAAATCGTGTCACGTCGATTTCACGCGAACCGGCAGGCTTACGCTCTATAGTAGGATGCGGAGATCGGGGCATGCGTGTGGCCATGTCGCTTCGGCGACTGTTAGCGCCGAAGTAATCAGGGCACGAAACTTCGCTTCAGGCGCAGCACATTGGGGACAAACGTCATGCAGATACCTGCCATTGAAATAAGCCACGCCGACCGATTGTCGGCCTGCCGTCAGCAGATCGAAGAAGCCGTTCATCAGATGATCTTCGGTGAGAAACAGATGGAGTTTTCGCCGGCGGAAATCGCGATGGCAATTGCCGACATCGCCGACGACTATATTCTCAGCCTCTCCAAGCAGAACCGGACGGCGACACACTAAGCCACTGAAGCCGAGCACAGACATTCAAAGCCCTCGACTACCGGCATCGAAAGTTTGCGTGTCTTTCGCTCCGTGACAAAGCTTTTGCGGTGAACTGTGGTCGAAGCGGTCTTGCCGGCCACACTATTTTCGTAAATATCCATTTTGTAAGCTAACGCACCGCGCGCGAAATGAGCGCCGGTGCGCGTCATGTTTTCGATGAGAGCGGCCGTCGACATTGACGCTGGAACACGCGCGCAGGCAGAAGTAGACATCTTGAACAATTCGTTTCGCGCCTCCAGCGCAGCCATGAGCCCTGCCCTCAGAATATTCGGCTGTCTTCTGTGGCTGCTCGCGTCATCGGCGCTGCTCGTGGAGAGCGATACCTATCGCTACGCGTGCGCGATCCTGGCCATCATCGCGCTGGTCTATTACGCGAAAGAGCCGTCGCGGCCGCACACGAACTGGCTGGGCTGGCTCTGCATGGGCTGGGCCATCTATGTGCTCTTCCGCTTCGCGTTCATCTACATCACGACCGAGCATCACGATATCGGCGGGTCCGACTGGCTCTTCGCCTTTCCGCTGTTCTTTCCGATCCTCGGAATCGCCTTCGCACTCTATGAGCGTGAGATGGAGAAGATCGTCGCGGCGTTTTTTGTCGTAGCGTTGATCATGCTCGGCGTCACAGTGGCGCTGACGATTGGTACGATCGCCACCGGCGTCGCGGTTCGCCCGCTCGTCATGAACAATCAAATCCACGGCGCGGTCGCCTGCGGCCTCATCTTCGTGATGTCGACCTTCTGGCTTCTTCACTATCTGACAACCCCCGCCGCCGACCGCCGGTTCGCACGGCTCGCCTACGTGGTTTCTCCGCTTATTCTGGTTCTATGCGTGATCGCCATCTATGGCGCGAAGTCCAAGGGCGTCTGGCTCGCGATGGCGTTGACGCTACCGGTTCTCGCCGTCATAGGCATGCGGTACATCAAGTTGCGTGCTCGCAGCGGATTGGTGATTGCATGCGCGATAGCACTGCTTGGCGTCGGTCTATACGCCGTCCGTCATAATCTCGATCAGACAGCGGGCCCGACGATTAAAGCGACCGCTTCGATGTTCAGCGGCATTGTCGGCAGCTCGAACAGCGCGGACACCATCACGCAGACTATCCAGTCGGGCAACACGCCTGTCGCAATGGATGAAAGACTTCAGCTGTGGTCGAACGGCTGGGAACTCTTTTCATCCGCCCCGATCTTCGGCTGGGGCAACGAATGGCTCGAGCGCTGGCAGCACACCCGCTACGCCCACGTTTCCTACACGCTGCTGCACAACGGATATCTGGAAATACTGGTCCGGTTCGGCCTGTTTGGGGCCTTCGTCATGGGGCTGATCCTGGCGAGTTTCATTGTTTTCGTCTGCAAGGCCTATCGCCAAGGCGTTATTCCGCGCGCGGCGATGCATGCCTATCTTGTCGGCATCTTCTTCTTCGCGCTCACGCTTCTCAGCAATTCAAACAACAGGTTGGCGATCGGCGAAAGCCTCGCCCTCGTGACATCGGCCTTTGCCTGCTGGTGCAATCTTCGCTTGCGGCCAACTGAGGCGAGTGTGCCGGATTTGCAAGCTGCGGCCAGATAGGCATTTTGGGAACGCGGCCTAGTCTCGCGTTATCTGATAGACCGCTGCACCAATCGTGAAGCCGCCCTTACTTCAGGGCTGCATCGCCCTTTCCCTTGCCCATGACGGAGCCCAGGATCATGGCGATGTCGTTCCACAGGGTAGCGGTCTTAACGTATTCGGCATCGGCCGTGGCGAGTTTCTCCGGGGTCGACATGTCGATGCCGGCGATTTGCGCGAGGCCGGTGATACCAGGGCGGACGGCAAACACGCCCTTGGCTCTACGGGCAGCGATGACATCCGGCTGGCTTGGCAGGCACGGGCGGGGGCCCACCAGGCTCATCTCACCTTTCAGCACGTTGACGAGCTGCGGCAGTTCATCGAGCTTATAGGCGCGAAGCGTCTTGCCGATGGGCGTGATCCAGCTTTCCGCGGCGTCATGGGAGCCGACATCAGGTGTGCCGGCCGCCATCGTCCTGAACTTCAGGCACGTAAAGGGAACCTCGTCCCGGCCCACCCGCTGCTGCCGGAAGAAGGCGCCACCCGGCGATGAGCGCCGGACCATGATGGTCAGCACAAGCAGAACGGGAGACAGAACGACGAGGCCACCCGACGCCGCGCAAAAATCAAACGCCCGTTTTATCCCCTGGTTGAGCTTGCTTGTCATATTATTCCTTAGTGGATCTTGCGGGGCCAAGCGTTCGTGCCAACGCGTCGGCCATCTCGAAAGGTGGCATCCAATCTAGCCGGCGGCTGGTTTCGGAGATGTCGACGTCTAGCGAGCGCGTCAGGCGGTAAACCAGTTCGCGTTTTCCAGTCACATTTCCAGCAAACTCCAGCAGCGCCGGCGGGAACGGCAGCAGCGAGGCCGACGAGCCGGTTACCGCGGCAATCATCCGCACGAGTTCCGGTGTCGATGGGCTCTTGCTATCGGCAACCATGAACGTCCCGCCCGCGGCGTCCGGATGGTTGGCAGCGGTCACGATTAGGTCGGTCAGGTTCTCCAGATAGACCATCGACCTGCGGTTATCGATCGAGGCGAAGGGCAGCGGCAGGCCGCGTTGGACAAGCCGCACCAGCGCCTGGAAGCTTCCACGCATGCCGGGCCCGTAGACCAGCGGCGATCGGATGATCACGATCTCCATCGTGGTGCTGGCGCCAAGCGCGTGCAGCAATCGCTCGGCTTCGAGCTTCGTTCGGCCGTAATCACTTTCCGGAGCAGGCTCGCCCTCGGCAGTAAACGGCTTGCCCTTGGTCGTCGCCTCGCCGCTCGCCTTGATCGAACTCAAGAACACGAACCGTCTCACACCCGCGGCCGCGGCCTGACGCGCCAGGTTGATCGTCCCCTCGACGTTTACGGATCGATACTCGGCAAGCACCGCCGGCGACCCTTCGACGACATTCTGATTGACGGCCGCGAGGTGGACCACGACATCGATGCCGTCAAGGGCGGCAGACCAGTCGGTCGCGCCGTGAATATCCCCGACAGCGAGGAGCTCGCCACTCCCGCCCCTGCCTGTGCCACGAAAGGGAATGCCGCGTTGCCTCAGTGTGCGCAAAAGCCCCTGGCCGACAAAGCCGGAGGCGCCGGTTACGAGGAACATGCCAGCCTCCGGCGGCCTTGGCCGTCTTGCGTGGCGCGGACCGTCATTGGGAGACCTCCTGCCGCAGCGCGACGAGATCCACCACGCGCTCCATGGGGCTGTATCCCGGCACCAGATCGCTGAGCGCCGCCTTCAGCCGCCTTGCATCCCCATCTCGCGCGAACCGCGCGAGCGCGTCGAGCTTGGCTGATAGTTGCGCCCAGCCGAGGAACTGTTCGCGCGCACGGCGGATCTTCGGGTGGTCAGTCACTTCCGGATTGTCGTTGATCAGCAGCTCTTCATACAACTTCTCGCCCGGACGCAGGCCTGTCGTCACGATGCTGATATCGCCGCCCGGGTTCTGCTCGTCCTGGACCGTCAGGCCCGACAGTTCGACCATGCGACGCGCGAGATCGATAATCTTCACCGGCTCGCCCATATCGAGCAGGTAGACATCGCCACCGGATGCCATCGCGCCAGCCTGAATGACGAGCTGGGCTGCTTCCGGCACGGTCATGAAGAAGCGCGTAATGTCCTCATGCGTCAGCGTGATCGGACCACCCCGGCCGATCTGCTGGCGAAAGAGCGGCACGACGGAGCCCGACGAGCCCAACACGTTGCCGAAGCGCACCATGGAAAAGGTCGTGCCGCCGTGCTGTTCGGCGAGCGCCTGCAGGATCATTTCAGCCAGGCGTTTCGTGGCGCCCATGACATTGGTCGGCCGAACGGCCTTGTCTGTACTGACCAAAATCATGCGCTCGACACCGGCAGCCAAAGCCGCCTTGGACACCGTTAGCGTCCCGAAGACATTGGTCTTGACACCTTCGGCGGGGTTTTGTTCGACGAGCGGCACATGCTTGTAGGCCGCGGCATGATAGACCGTGGCCGGCTTCCAGGTCTGGATGATGGTGTTGATGCGGTGTTCGTCGCAAACATCGGCAAGCAGCGGGACGATCGGAAATGGCGGCTCGGCATCTTCGCCAGCCAGCTCGCCCTGCAGCGAGTAAATGCCGAACTCGTTCTGATCCAAGAGCAGCAGCGCCTTGGGATGCAGCTTGGCGATCTCGCGACACAGCTGGCTGCCGATCGAGCCGGCCGCGCCGGTCACAAGGACGATCCGATCGCGGACGTTCTGCTCCAGCAGCTGCACATTCGGCAGCACCGCCGTTCGACCCAGAAGGTCCTCGACATCCAGATCCTGCAGGTCGGTCAGCTGCGCCTGTCCTGTCGCGATTGCGCTGATATCGGGAACGGTGCGAACAGCGACCCGAGCGGAACGCAAGCGTTCGATGATCTCGTTGCGTCGAGCACGATCGATCTGCGGAAGAGCCAGAAGAACGGTCTTGACCTCAAGGTCCGCGCAGACCTTCTCGATGTTAAGAGGGCTGTAGATCTTCACGCCGTTGAGCGACATCCCCTTCAGGCCCTTATCGTCATCGAGAAAGCCGACGACCTTGAACTCGGCCGAATGCCCCAAGGCGCTCACCAGCTGCCGTCCTTGCGTGCCGGCGCCATAGACCAGAGTGCGGATCGGCGCGGCCTCGCCGAGAATCTCGCTATATGCATCATAGAGGAAATAGCGTGCCACGAAGCGTGACAGGCCAACGGCCAGCAGGAGCAGCATCGGCTGCAGGATGCCGACGGTTCTGGGGACGGTCGGAACGCTGATGACCGTGAAGATCACCATATAGACCGCGCCATAGATCAGCACGCACTTGATGACCGTGGAAAAGGCGGCCCAACCCATGAAGCGGAAGATGGCGCGGTAAAGGCCGAAGGTGATGAACAACGGTAGCGCGATGACGAGCGATACAGGGATCGTCCAGAACTGCACACCCGTCATCAGGTACCAGTCGTTGAAGCGAAAGCAGAACGCGATCCAGACCGTAATGATGCACAGGCAGGCGTCGAAGAGCAGCGCAATCACCCGCTTCGCCGGTCGCGGCAAGGCAAGAACCTGCTGAACATAATTGTCAAACATAGCGCTGGCTCAATCGTGACTGGTTTGGCGATAGCGGCCGACACGCGATGCTATGGCGAAAACTGGAAAGGAAAAGATGGCTCATGAAACCGCGTACCGTACCCGACGAAAGAGTTCCACCATGCGCCAGATATGCGTTGGAATTTTGCGGATGCCACGTAGCTTGATCGATCGATACCGAGCGCGATCAGCGATCTGGCTCTCTTTCGACCGAACCGACAAGGCAATCAGATCGTCCTTCACGGTATAGACCTTCACGCCGGTGGCCCACCCACGCTCAAGCGCTATGTCATAGGGGCATGTGATGACCTTGAGGGCCTCTACCAGCTTCCGCGCGCCCGCACGGGTGACGAGGTAGCATGCCGCGGACCCCTGGGGGCCAAACAGGCATTTTCCAATCACATCGCCGCCGACCGACCTCGCGATCGGCCTGAACCAGACAACGCGATGGTTGAGCAATTTCAACACTTCGGCGAATGGCGCAGCCTGGTGCGCGCTGTAGGCGCGAGAGACGAGGTCGGCGCTGAGATTGACGTCATCCTCCATGATGACCGCGCACTCCGCCGTGCTCTCCAAAAACGCGTTAAGCGCTTTGACATGGGCAAGATAGCAACCGTATTCCTGCGGCAGCATCGGGCGACCATTGCCGCGAACGAAGGCGACGCGGTCATAATCTGGCCATTGCGTTCCGCTCGCAGGATCGATCTCGACGCCGGCGATACGCTGGACATCCAGGCCGAACTCTTCGGCCTGGCTCTTTATATGGTGCCAGCGGTCCATGGAGCGATCGAGGTTGATGACGTAGGACACGATTTCCCGTCGAGTCAGGGCCTGACCCGTTTCGGATGGATGCGCATTGCTGATATCAGCCGCGCTGTCGATCTGCTGGCGTTCACGCACGGTCGTCTCCTGGGGCATCCATCGGGCGCCAAGCTTGTTACGGGTCTCTTCGCTAAGGCACACGTCTCGGCCAACCGTGACAGCCATTAATAGGTATAGGAGGCGTGTGCAAGGCTCTACCCAAACGGGCAAAGCGTTTTCACGGGGAGAGTGGCTCAAGAGCCGGCCATCGCCCACGAGCCAAATGGGGTGACGTGTCGCCAACGGATGACAACGAAGGCGCCGCTCGGCTGCCAAGTCAGTTGTTTTCGCGTGCAATCACACTGCGGAGTGGCAATTTTCGTCGATCACCATTATTGCGTCGATAACGCCAACTCGACACGCTCGCGCCAAGGTGCGATTGCAACCTAGGGCATCATCCGGATCAGCCCTAACGTGGTCCCCGCTTCAGCACATCCCTAATCGAGAAGCTCGAATGGATACGCGCGACGCCGGGCAAGGTCGACAATATATCCTTGTGGATTCGCTCGAAATCGCGCGCGCTTTCGACTTCCACCTTGAGAATATAATCCGATCCACCGGTCATCAAGAAACATTCCTGAATCTCCGGATATCGGCGGATGGCTGCCTCGAACCTGTTCAGATGCTCCTCGGTCTGCCGATCGAGCGTGATGTTGACGATAACCGCCAGCGCGTCGTCGCTGTCCGAGGTGCCGATCAACGCCGTGTAGCCCCTGATATGGCCGGATTTTTCCAGTCTTGCGATCCGTCGAAGACATGCTGACGGAGAAAGGCCGACTTCCGCTGCAAGTGCCGTGTTGGCAATGCGCGCATTCAACCTGAGCTGACGCACGATGTTTCGGTCGATCGCATCCAGGAGCATACGCAATAATTCCTCTTTTGGCGCGTGATAATTTCGCATTCGACAATCGAATGCAATATCGGCATTCTGATCAGCAGGAAATTGTTCGATTGTTTCTCTATTTTTATCGCAAGCACCAAAGGTGCATCGGCCGACGTCGTAAACGCCAAATACACTTGGCAAAAAAGCATGGATAAAAGGGGCAAGCATGAAAGTGACCATTCTCGGCGCCGGCGTCATCGGGGTCACCAGCGCCTACTATCTGGCCAAGGCCGGACATCAGGTCACCGTGATCGATCGCCAATCCGGTCCGGCGCTTGAGACCAGCTTTGCCAATGCCGGCGAGGTGTCCTTCGGTTATTGCTCTCCCTGGGCGGCACCCGGTATTCCGCAGAAGGCGCTGAAGTGGCTGTTCATGGAGCACGCGCCGCTCATCCTCCGCCCGAAGGTCGACTATGCGATGATCTCCTGGATGATCAGGATGCTCTCCAACTGCACCTCCGAGCGCTACGCGATCAACAAATCACGCATGCTGCGCCTTGCCGATTACAGCCGTCAGTCGCTCGCCGAACTGCGCGCCGAGACCGATATCGCCTATGACGAGCGCATGCAGGGAACGCTGCAGCTCTTCCGCACGCAGGCGCAGCTCGACGCGTCGGCCAAGGATGTGAAGGCGCTGGCGGCTGATGGTATTCCCTATGAAGTGCTGGACCGTGAGGGCTGCATCCGCATGGAGCCGGCGTTGCGCCACGTTAGCGACAAGATCGTCGGCGGCCTGCTGACGCCCAAGGACGAGACCGGCGATTGCTTCAAGTTCACCAATGCACTTGCCGCAAAGTGTGTTTCGATGGGCGTCACCTTCGACTATGGACGCCAGATCCAGGGGCTGGTGGTCGAGGCAGGACAGGCGAAGGGCGTCGTCACTGACACCGGTGCCGTCTTTTCCGATGCCGTCGTCGTTGCGCTCGGCAGCTATTCGCCGCTGCTGTTGAAGCCATTCGGGATCAAGCTCCCCGTTTATCCGGTAAAGGGCTACTCGCTGACCATCCCGATTACCGATGCGTCGCGCGCACCTGAGTCCACTGTCATGGACGAGACCTACAAGATTGCCATCACGCGCCTGGGCGACCGTATCCGCGTTGGCGGCATGGCGGAGATTTCCGGCTATACGAACGACCTAGGCCCCGCGCGCCGCAGAACCCTGGAGCATTCGGTCAGCGATCTCTTCCCCGGTGGCGATCTGAAGGCCGCCAATTATTGGTCCGGCCTACGTCCGATGACGCCGGATGGCACTCCCGTCATCGGTGCGACCAACATCCGTAATCTCTTCCTCAATACCGGCCACGGCACGCTCGGCTGGACCATGAGCACAGGCTCCGCACGGGTATTGACGGATGTCGTCAGCGGCCGAAATGCGGATATCGACGTCAGTGACCTGTCGCTCGCCCGCTACGGCAGATAGAAGGCGGAATCGCCGAATGATAGCGCTGGATCCGGGCCGCAGCCCGGTCCAGCAGCGCGGCTAAGCCGCGCCGCAACGATCGGCCTGATGCAGGCATCCGTCCGGCAACTTCGTTGCCGGCTGCGGATAAACATCGCAACAATTTGCCATCGCTTTCAACAAAGAGCGCGCATAGACTTCGCATTGTCTTGGTTGCCTGAAATGCCGCTGTAGGTGGCACGACGCAATCGATGAGGTGATGCATGGGAGGAGAACCGTGCAGCTTGATGACGTTTGTTCTTCCCGTTCTCGGGAGGGCAATCGGTCGTGGCGCACGCTACAGCCCGATGCCGGCTTCGAGGAGGAGGTCGCGATGACGATGCAGGATCCGATTGTGATCACAGGCGCCGCCCGCACGCCGATCGGTGGCTTTCAGGGAGCCTTCGCCTCCCTGGCCGCACCACAGTTGGGTGGATCGGCAATCGCAGCGGCGCTCTCGCAAAGTGACGTCCCAGCTGAGAGGGTCGACGAAGTCATCATGGGCTGCGTGCTCGCCGCCGGCCAGGGGCAGGCGCCGGCCCGACAGGCGGCGATTGGCGCCGGCCTCCCCTTCTCCACTGCCGCCAGCACCGTCAACAAGATGTGCGGTTCCGGCATGAAGGCCGTGATGATCGGCCATGATCTACTCGCCGCCGGGAGCGCCTCGCTGGTGATCGCGGGCGGCATGGAAAGCATGACGAATGCGCCCTATCTACTTGATCGTGCTCGCGGCGGCTACCGGCTCGGCCACGGGCGCGTGATCGATCATATGTTCCTCGATGGGCTCGAGGATGCCTATGACAAGGGGCGCTTGATGGGGACATTCGCGGAAGACTGCGCCGAGGCCTATCAATTCACGCGCGAGGCGCAGGACGCCTATGCCATCACGTCGCTCACGCGGGCACAGAAGGCGATAGAGGCGGGCTATTTCGACCGCGAAATCGTGCCGGTATCCGTCATATCGGGGAAAACCGAAGCGACGATCCGTGAGGACGAGCAGCCCGGTAAGGCCAGCATCGACAAGATCCCCAGGCTGAAACCGGCCTTCCGCGAGGGCGGAACGGTGACGGCCGCCAATGCAAGCTCGATTTCCGATGGCGCCGCCGCGCTGGTGCTGATGCGCCGCTCGCGGGCCGACCAACACGACATCGCACCGCGCGCGACCATCGTCGGGCACGCCACGCATTCCCAGGCACCCAGCGAATTCGCGACGGCGCCGATCGGCGCCTTGAGAAAGCTCTCCGAACGCACGGGGTGGCCGCTATCGAGCGTCGATCTGTTTGAAATCAATGAAGCCTTCGCCGTCGTGCCGATGGCGGCGATGCGTGATCTCGATATCCCCCACGACAAGGTCAACGTCCACGGCGGCGCATGCGCGCTTGGGCATCCGATCGGTGCGTCTGGTGCTCGCGTCATCGTCACGCTACTGGCGGCGCTGGAGCGATACGGGCTGAAGCGCGGGATGGCGGCGCTCTGTATCGGTGGCGGTGAGGCGACCGCTATCGCCATCGAGCGGCCGTAAGCGCAAAAGGAGGCGCGCTGATGATCTTGTCCGACACGCAGAGCCAAATCCGGGATCTCGCGCGGGATTTCGCGCGCGAACGACTGGCGCCGGGCGCCGCCGAGCGGGACCGCACACATAGCTTTCCGCGCGACGAACTGAAGGAAATGGGCGAGCTCGGCCTTCTCGGCATGCTGGTGCCGGAGACCTATGGTGGCTCCGACACGGGGACGGTCGCTTATGCGGCGGCACTTGAAGAGATCGCCGCCGGAGATGGCCCCTGCTCGACGATCATGAGCGTCCATAGCTCCGTTGGCTGCGTTCCCATCCTCAAATTCGGAAACGAGGAGCAGAAACAGCGCTTCCTGCCGAAGCTCGCCACCGGCGAATGGATCGGCGGTTTCGCGCTGACGGAGCCGCAGGCGGGCTCCGACGCCTCCAATCTGCGCACC
The DNA here is from genome assembly GCF_047304155.1 of Rhizobium sp. Rhizsp42. Lineage (NCBI taxonomy): Bacteria > Pseudomonadati > Pseudomonadota > Alphaproteobacteria > Hyphomicrobiales > Rhizobiaceae > Rhizobium > Rhizobium sp. Rhizsp42. Next base: position 236,407 of record NZ_JBGLYS010000004.1, on the reverse strand, counting down.
CGCGCCCGGCGCGACGGCGATCACTACGTGCTTGACGGCGCCAAGCAGTTCATCACCTCGGGCAAGAACGGACAGGTGATCATCGTCTTCGCGGTCACGGACGCGGCGGCCGGCAAGAAGGGCATCACCGCCTTTATCGTGCCGACGGACACGCCGGGATATGAGGTCATTCGCGTCGAGCACAAGTTGGGCCTGCATTCCTCCGACACTTGCCAGATCGCCTTCAACGGCATGCGCGTTGGAGCGGATCTTCGCCTAGGCGAGGAAGGCGATGGTTACAGGATCGCGCTTGCCAATCTTGAGGGCGGCCGGATCGGGATCGCGGCGCAGGCGGTCGGCATGGCGCGTGCGGCTTATGAGGCAGCGCGCGACTACGCCCGCGAGCGGACCGCTTTCGGCAAACCGATCATCGAGCATCAGGCCGTCGCCTTTCGTCTTGCCGACATGGCGACGCAGATCGAGGCGGCGCGGCAGCTTGTGTTCCATGCAGCAAGTCTGCGCGAGGCGGGGCTGCCCTGTCTTTCCGAGGCGTCGATGGCCAAGCTCTTTGCCTCGGAAATGGCCGAGCGCGTCTGTTCCGACGCGATCCAGATCCATGGCGGCTACGGCTACATGAGTGATTATCCCGTCGAGCGCATCTACCGGGATGTCCGCATTTGCCAGATCTACGAGGGAACGAGTGACGTGCAGCGCATGGTGATCGCCCGCAATCTATAGGGAGAATACGCCGCGTTGATCCTGAGGAGAGGATTGATGCGAGCGGAGGAGGAACATAGGAAATGCCAGACAGTCAACGACTGAGCCTCTACGTCCCCGAACCCGCCGTTCGCCCTGGCGGTCTACCCGATTTCTCCAACGTCAAGATCGCCAAGGCCGGCGCCGTGCCGCGCCCGGAGGTGGATGTCGCATCCGAGGACATCCGCGATCTCGCCTATTCGATCATCCGCGTGCTCAACCAGGAGGGCGAAGCCGTTGGGCCCTGGGCGGGGTTGCTCTCGGACGAGGCGCTTTTGACCGGGCTGCGCAACATGATGAAGCTGCGCGCCTTCGATGCACGCATGCTGATGGCGCAGCGCCAGGGCAAGACGTCCTTTTATATGCAGCATCTTGGCGAAGAGGCGGTCAGCTGCGCCGTGCGCAAGGCGCTGAACAAGGGGGACATGAATTTCCCGACCTATCGACAGGCCGGCCTCCTGATTGCCGACGACTATCCGATGGTCGAGATGATGAACCAGATCTTCTCCAACGAGAACGATCCGCTGCGGGGACGGCAGCTGCCGATCATGTACTCCTCCAAGGAGCACGGCTTCTTCACCATATCAGGCAACCTCGCCACCCAGTATGTCCAGGCCGTCGGCTGGGCGATGGCGTCCGCGATCAAGAACGATACACGCATCGCGGCTGCCTGGATCGGCGACGGCTCGACCGCGGAGTCCGATTTCCATTCGGCCCTCGTCTTTGCCTCGACCTACAGAGCGCCTGTCATCCTGAACATCGTCAACAATCAGTGGGCGATCTCCACCTTTCAAGGCATCGCGCGTGGTGGTTCCGGCACGTTCGCCGCTCGTGGGCTCGGCTTCGGCATCCCGGCGCTGCGCGTCGATGGCAACGACTATCTGGCCGTCTATGCGGTGGCGCGCTGGGCGGCGGAGCGGGCGCGACGCAATCTGGGTCCGACGCTGATTGAATATGTCACCTATCGCGTCGGCGCCCACTCGACCTCCGACGATCCGAGCGCCTATCGCCCGAAAACCGAGTCCGACGCATGGCCGCTCGGAGATCCCGTGCTGCGGCTGAAGAAGCACCTGATCCTCAAGGGTGTCTGGTCGGAGGAGCGCCACGTTCAGGCCGAGGCCGAGATCCTCGACGAAGTGATCGATGCGCAAAAGCGAGCCGAGGAACACGGAACGCTGCATGCTGGCGGCAAGCCTTCGGTGCGCGATATTTTCGAGGGCGTCTATGCCGAGATGCCGCCGCACATTCGCCGCCAGCGGCAGAAAGCGGGGTATTGATATGGCGCGCATGACCATGATCGAGGCGGTGCGCAGCGCCATGGATATCTCGATGGCCCGAGACGAAGATGTCGTCGTGTTCGGCGAGGATGTCGGCTATTTCGGCGGCGTATTCCGCTGCACACAGGGGCTTCAGGCGAAGTACGGCAAGACCCGCTGCTTCGACACGCCGATCAGCGAATCCGGTATCGTCGGCACGGCGATCGGCATGGCAGCCTATGGGCTGAAGCCCTGCGTCGAGATCCAGTTCGCCGATTACATGTATCCGGCCTATGACCAGATCACCCAGGAGGCCGCGCGCATTCGCTATCGTTCCAACGGCGATTTCACATGCCCGATCGTGCTCAGGATGCCGACAGGCGGCGGGATATTCGGCGGGCAGACGCACAGCCAGAGCCCGGAAGCGCTGTTTACCCATGTCTGCGGCCTGAAAGTGGTCGTTCCCTCCAACCCCTATGACGCCAAGGGGCTCCTCATCGCCGCGATCGAGGATCCGGACCCGGTGATGTTTCTCGAACCGAAGCGGCTTTACAATGGACCCTTCGATGGCCACCACGAGCGTCCGGTCACGCCATGGTCGAAGCACGAGCTCGGCGAAGTGCCGGAAGACCACTATGCGATCCCGATCGGCAAGGCTGAAATCCGCCGCGCCGGAAGCGGGGTCACGGTCATTGCCTATGGAACGATGGTGCATGTGGCGCTCGCGGCGGCGGAAGACACCGGTGTCGATGCCGAGGTGATCGATCTGCGCAGCCTTTTGCCGCTCGACCTCGATACCATCGTGCAATCCGTGTCGAAGACCGGCCGCTGCGTCGTGGTTCATGAAGCAACGCTGACGTCGGGCTTCGGGGCCGAGATCGTCGCGTTGCTCCAGGAGCATTGCTTCTACCATCTGGAGGCGCCGATCGTGCGGGTCGCGGGCTGGGATACGCCCTATCCGCATGCGCAGGAGTGGGACTATTTCCCCGGCCCAGCGCGCGTCGGACGGGCGCTTGCCGAAGTCATGGAGGCGTGAGGATGGGCGAGTTCACGATCAAGATGCCCGATGTCGGAGAAGGCGTGGCCGAGGCGGAGCTGGTCGAATGGCACGTGAAGGCCGGCGATCCGGTTCGCGAGGACATGGTGATCGCGGCCGTGATGACTGATAAGGCGACGGTGGAGATCCCGTCGCCGGTCAGCGGTACGGTGACCTGGCTTGGCGCCGAAGTGGGAGATACCGTGGCCGTAAAAGCGCCACTGGTGAGGATAGAGACGGCGGATGGAGATGAGGCGTCGGCACCCGCTCAGCCAGCGCCCCTGGCGACAGAGAAGCCGTCCGCCGCTGCCTGTGAAAGCGAAGCCCCTGCTCGGCCGCAACCGACGCAAGCCAAGCAAACGCTGTCCCAGCCGACAAGCAGCGGACCGCAGCAAAAGCCACTGGCGTCGCCTTCCGTGCGTCTCTTCGCACGTGAAAGCGGCGTCGATCTCAGGCAGGTGTCGCCAAACCGTCCGGACGGACGCATTTTGCGCGAAGATGTCGAGCAATATCTCGCGCGCGGTGCGTCTTCGCTTGCAGCCCCTGCCCTGTTCGCCCGGAATACTACCACCGAGGACGTGAAACTCACCGGCATGCGGCGACGGATCGCCGAGAAGATGTCGCTCTCCACCTCGCGCATCCCGCATATCACCTATGTCGAGGAAATCGACATGACGGCGCTGGAGGATTTGCGGGCGACGATGAACCGGGACCACAAGCCAGATCATCCGAAACTGACGATCCTTCCCTTCCTGATGCGGGCGATCGTCAAGGCCGTCGTCGACCAGCCGGATATAAACGCCACCTTCAACGACGATGCCGGCATCCTTACCCGCTCCGGTGGTGTTCACATTGGCATAGCCGCACAGACGCCTGCCGGCCTCGTGGTACCGGTCGTACGTCACGCCGAGGCCCGCACGATCTGGGACTGCGCCGCCGAGATGGCGCGCCTTGCCGATGCCGCGCGCAACGGAACCGCGACGCGTGACGAACTGACGGGCTCAACCATCACGATAAGCTCGCTGGGCGCGCTTGGGGGGATCGTCTCGACGCCTGTCATCAACCATCCTGAGGTCGCGATCATCGGCGTCAACAAGATCGCCACCCGCCCCGCCTGGGATGGGACGCAATTCGTGCCGCGCAAGATGATGAACCTTTCCTCCAGCTTCGACCATCGCATCATCGACGGCTGGGACGCGGCGACCTTCATACAGCGCATCCGCGCGCTGCTTGAAACGCCGGCGCTGATTTTCATCGAAGGCTGAGGGCCATGAAAGAGATCATCTGCAAATTGCTGGTCATCGGCGCGGGGCCCGGCGGTTACGTCTGCGCGATCCGCGCGGGTCAAATGGGCATCGACACCGTAATCGTCGAAATGGAAAAACCGGGCGGCACCTGCCTCAATATCGGCTGCATTCCCTCCAAGGCGCTCATCCATGTTGCTGACGAATTCGACGCTGCGCGCCGGATGGCGAGCGGTCGAGACCGGCTTGGCATCCGTGCCGAGGGAGTGGCGATCGATCTCGCCAGGACGATCGCCTGGAAAGACGGCATTGTCGGCCGTCTCACCGGTGGCGTTGCCGCCTTGCTGCAGAAGGCGCGGGTGAAGCAGGTCCATGGCCGGGCGCGGTTCCGCGACGGGAAGACGGTGGAGGTCGAGACGGAGACCGGCGCACAGCTCATCCGCGCGGAGAATATCGTGATCGCGGCGGGCTCCGAGCCGGTCGAACTGCCGGGGCTTCCATTTGGTGGAAGGGTGATCTCCTCCACGGAGGCGCTGGCGCTGCACAGCGTGCCGGAAAGACTGGTGGTTGTCGGCGCCGGCTATATCGGCCTGGAACTCGGCACAGCCTTCGCCAAGCTTGGCTCCTCGGTCACAATCGTCGAGGCGACGGGCCAGATCCTGCCGCTATACGACGCCGAGCTTGTCAAACCTGTTGCTAAGGCGCTGAAGGAGCGCGGCATTGATCTTCACCTCGGAGCTAAGGCAAAGGCGCTGTCCGATGCCGGCGAAAGCCTGATCATCGAGCAGGCCGATGGCCGCGAGATCAAGCTGCCGGCTGACAGGATACTCGTCACCGTCGGGCGTAGGCCACGAACAACAGACGCGGGATTGGAGGAACTCGATCTCGACCGCGCCGGGCCTTATCTACGCATTGACGACCGGTGCCGCACGTCGATGCGCGGGGTTTATGCCATTGGTGACATCACCGGCGAACCGATGCTTGCGCACCGGGCAATGGCGCAGGGCGAGATGGTGGCGGAAATCATCGCCGGCCGTCCGCGGAGCTGGGACAAGCGCTGCATTCCCGCCGTCTGCTTCACGGACCCGGAAATCGTCAGCGCCGGCTTGTCGCCAGAGGAGGCCCGCGCGCAGGGCTACGAGATCCGCGTTGGCCAGTTCCCTTTCTCGGCCAATGGCCGCGCCATGACCATGCAATCCGAGGATGGCTTCGTGCGTGTGGTGGCGCGCGCCGATACCAATCTCGTGCTCGGCCTGCAAGCGGTCGGGCGCGGCGTTTCCGAATTGTCGGCGGCGTTTGCGCTGGCGATCGAGACGTGCGCTCGCCTGGAGGATATTGCTGGAACGATCCACGCCCATCCGACCCGCAGCGAAGCCGTTCAGGAAGCGGCGCTCAAAGCGCTTGGCCATGCGTTGCACATGTGAGGCCGGCACGGCAGAAGTTCGAGTTCTGCAGCCTGTGTCTACGCCCGTCGCTCGTCAAGCACGGTCTCGGCTTCATCGCGGCTCATGCCGAGAACCGAGCGTCCCAATTCGAAACCGAAGCCGTTGCGGGCGAAGGCGGACATTTCCTTGTTGTAGCGCTTCTCGTCGGCCTCCGCGCGCCGGAAGGGGCCGAAGCCGCGTTTGCGGGCGAAGTTGATCGCAGCCACGAGATCGTCGCTCTCCTCGAGCGCGATGACGGCGGTCTCGCGGTCGATGCCCTTGATCGCGAGCTTCTGCGCCATGATCCGCTTCGACCGGCCGCTGCGCACGCCGGAGCGCACGCTGATCTCGGCGTAGACGACATCGTTCAATCCGCCCTGCTCGTGGCCGAACTTGACCGCGAGATCGGCGAGCGCCTTGACCTGAGCTTCGGATATGTCCTCGAACTTTTGTTTGGCCTTGCGCGAGATCGCATCGGCCAACTGCTTCTCGGTCATCATCTGCCGGCCGAGACGGTAGATGGTCGAGTTGCGTGCCCAGCTTTGCATGCGGCTGGTCGGTATGTCGGATTGCGTGTCTTCGTCGGCCATGGCGTTCCGGATCGCGTCCAGAATCGCCTGGAGCAGGTCGTTTCAGCCAGTTAAAGCCATCCGGCCGGGATTTCCAGCACTCTCCTGCCTCACATCGCCTCAAGCCACGTGCAGGACCTCCGCCGACAGAAGCAGAAGGAAGGTATCGTCATCCAGCCGCTCGGCGATCTCGCCGGTGTCGGTAACGTAATCTGTGCGCGGATGCGTTGCGACATCAAGCGCCAAACGCGATGTCAGGATCTGCTCGATAACAACGTAATGCGCGCCCGAACTGCTCTCACAGTGAAAGCGGTTGGTCTCTTTGTACTGCGCCATGATCAAATTCCTCAAGAAATGACCGTCACGCCCACAATACTTGGCAGCCACCTGCCGATAGTCAAGAACACCCGCCCTACTCAATAAGTTTTCTGTTAACAGAAGGAAGCGAGCGGCCCGGCTCAGTGCGCGGGCTGCTGCTTTGCCCTCGCGACGATCTGCGTCGGGTTGACGAACTGCAGCGCGATCACCAGCCAGAACAGCGTCGTCACCATGTAGACGACCGCCATGGCATCGATCGACTGGCCAGCCCGCACGCCGGATGCAAACACGGCATAATAGAGCGATACGACGAGGGTCTGCGTGGTCGGCCCGGCGATGAGGAAGGTGAGCTCGAACATCGCGATGGTGCGAACCAGCACCAAGAGCAGCGCTGCCAGCATGCCGGGCAGGAGCAGCGGCAGCAGGATGCGCAGGAACAGGCTGGTGGTGCCTGCGCCGAAGACACGGGCGGCGGCTTCGATGCGCGGGTCGATCTGCTCGATGAAGGGGATCATCACCAGCACCACGAAGGGAAGCGACGGCACCACGTTGATCAGAACGACGCCCCAGAAGGTTCCACCAAGTCCGAGCTGATAAAGCACCGTCGCAAGCGGAATGCCGTAGGTGAGCGGCGGGATCAGCAGCGGCAGAAGGAAGAGCAGAATGACCACGCGCTTGCCCGCGAAATCGCGGCGCGCCAGGGCATAGGCAGTCATCACGCCGAGAATGCCGGAAATGATGACGACGGTGAAGACGATCTCGAAGGTGACGAGGACGACGCTGGAGAGCTGGAATTCCTTCCAAGCGCTGAAATACCATTTCGTTGTCCAGCCAGCCGGCAGCCATGTGCCCAGCCATCGTGTCGCGAACGAGTTGACGACGACGGCGGCAATGACCGCCAGCAAATTGAGGACGAAGAGTGTGGCCAGCGCCCATATGGCGAAACGCCAGATCTTCGAGGTGAGGCCTTGGTCGCGGATCATGGTCAGCCTTTCGTGCCGCCGGCGGGGCCGCGGTAGAAGAACGAGCGTGCGCCGAGAACGGCCAGCACCACTAGAAGCTCGACGCCGCCCATGATGAGCGCGATCGCCGAACCCAGCGAGTGATCATACTGCTCGAACGCGGCCTGATAGGCGGCAATCGAGATGACACGGGTCGGGCCTGCCGGTGCTCCCAGCAACACGGCCGACGGAAACACGGCGAACGCCTGAACGAAGGCAAGGCAGAACGTCACCGCAAGCCCCGGCACCAGCAGCGGCAGGAAAACGCGTATGAAACGCTGCCTCGGGCCGGCGCCAAGCGTGGCGGCGGCCTGCTCGATCGCCGGATCGATGCCGGTGATGTAAGACAGCGTCAGCAGGAAGGCGAACGGGAAGCCGGTGATCAGGAGCGACGCGAAGACGCCCCAGTAATTGTTCGTCAGCTTGATCGGATTGTCGATGATGCCGATCATGAGAAGCGTGTGGTTGAACCAGCCGCGCGGTCCGAGAAATGTCAGCAAGCCATCGGCGACGAAAACTGTGCCGAGCGTGATCGGCAGCACCAGAATGGTCGTCAGCAGACGCTGGCGGTGCATCAGCCGGACACGGAAAGCGACCGGCACGGCGAAGGCGAGATTGATGATCGTTACCGGCAGCGCCAGCCAGAGCGTCGCGCCGATGGTGTTGTACTGGAAGGGATCGCTGAAGAACTTGGCGTAGTTGGCGTACCATGCGCCGTCCTTCGGCGTCAGCGAATCCACGACGCCATAGAGAAACGGATAGACGAACAGCGCGATCATGAAGGCAAGGCCGGGGAGGATCAGCATGGTGGTGCCGTCGAAGCCCCGGGCAGCCAACCGCGTTCGAAGCGACGGCGCGCTCATCGTGCGCTGTCCCCGAATACCAGCGCCCTGCCCGCGATCGGCTTCAGCCGCGTTGCTGTTCCGCGGGGCAACGCGTCGTCGGCGCGGAAATAGAGGTCAGATCCGTCGGCCGAGCGCGCCAGCCCGAAGAAGGCGCGGCCGCGATATTCCATGCTTGATACGGTGGCCGCGATCCCCTCGTCGGCCGCCACCAGATCTTCGGGGCGCACTGAGAGGGTAGCGGCGTCGCCGGGCTTGAGCGGTGTGCGCATCGTCCCGGTAATGCGCGCACCGGCGACGTCGATCTCCGCTTCGTCGCCTGAGACCGAAACGACCTTGCCGGGCACGCGGGTGCGAAAGCCCATGAAGTCGGCAACGCCGACATTGACGGGGCGCTGATAGAGATCCTGCGGAGAGCCGATCTGCTCGATGTGTCCCTGGCTCATGACGACGATACGGTCGGCCAGCGACAGCGCCTCGTCCTGGTCATGCGTGACGTAAATGGTCGTCGAGCCGATCTGATCGTGGATGCCGCGGATTTCGGCGCGCATCTCCAGACGCAGCTTGGCGTCGAGATTGGACAAGGGCTCGTCCATGAGCACGATAGGCGGGCGGATGACGATGGCACGGGCGATCGCCACGCGCTGCTGCTGGCCGCCGGAGAGCTGCCCGGGCAATTTGTCCGCCTGGCTTTCCAGGCGCACCAGCGCCAAGGCGTCATTGATCCGCTTGTCGGCCTCTGGTCCCTTGATGCCCTGCATGGTCAGACCGAAGCCGACATTCTTGCGCACGCTCATATGCGGGAAAAGCGCGTAGCTCTGAAACACCATTCCGAACCCGCGACGCTCGGGCTCAAGCTGGTCGATGCGCTTGCCACCCAGCCGGATCTCCCCACCGGACAGCCCCAGAAGGCCGGCGATACAGTTGAGCGCCGTGGACTTGCCGCAGCCCGACGGGCCGAGCAGCGCCACGAATTCGCCGGGCTCGATCGCAAGATCAATGCCATCGAGCGCGTTATAGGCGCCGAACGAGCGGCTCAGCCCATCGAGTTCAAGACGCGCGGTGCCGCGCGAAGAGGCCACCGTATTCGCTACCGAGTTCAAACCACTCTCCATGTCACGACGGAAATGGCCGGCACCGGCTATGACAACCGGCGCCGGCGATGTCAGCGATCAGCCCTTCTTGGCACCGATCTTTTCGTCCCAGATCCGGAAGGCCTCGACGAGCTGCTTCGGCTCAAGCGGCACCTCCAGCGGATTGTTGGCGATCCAGTCGGCATATTCTGGACGGCCGAACTCCTTGATCGTGTCCTGGCTTTCCTGTGGCGCCATCTCAATCGTCACGTCCTTGACCGCGGGTCCCGGATAGAAATAGCCGGCGTCATAGGCGATCGCCTGCTGCTTGGGCTGCAGAATGTAGTTCAAGACGTCGATCAGCACCGCGATCTTCTCGTCTGAGACGCCCTTGGGGATCACGGCGTAGTGCGCATCCGTCACCCAATGGAAGCCCTCAAGCTTCTGCACCTTCGCCTCGGCGGGAACGATGCCGAGCGCACGCGGGTTGATGTCCCAGCCAGTGGTGGAGACAACGATGTCGCGCGTCCCCTCGCCGAGTTCCTTCATCACCTGACCGGTGCCGGTCGGGTAATATTCGATGTGCTCGCCAAGTGCCGCCAGATATTCCCAGGTCTTGTCCCAACCCTTGACCGGATCACGGGGATCGCTGTCACCGAGCAGATAGGGCAGGCCCATGAGGAAGGTGCGGCCGGGGCCGGAATTGGCAGGGCGGGCGTAGATGAAGCGGTTCTTGTTGGCCTTCGCCCATTCCAGAAGTTCGGGCGCCGATTTCGGCGGCGTGGCGACCTTGTCGGGCATGTATTCGATCAGCGGGCCCGATGGGTAATAGGTGATGACGATGCCCTGATCCTTGGCGAGCGCCTGCATCTTGAATGCCTGCGGCTGCAGGATCTTTTCGATGTCGGGTAGGTCCGCCTTGTGCGCGGCGAGATCGAGCCAGAGGCCCTGGTCGAGACCGGCCGAGAGCGCGTCCGTACCGGTCAGCACGAGGTCGATATCGACCTTTCCGGCCGCCTGCTGCGCCTTGATCTTTCCGGGCAGTTCGGGGGCCGGCGCTTTAGTGAAGGCGAAGTTCGAAACCCAATCGGCTTTTTCGGATGCATAGGCTTCAAACATCCCCTGCGTCAGCGCCAGGTTGCCGGCGACGTCAGCGATGGTGATGGTCACGGGGCTTGCGGGCTTCTTGGCCTGCGCCCACACCTTGACGGGAAGCATGGCGGCAACGGCAGCGCTGGCTGCGGTTGCGACGAATGTTCTGCGGGTAAATTTCATGCTGTTCTCTCCTCCTCTTTTGGCCGCACAGAGCACACCAACTCCGTGCACGTGCGTATCCTGATCCATTTATGCGGTCGGATTTTCTGGCCGGCTTTGTTTGGAACCTCCTGAATTCCTTGCCAGAAACACCGTTCCTCCGCTGTGTATCTTGGCAGCCATGTAGAATTGATATACTAGTATGCACACTCAAGTCAACGTTAGGGCCCTACATGCATCCAGCCGCAGCCACCGCCATTCCCGAGCTTTCGGCGCAGGCCGAGCGGCCGGCAAAGCTGCGGCGCGTCACGACGGCGGACGCCATTTTCGACCGGCTCTACAACGATATCGTCTCGCTCAAGATGCCACCCGGCATGGCGCTGCAGGAAAAACGGATCGCCGAGGATTTCGCGGTCAGCCGAACGCCCGTTCGCGAGGCTCTGCTCAGGCTGTCGGAAGGCGGGCTGGTCGATATCTATCCGCAGTCGGGCACCGTCGTGTCGCGCGTGCCGGTATCGGCGATCCCCGAGGCCGTCGTCGTGCGCAAGGCGCTGGAGGGCACGACGGTCGAGCGCGCAGCGGAGATCGCCTCGGCGGCTGATCTGTCTCGCCTCGACGCCATCATCACGCGCCAGCGGGCGCTCTCCATACTGGGCGACACCTCGGGCTTTCACGAAGAGGATGAGGCCTTTCACGAGGCGATCGCGCAGATTGCCGGCTATCCAGGCATCTGGGGTATCCTCAAATCCGTCAAGGTTCAGATCGACCGTGCGCGGCGGCTGACGCTGCCGGTGCTCGGCCGCATGGAGAATGTTGTCGGTGAGCATGCGATCATCCGCGACGCGATCGCCGCGCATGACGTAGAGGCCGCGCGCGCCGCGATGACGCATCATCTGAGCGCCGTCATCCCCGATGTGGCGGAGCTGCGCACGCGCTACCCCGACTATTTTTGCTGACGAACAGCGACACCAAAACAAAAGGCATTGAAGGAGGAAACAGATGCGGCAGGGTTGGAGATGGTTCGGACCGGATGCGCCGGTCGCGCTCGACGAGGTGAGGCAGACCGGGGCAACCAACATCGTGTCATCGCTGCACCAGGTGCCGATCGGCCGCGCGTGGACCGAGGCCGAGGTGCGCGAGCGCCAGGCGATGATCGAGATGACGCCACCGGGGCGCTCGACGCTCACCTGGTCGGTTGTAGAGAGCATTCCTATTCCCGATGCGGTGAAGCGCAAGGGTGGGCAGGCGAAAGCGGAGATCGAGGCGTGGATCGCAAGCCTTGAGGCGGTGGCAGCCTGCGGCATCCCGATCGTCTGTTACAATTTCATGCCCGTCGTCGACTGGACCCGAACCGACCTCGACCACGAGATCGACACCGGCGCGACGGCGATGCGGTTCGACCACGAGAAGTTCGCCGCCTTCGATCTGTTCATTCTTCAGCGCGACGGCGCCGATGCGGCCTACTCGCAGGAAGACAAAGCCCGCGCCCGCGCCGCATTCGAAGCCATGTCGGAGAGCGACATTGCCGACATCACCCGCAACATCACCTCGGCCTTGCCGGGATCGACCACCGAGCCGCTGACCATCCCGGAATTTCGCGACCGCCTCGCCGCCTATGTCGGCATCGACGCCGGCCGGTTGCGCCAGCATCTCATCGAGTTTCTCGAGGCTGTGGCGCCGGTGGCCGAAGCACGTGGCGTCAAGCTGACGCTTCATCCAGACGACCCGCCGCGCTCGCTGTTCGGCCTGCCGCGCATCGCCTCCACCGCCGAGGATTATGCGGCGCTGTTCAATGCTGTCCCGTCGCCGGCGAACGGGATGTGCTATTGCACCGGCAGTCTCGGCGTACGTGCTGATAACGACCTGCCCGCCATCGCACGACGGTTCGCGTCCCGTATTCATTTCGCGCATCTGCGCGCGACCAAACGCGAAGGCGACGGCCGCAGCTTCCACGAGAGCGCTCACCTGGAAGGCGATGTCGACATGGTCGCCGTGCTGAAGGAACTGGTCGCGGAGGACCGCAATCGCAAGGCCGACGAGACGATCGTTTTCCGCTCGGACCACGGCCACCGCATGCTCGACGACCTCACCAAGATCACGACGCCAGGCTATCCGGCGATCGGTCGCTTGAGAGGCCTTGCCGAGCTACGTGGCATCCTCCACGCACTTGGCGCACCGCCGACCTGACAAGAGTGCGACCACCTCTCACAGAGAGGTGGTGATGCCGCCATCGACATAAAGCGTGTGGCCATTGACGAAAGACGATGCCGGCGCTGCCAGAAACACGGCGGCGCCGATGAGCTCGTCGATATTGCCCCAGCGTCCGGCGGGCGTTCGCTTTTCCAGCCACGCGGTGAATTCCTCGCTGTCGACCAGCGCCTGATTGAGAGGCGTATCGAAATAGCCCGGCGCGATGGCATTTGCCTGCAGGCCGTGCTTGGCCCAATCGGCCGACATTCCGCGCGTTAGGTTTTTCACCGCGCCCTTGGTTGCCGTATATGGCGCGATGCCCGGGCGGGCCAATTCACTTTGCACGGATGCGATGTTGATGATCTTGCCACGGCCCCGCGCGATCATATGCGTTGCAACCGACTGGCTGACGTAAAAGACGCTGGAAATGTTGGTGCGCAGCAGCTGGTCCCATTTGTCCGATGGAAACACATCGAGCGGCGCGCGAAACTGCATGCCGGCATTGTTGACGAGGATGTCGATCGGCCCGATATCACGCTCGATCGCATCGACGGCGCTCTTCACCTCGTCGTGATCCGTGACATCGAAGGTGGAGACATGAACATCGTGCCCGGCTTCCGACAGGCTACGCGATGCCGCGGCGAGCTTGCCGGCGTCGCGACCATTGATCACGACCGACGCGCAGTGTTCGGCGAGCCCTCGCGCCAAGGTCAGCCCGATGCCTTGCGACGATCCCGTCACCAGCGCGCGCTTGCCTGTGAGGTCGAACAGTGGAAACGTCATGCCAAATCTCCATGCAGCCTGATCCGGTCTACATGCGCGCGAAACGCTGTGGCGGCAAGCCACCCGACGCCCAAAAGCATCAGAAGGAGAGATCGAGCGCCCTGCCCTCGAACAATCGATCGCGAGAGCCTTCGAGATGCGACTGCATCAGGTCGCGCGCCTCTTCGGCCCGGCCTTCGGCAATCGCCTTGTAGATGGTGTTGTGCTCCTGGAAGACCTGTTCGAGACCTGGTCTCGGCCCCAGCAGGGACAGACCGTGGAGATGCATGCCAACCGCGATGTGGGCTTTGAGCGCATCGATCGAGGCTGTGTAATAGTGGTTGTTGGCGGCTTCGGTCACGGCGCGGTGGAAATTGAAATCCGCGTCGGTCCGGTGCAGCTGATGGCTCGTGGCCTCCCTGAGATCGGCCAGCGCCGAGGCTATCTTCTGGATCGCGGCCTCGTCGCGGCGCTTGGCGGCGAAATAGGCGGCGGCCGGCTCGATCGTCAGGCGGAATTCGTAGCAGCGCTGGATATCGGCGATCGTCTTGACCGGCGAATAGGAAAGATGCGTCGTCGGCGAGCTATTGCCGCTGACGAAGGTGCCGGCGCCCTGGCGGGCATAGACCATGCCCTGGTCGCGCAGCTTGGCCAGCGCATCGCGAACGATAGGCCGGGAAACGCCAAGCATGGACGCCAGCTCGTGCTCGCCGGGCAGCCTTGAATCCGGCGGATAGTTTCCGGCACGAATACGCTCCTGCAACTGATCGAACACACGGTCCACCAGTTTCATGGGCTTGCCGCGCTCCGGCTTCGGCGCCGGGGTTGCCGGCGCACCGTTTGCTTCATCCACGTCCATTCTCCCCGCCGGCATTACTTTACGCCGCCTGATTCTGAGGAATCAGTCTTAGCAAACTATCGCAATTCCCAAAGCCCCCGGATTTTACCGCGCAACGGAAATGGCGACCATCGACATCGGTCACGTCGAACCAGGGTATCCCCGCCTCTATTTCCCCCTTGGGCAAAAGTGTGCGAACGCCAAGCGCGCGAAACACCGCCAGCGCCGTATCACCACCGCCGACCATCAGCATATCAGGTTGCGTCCGCTCGATCGCCGATTGAACACCCTTGGCGAAACGATCAGCGACGGCGACCGCGTCTTCCGACATTTCCCCGGTGCAGCACAGCAGCGCCGGCAAGCTCAGCGTTTCTGTCTCATAGAGCGCGCCCATCGGCGCTGAAATCGACACACGCAGAGTGCCCGATGCCTCGAGCCGGGCCATCTGCGCGGCGGTGATCGGGTCGCGTGAGCCGAATGCGAAAAGTGTGTTGCGGGCCGGTTCGAATACAGTCATCGCATCGCGTGCGCGGCGAAGGCGACGGGCAATGGCGCTGCCGAGACCACGCGCGCCGACGGCAAGCGTCGTCTGCCAATCATGCCCGGAGACGAGCCGGTCCAAATCCGCATCGCTGTCGGCATCGACGACAACGGCCCAGTCGTCACGGCCTTCGAAAAGAGCGGAAACCGACAACGGCTTATCGACGCCGCGCCCGATCACATGGCCGTCGCGAGTGAAGCGTTCCTGGTCAGGAATGGCTGGCGCGATGGTGATCTCGCGATGGCCGAAGATCGCGGCAATAGCCGCGCTTTCGGCCGCCACATTGCCCTTCAGCCGGGAATCGATCTTCTTCAGGACGATATCGGGGTGTGCGGCAAGAAGAGCGCTGGCCGCGAGGCCGGCCCTTCTCGCCGCTTCCCCCTCCGGGAGGGCGCGCGAGGCGGTGTTAACCACCACCACCTCGGAACCAGTCGCCAGAGCGTCCTCGATGGCCTCGATCTCGATCGCCACGGCGACGGAAAGACCGGCGTCGACGAAGGGGGTTCCCGTGTCGAGCGCGCCGGTCAAATCGTCGGCGATGATCGCGACCTTCAACGTCATGCAGCCTGTCCCGTGTTGACCGCGTGGCAGGCGACGAGATGGCCGGGCTTGGCTTCCTTCCACTCCGGCACGACCTTGCTGCAGACATCCATGGCGATCGGGCATCGCGAATGGAAGCGACAGCCGCTCGGCGGGTTGAGCGGGCTTGGCACGTCGCCCTGTAGGATCTGGCGGGTGCGGGTGCGCTCAATTTCCGGATCGGTCTCCGGGACGGCCGACAACAACGCCTTGGTGTAGGGGTGCAGCGGGTTTTCGAACAGTTCCTCGCGGGTCGCGAGCTCCGCAAGGCGGCCGAGATACATGACGCCGACGCGGGTGCTGATATGGCGCACGACGGCAAGGTCGTGGGCGATAAACAAGTAGGTCAGGCCGTATTTTTCCTGCAGGTCGAGCAGCAGGTTGATGATCTGCGCCTGGATCGAGACGTCGAGCGCCGAGATCGCCTCGTCGCAGACGATGAACTTCGGCTGACAGGCGAGCGCGCGGGCAATGACGACGCGCTGGCGCTGGCCGCCGGAAAGCTCGTGCGGATAGCGCTGCGCGAAGCGGGTCGGCAAGCCGACGTCGGTGAGCAGTGCCGCCACGCGGTCCTTCAGCTCGGCCTTGGTGCAGAGCTTGTGGAAGAGGATCGGTTCGCCCACTGCCTCGCCGATCGTCATACGCGGGTTGAGCGTCGAATAGGGATCCTGGAAGACGATCTGCAGGTCGCGGCGGAAGGGCCGCATCTGCTTTTCATCCAGCGTCGCCAGATCCTGACCCTTGTAAACGACCTTACCCGAGGTCGCCTTGTAGAGGTTGAGGATGGTGAAGCCCGTCGTCGACTTGCCGCAACCGGATTCGCCGACGAGCGAGAGCGTCTCGCCCTCCATGATGTCGAGATTGACGTTGTCGAGCGCATAGACCGTCGCCGAACGCTCGCCAAAGGCACCGAGCTTGACGTGGAAATGCTTGACGAGTTTTTCGACCTTGAGCAGCGGTTGGGCACCCATCACGCGGCCTCCTGCATTTTCTGGACGACGAAGCAGGCGGTGCGGTGGTTTCCGGCGCCTGAAATAGGCTCGAGTTTCGGCACGCGCTCGTGGCAGACGGCTTCCGCCAACGGACAGCGCGGGGCAAAGGGGCAGCCCTTGGGGCGGCGGCCGGGCTCCGGCGGCGTGCCGCCGATCGAGCTCAGACGGCTTGCGGGCGCGTCCGACAGCTTCGGGATCGAGGCCAGGAGGCCGCGCGTATAGGGATGGCTTGGGCGAGCATAGAGCTCGTCGACAGGCGCATCCTCGACCACGGTGCCGGCGTAAAGCACGGCGACGCGGTCGACGAGACCGGCGATCAGCGCCAGGTCGTGGGTGATCCAGACGACGGACATGCCGAGCTTGGCGCGCAGGTCCTTCACCAGATCGACGATCTGCGCCTGGATGGTGACGTCAAGCGCCGTCGTCGGTTCATCGGCGATCAGCAGTTTCGGATTGCAGGCAAGGCCGATCGCGATCATCACGCGCTGGCGCATGCCGCCGGAGAGCTCGTGCGGGTAGGCCTGCAGCCGTTCTTCCGGGCCCGGGATGCCGACGAGGCGCAGAAGCTCGACGGCGCGGGTGCGCGCCTCGGCTTTCTTCATGCCGCGGTGGTAGATCAGCGGTTCGCAGATCTGGTCGCCGATGCGCATGACCGGGTTGAGCGAGGTCATCGGATCCTGGAAGACGAAGCCGATATCGCCGCCGCGCACCTTGCGCAGTTCCTTGTTCGACATCTTCTGCAGGTCGTGACCATCGAAGCTTGCGGAGCCCTTGGTGACCTTGATCTTGTTCGGCAGCAGTCGCATCAGGCTCAGCATGGTCAGGCTCTTGCCGCAGCCGGATTCGCCGACAACGCCGAGCGTTTCGCCCTTGTTGACGTGGAGGTCGATGCCATCGACCACGACCGCCGGGCCGTTCCTGCCGTCGATCTCGACGGTCAGGCCGCGCACATCGAGCAGTTTCTCATTGGATCGCGTCGTGTTCATTATTTGGAACCCCGCGGATTGAGGGCGTCGTTGAGACCATCGCCGAGGAAGCTGAAGGCGACCGAGGCAAGGCCGAGGACGGCGGCCGGAGCGGCGAGCAGGTGCGGATAGTGCTGCCAGACACGCAGACCGTCGGAGATCATGTTGCCCCAGCTGGGCGTGGGCGGATTGACGCCGACGCCGAGGAAGCTGAAGGCGCTTTCCAACACCATGGCCGTGCCGAGACCGGCGCTGACCGAGACGATCAGCGGACCAAGCGCGTTCGGAATGACGTAGCGCTTCATGATGATCCAGTTCGACAGACCGAGCGCCTGGGCGGCCGTGATATAGGGACGGCTGCGGATCGACAGGACCTGGGCGCGAACGAGGCGTGCATAGGGCGGCCAGGAGATCAGCGCCATCGAGCCGAAGACCAGCATGAAATCGACCCAGATCGTCTGGCGGTAGAAAGGATTGAGGGTCGCCAGATACTGCGCTTCCATCCACTTGGTGATCGGCGACTTCAGCGATGCGTTGATGACGACGACGAGAAGCAGGTTGGGCACCGACATGGTCATGTCTGTCAGCCACATGATGACGCGATCGAACGGATTACCGAAGAAGCCGGCGATGGCGCCGAGTAGCGTGCCGATGAAGACCGCGATGACGGTGACGATGACCGCGACCAGGAAGGCCGTGCGTGTGCCGAAGACGACGCGGCTGAAGACGTCGCGGCCGAGATCGTCGGTTCCGAAGAGATGCGCCAGCGACGGAACGGCGTTTCGGGCCTGCAGGTCCTGGCTCAGATAGTCATAGGGCGTCAAATAGGGGCCGAAAATCGCGGCGAAGGCCAAAATGAGCACGACCGCGAGACCGAAGACGGAAAGCTTGTTACGCTTCAGGCGATACCAGGCATCGCGCCACAGGCTGACGGGGGCCTCTTCTTGCTGAGCGACGGGAGAGAGAGGGATGGCGGACATGGTCAGCGGCTCCTTCTTGCATCGTTGGCACGCGGATCAAGCAGCGGGTAAAGAACATCGACCAGAAGGTTCGACATCATCACCAGGAAGGATCCGATAAGCGTGATCGCCAGAATGACGGGATAGTCCGAATTGGTGAGCGCCTGCACGGTCAGGCGGCCGAGGCCGGGCAGACCGAAGACGAGCTCGACGAAGATCGCGCCGTTGACGATGGTGATCATGATCAGGCCGAGCTGGGTGACGACGGGCGTCAGCACCGGGCGCAGGATATGGCGCAGCGCCACCACCATTTCAGGCACGCCCTTGGCGCGGGCTGTGCGGACGAAATCCTCCGACAGCACCTCGATGACGGCGGCGCGCGTCTGGCGCACGATCAGCGCGATCGGCTGGAAGGAAAGGACGATCAGCGGCAAGAGGATGCGCACGTCGAAGACGCCGCCCCAGCCATAGGGCACCTTGATCATCGGCATCAGCACGATCAGGCCAACCATCAGCAGCGGGCCGGCGACATAGGCCGGGATCGCCCAGAGGAAGAGAGCAGAGCCGAGGATCGTGTAATCAAGGCGGCTGTTCTGGTTCATCGCGGCGATCATGCCGAGCGGAATGGCAATGACCGTCGTGAGGATGATGGAACAGAGCGCCAGCTTGAACGAAACCGGGGCTGCAGCCGAGACCATGGCCCAAACCGAGCGGCCCGATGTCAGCGAATTGCCGAACTGGCCGTGCAGTAGGTTCCAGATGTAAAGGCCGAACTGCTCGATGAAGGGCCTGTTCAGGCCAGCACTTTCGCGGATGGCTTCGATGCGCTGCGGGTTATAGGCGACATCGCCAGGCGCGCGCAGAAAGATCAGCTTGATCGGATCGCCAGCGCCATAGAAAGCCAACGCATAGACGGCCAGCATGACAATGAGGACTGACGGAATCCAGATGGCAAACCGGGTTAGCACGTAGCGTAACAAGGTCACCTCCCACCGGTTGGTAGACACGTTTCCGCGCTCACGCGGACATGCGATGTCTTCTTGAAACTTGCGCGAAGGCCTTGCGGTCTTCGCGCGGTTGCTAAGTTGCCCAGTATCCAATCACGGGTGGGCTATCTGTTCGTAGGTTTCTAACCGGCTCAGCCGATCGAAATGTCCCAGGGCGCCACGACCTGCCAGTCGAGATTCTTCTCCATGCCCTTGACCTCCTTGGTGGCCCAGCGCGACATCGCCTGAGAGTACCACGGAATGAAGGCCCAATCCTCGCGGAATGCCTTCTGGGCATCCTGGGCGAGCTTGATGCGATCGGGATCGTCCGCCGCCTTGGTCGCGGCTTCCGCGAGTGCGGCATCGACCTTGTCGTTCTTGTATCCGCCAAGCTTGTTCTGGGCATTGGACGAGGTCGAGGCGATGCAGCCGGCGAGATAGGAGACGGCGTCAGGAACACGGGTGCCGACGTCATCGCGGAAGATCTGCACCGCGTTCTGGTCCGGACCGGCATAAGAGTCCTGCTGCGGCTTCATGTCGACGGCGGTGATGCCGAGGTTCTGGCGCCACTGTTCGGCAATGTACTGCGCCGCTGCCTGGATGGCCGGGGCGGAGATGCCGACGAAGAGGATCTTCGGCAGGCGCTCAGGGCCGCCGTAGCTGGATTCGGCCAGCAGCTTCTTGGCGGCTGCCGGATCATAGGGGAAGGGCTCGAAGCCGGAATTGTCGGCGCCGGGGACCGAGTTCAGGATCTGGTCGGCCTTCTTGTGCGGACCATCGGGATAGGACGCCTTGAAGAGGCCGTCGCGATCGATCGCCATGATCAGCGCCTGGCGGACCTTCGGATCGTCCATCGGTGCGCGGGTGACATTGAACCAGAAGTGCTGGCTCGTCGGGATCAGCGGGCCGGCGGAGAATTCGGGGCCGAGGTCCTGGATGATCGTCGACGTGACGAGCTCGGTATGGGCGTTGAACTCGCCCGACTTGATGAGCGACGTCGCGGTGACGTTGTCTTCGATCGAGGTGATTTCGATGCGTGCCAGCTTCGGCTTCGGGCCGAAGAAGTTCTCGTTCGGCTCAAACACCAGCTTGCCGGCGTCGATATCGATGCTGGTGAGCTTGAACGGGCCGGAATAGACGGCGCTGCTGTCGGGCTTGTACCAGTCGGCCACTTCCTCGCCGTCGCTGCCGCGGGACTGCGCGGCCTTGGTGATCGGCGCGATGTGGTTGGCCAGACGCATGAAGAAGATCGGATCGGCTTCCGTCAGCGTGACCACGACGGTGCCTTCGTCAGGTGTTGCGACGCCCGTCAGTTCATTGCCGGAACCGGCGCCGATTTCCTTGTAGCCCTGAACCTTGCTCAGCACCTGGTCGGCGCGCTGGCTCTTGGTGTTGGGCATGGAAGCGACTTCCCAGGAACCCTTGACGTCGGCCGAGGTGATCTTGCTGCCATCGGAGAAGGTCGCCTTCGGGTCGATCTTGAAGGTCCAGACCTTGTTGTCAGGCGATTCCCAGCTGGTGAAGACGTAAGGCTTGATCTTGCCTTCGCTGTCGAAATACATCGGCGAGGCCCACCAGATCGAGTTCCAGCGGAACGGAACGCCGCCGCCGCGCAGCGGCGACCAATCCTGGTTGAACGCCGGGTTGGCGACCTTCAGCACCTGGCCGTCATCGGCGAGCACGATGCGTGCATTCAGGCCAAAAACCGTCAGGCCAACGCCCGCGGCGAGGCCGAGCTTCAGCGCCTCGCGACGCGACATTCCGCTATTCTGGCCGTTATTTTCATTCGTCCGATCAGTCATTCCATCCTCCCATGACAAAACCGATGACGCCTGGCTCTTTCGCTCCATCCCGAAAGTGCGTCATGACATGGCGCAGACACTCGCTCGATAATGTAAATATGTCAACAAAAATTAATTCATCCACACTTTGACAAAATCGACAAAAATTTTATCACATATTTTCAATGACTTGAAAAATACGATCGATTGGAATGCTTATTGTCATATTGACAACATGCCGGACGAGGATGAAGAAAACCGTATCTTGCAGGCCGGGTTTCCCGCCTTTTGCCGCCATATGCGGCGTTCATCCGAGGAGGACGACATGAACAAGCACAAGATCACCGGTGTCTATAGCGCCGCCGCAACCCCACTCAATGCCGATGGAAGTCCGGATCTCGGCCTCTTCACCGAACACTGCCAGCGACTGCTGTCCGAGGGATGCCACGGCGTGGCGCTGCTCGGCACCACGGGCGAGGCAAACTCGTTTTCGTCGAGCGAACGCAAGGCGATCCTCGAGGCGGCACTAAAGGCCGGCATTCCCGCCGACAAGCTGCTGCCCGGCACCGGCGTCGTCGCCATCCAGGAGACGGTCGATCTCACCAAGCATGCCCTGTCGCTCGGCGTCACCAAGGTCGTGATGCTGCCGCCCTTCTATTACAAGGGCGTTTCCGACGACGGCCTGTTTACCGCCTATTCGCAGATCCTGGAGAAGATCGCCGACAGCAAGCTGCAGGTCATCCTCTATCATATTCCGCAGGTTTCTGGCGTTCCACTGTCGGTTCCGCTGATTGGCCGACTGATCGAAGCCTTCCCGGACACGGTTGTCGGCATCAAGGAATCGGCGGGCGATTTCAACAACATGCAGGCAATCATCGCCGCCTATCCCGGCTTCTCTGTTCTCGCAGGCGCCGATCCGCTGCTGCTGCCGTTGCTGAAGGCCGGCGGCGCCGGTTGCATCACCGCAACCTCCAACCTCGTCGCGGATTCGCTGCGCACCGTCTATGACAAGGTCCATGACGAAAGCGGTGCCGCTGCCGTCGAGACAGCGCAGGCGCGCATCAACGCCTACCGTACTTTGTCCAACTCCTATGTGCAGATCCCGACGATCAAGGCGATGGTCGGCCTGAAGACCGGCAACCCGGCCTGGAAGCGCACGCGCGCGCCGCTGATGCCGATCAGCGACGCCGACTACGCATCGCTTGCCGAAGCCTACAAGACACTGCCTTAAAGGAGGACGACCATGGCCTTCACGGGTTTGCAACCGGACGCCGTTCCGGCTCTTATGACCGGCGAAATCATCGCCAATCCCAGCGAGAGCGGGCGTTTCGACGCCTATCTCCCCTCCCCCTGCATCCAGAACCACGCCGCCAACCTGGCCTTCCTGCCGGATGGGACGCTGACCTGCGTCTGGTTCGGCGGCACGATGGAGGGCATGGGCGACATCTCGATTTACATGTCGCGCCTGACGCCTGGTTCAACGCAATGGTCGCAGCCGGAAAAGATGTCGGACGATCCGGCAAAATCCGAGCAGAATCCGTTGATTTTCAACGCGCCTGGCGAAGATGTCTGGCTGCTTTACACGTCGCAGACATCCGGCAACCAGGATGGCTCGGTTGTCAAATGTCGGATCTCCACGGATGGCGGCCGCACCTTTGGCGAGGTCCGCGTGCTGTGCGATATTCCCGGCACATTCGTGCGCCAACCGATCGTCGTAAATGGCGCCGGCACCTGGCTGTTGCCGGTTTTTCGCTGTATCGGACTGCCCGGCGAACGCTGGACGGGTGACGCCGATACCGCGGGCGTGCTGATCTCGCGCGACGCCGGCAAAAGCTGGGCGATGACCGAGGTGCCCGACAGCATCGGCGCGGTGCACATGAACATCGTGCCCCTGCCAGATGGCGAATTCGTCGCCTTCTATCGCAACCGTTTCGCCGAATCCGTACTGTCCAGCCGCTCGCGCGACGGCGAGAGCTGGAGCGCGCCGGAGCCGACCGACCTACCGAACAACAACTCGTCCATTCAGGCGGTGAAGCTGGAAAACGGTTCGATCGCAATGGTTTACAACCACTGCAACGCCTCGATGTCCGATGCGCGGCGCCTGTCGCTCTATGACGAAATCGAAGGGGATGAGGCGGCCGCACCCGTCGCCAGTGAGCCCAGCCAGAGGCGCAAGGCGATATGGGGCGTGCCGCGCGCGCCGCTCAGCCTTGCCTTTTCGACGGATGGCGGCCGCAGCTTTCCGCGCCGGATCGACCTCGATACCGGCGATGGCTACTGCCTGAGCAACAACTCGAAGGACGCCGTCAACCGCGAGTTTTCCTATCCGTCGATCACCCAAGGGGCCGACGGCACGGTGCATATCGCCTACACCTACTACCGGCGCGCAATCAAATATGTGCGGCTGTCTCCGGATGCCGTCGGCTGACGCCGGAATTGTGCGTCGCTTGTAAACTCGGCGTGCCAGCAGACCTGTTTGGCACGCCGATCTGGTAGTTTGTTGCTTTGACTTTACAAATTTATTGCTCATGCTTGGGCGCGTCGCTTGAAGCGCGGCTGCGGGCGACAAGCTTCTCCTTTCATCAATTAAGTGCGCGATTTCAATTAGATAAATCTCCATAGGAACTAGTGCAATGGCCGGTTATCCCACCACATCGCATTTTTCCAGCCAAATTTGATGTCCAAGCTTGCCAAGGCGACACAGCTGGTATAACAAATTTACATCTTGGCGGCGCCGAAAGATGCCGCGATACCGCAGGGGGAGGAGTAATCCGGTGGTCAGCTTGGATTCGCCTATCACAATCATCAGGCCCGAAATCATCGAGTTCGGCGTCGGGACGGCGGAGCGCCTGGGGAAATGGGCGAGCGACAAGGGCTATGCCCGCATCCTGGTCATTTCCGACGCATTCAATGCCACGCGTGTCGACACGCTCGGTCTCAAGGGTGAAATCACGGTCTTCGCCGATGTCACGCCTGAGCCCGACACGGCCAATCTCGACAAGGTGCTTGCGGCCGCCAACGCGGCGGATGCGCAGCTGGTCGTCGGTTTCGGCGGCGGCAGTGCGATGGATCTTGCGAAGTTGGCGGCTGTTCTTGCCGGCTCGTCGCAGACGCTGCGCGACGTCGTCGGTCCGAACAAGGTTAACGGACCCCGCCGCGTCGCGCTGGCGCAAGTGCCGACCACGGCTGGAACGGGGAGCGAGGCGGGCATTCGCGCGCTGGTCACAGATCCCGAAACGATGGCCAAGCTTGCCGTCGAGAGCATTCACATGCTGGCCGATATCGCCGTCATCGATCCGGCGCTGACCTTCACGGTTCCGGCCCGCACGACCGCGGCCACCGGTGTCGACGCCATGGCGCATTGCGTCGAGGCCTTCACCAATCGCAAGGCACACCCGATGATCGACCTCTACGCGATCGAGGGAACGCGGCTGGTCGGTAAATATCTCGCCCGCGCCGTGAAAGATGGCGCCGACGCGGAAGCCCGCGCCGGGCTGGCGCTCGCCTCGCTTTACGGCGGCTTCTGTCTCGGCCCGGTCAACACGGCTGGCGGCCATGCGCTGGCCTATCCCCTCGGCACGCGCTGGCATATCGCCCACGGGGCCGCGAACGCGCTGATCTTCCCGCATGTGCTGGCCTTCAACACGCCATCGGCCCCCGAGAAGACGCGGGCGGTGATGGACGCGCTTGGCCGCAAGACATCGGACGACGTACAGTCGGTCTTCGATGCCGCCTATAGCTTCTGCGCCGATCTCGGCATCGAAATGAAGCTCTCGGCGCTTGGCGTACCGGATAGCGATCTCGACGCCATGGCGGACGATGCCTTCGCCATTCGCCGCCTTCTCGACAATAACCCGCGCGATCTCGCGCGCGCCGACATACGTTCGATATACGAAGCCGCCTACTAGGTGCGTTTGATCCAATAAGGAATGTGACTGATGGACAGAAATGCAAAGGTCGCGGTGACGCTGGGTGATCCCGCCGGTGTCGGCCCCGAGGTGATCGTCAAGGCGCTGGCGACGTTACCTGAGATCGAGCGCCGCGATTTCGTCATCGTCGGCAACACCGAAGCGCTTGAACGCGCCAATTGTTCGGCCGAGACCGGCCTGCGCTTCGTGCCTGCCGGTTCCGCTGGCGAGGGCCTGATCGCTGTCGACGAGGTGGACCTGGGTGCTGCCCTCCCCGAAATCGGCAAGGTCAGCCCGGTCGCGGGCGACGCTTCGGTTCGTTATATCACGCGTGCCGTGGAGCTTGCGATGTCCGGCGAGGCCGATGTCATCGTGACCGCGCCGATCAACAAGGAGGCGATGAACCTCGCCGGCCATCACTTCGATGGCCATACGGGGCTTCTGGCGCACCTGACCGGCTCGAAGAGCTCCTTCATGCTGCTCGCCTCCGAGCGCCTCAACACCATTCACGTCTCCACGCATATCTCGCTGAAGGGCGCGATCGAGCGGGCGCGCACGGAGCGCGTGCTGGCGACCATCGAAGCCGGGCACAAGCATTTCCTGCGGCTCGGCAAGAAGGCGCGTATCGCCGTTGCCGGTCTCAACCCGCATTGCGGCGAAAACGGCCTGTTCGGCACCGAGGACACCGAATTCCTGGCGCCCGCCGTCGAACTGGCGCAGGCCAAGGGCATCGACGTCGTCGGGCCGATCTCGGCTGATACCGTCTTCGCCCGTGCCTATAACGGCGCCTTCGATCTGGTGATCGCGCAATATCACGACCAGGGACATATCCCGATCAAGCTCGTGGCGTTCGAGACGGCCGTCAACGTCTCGCTCGGCCTGCCGATCGACCGCGTCTCGGTGGATCACGGCACTGCCTTCGACATCGCCGGCACCGGCAAGGCCAATCACGTCAACATGCTATCTGCGATCGCCTATGCCCGACTGATGGCCCGCTCGCCGCGTCGTCAGGCAGCCTAATCCTAACGGAGATCTGGAACGCCCTGGCGCCATCGCGCGCCGCGGCCTGCCATTCTCTCGGGAGGAGATGCGCAATGGACAAGACGGTTATCGTGCTCGGCGGCCAGCTGGCGCCGGAAGGGTTCTCGTTGCTGGTTGAAGCCGGTGCCACGGTCGTGACGACGGAGCCATATATCGACCGCCAGGCCGTGATCGACATCATGAAGGCCCACAAGCCGGATGCGGTCATCATCCGCCTGCTGGCCGATAAGCTCGGGCCTGAGGAGATGAAGGCCGGCGGAGGGCTCAAGCATATCGCCAAGCATGGGGTCGGGACCAACGACATCGACGTCGCGGCCGCCACCGCGCTCGGCATTCCGGTATCGATGACAACAGGCAGCAACGGCCATTCGGTCGCCGAACACGCGCTCGCCATGATCATGGCGCTCGCCAAGGATCTGCCGCGCCAGGACGCGTTGATCCGTGACGGCATCTGGGACAAGAACCAGTATCAGGGCCGCGAGCTGCGCGGCCAGACGCTCGGCATCGTCGGCTTCGGCTTCATCGGCCAGACGCTTGCAAAAATGGCCGGCGCCATCGGCATGGAGATTATCGCCTTCGATCCACATACGCCCCAGAGCGCCTTTGTCTCAGGCGTTCGCCGCGAGACCGATCTGGATACGCTGCTTGCGTCGTCGGATATCGTCAGCCTGCACTGTCCGCTGACGCCGGAGACGAACAAGCTGATCGATGCCCGCCGCATCGGGCTGATGAAACGCGGTTCGCTGCTGATCAATACCGCACGTGGCGAAGTCGTTGATGAATCAGCCCTTGTCCGCGCGCTGCAGGATGGCCATCTCGCCGGCGCTGGCCTCGACAGCTTCGAGCGCGAGCCGCCTGGCGCCGACAATCCGCTGTTCCAGCTGCCCAACACGCTAGTTTCGCCGCATGTGGCGGGCGTGACTGTTGATGCCAAGCGCGCGGTTTCGGTGATGGCGGCAAGGAATGTTCTGGATGCGCTGGATGGAAAGGCGCTCGAGCCGCGCTTTCTCGCGCGCTGAGCACATCGCAGCTTCAACAACCGACGGAGAGACTGGTGAGCGACACCAACGATATCCGCTACGCGCCGGACACGCTGCGCAGCTTTGCCAAGGACCTGTACGCGGCCGCTGGCCTTGAGGACGACAAAGCCGAGGCCGTGGCCCGCTATCTTGTAGAAGCAGATTTGATGGGGCACACGACCCATGGCCTGGCGCTCGCCGGCTGGTATCTGCAGAGCATCGCCGACGGCGTGATGACGCGCGAGGGCAGCCCCGAGGTTATATCGGATCGTGGACCCGCGGTCGCCTGGGCCGGGAAACGCCTGCCCGGCGCATGGCTGACGTCACAGGCGGTAAAGCTCGCCTGCGACAGAGCCGAGACATATGGCACGGCGACGATCACCATCGCAAACAGCCACCATATCGGCTGCCTTGCCGCCTATCTGTCGATCGCGACGGAAAGGGGCTACATGGTGAGTATCGCAAGCTCAAGCCCTTCCGGCGCACAGGTCGCGCCATTCGGCGGCCGCAGGGGCGTCTATACGCCAAACCCCGTGGCGCACGGCATTCCGACGTCGGGCGATCCGATCCTGATCGATATCAGCGCCTCGATCACCACGGCCAACATGGCGCAACGCCTGATCCGCGAAGGCCGTCAATACGAGCATGAGTGGCTGATGGACGCAGACGGCAACCCCAGCCGCGACCCTAAGGTCATCGAAAGCGGCGGCACGCTGCTCCCGACCGGTGGGCTGGACCACGGTCAGAAGGGATACGGCATGGCGCTGCACGTCGAAGCCTTCACGCAGGCGCTATCAGGCTATGGCCGCGCCGACGCGCCGAAGGGGACAAATGCCGCCGTCACGGTGCAGGTGTTCGATCCGTCCGCCTTCGGCGGTCGTGATGCTTTCCTGCGCCAGACTGGATGGCTCGTCGAGGCCTGCCACGACAATCCGCCGCGCCCCGGCGTCGAGCGCGTCCGCCTGCCCGGCGAAAACGGGCTAGCGCGCAAGCGCGGCGCGCTTGCCGACGGCGTGCGCCTGTTTCCGGGGATTATCGATGGGCTACGCGGGCATGCCGAGCGGCTCGGCGTCGCAATGCCGCCAGTATCGTCTTGACGCTCACCGCCTGCGGGCGATGAGCCAGACGAGATAGGGCGCGCCGGCGAGCGCCGCGAACAGACCCAGCGGCAACTCGTAAGGGAAAGTCGCCGTGCGAGCGCCGAGATCGGCGATGATCATCAGCAGTGCGCCAATCGCCGACGACGCCAGAAGCTGATGCGCCGGCTTCATGAAGCCCGCGCGGTGCGCGATATGCGGTCCCATCAGCCCCACGAAACTTAAAGGCCCGACCAGCAGCGACGCCGCGCCGGTCGCAAGCCCGGCAACGAAGATCATCGCGGTGCGCGCCGAGCGCACCGGCACGCCGAGCGCAACTGGCACCGCGTTGCCAAGCGGCAGGATCGTCAGCCAGCGCGTGAAGAAGAGCACGATGCCGGTGCAGGCGATCGCCAGAACCGCGAGTACGATCGACGACGCCGGCGTTGCCGTGTTGGACGAGCCGCCGAGCCAGGACAGGATCTGCCATGAGCGCTGATCGCCGATCGCTAGCAGCGCCGACAGAATAGCCGACGTCAGCGAACTGATGGCGATGCCTGCGAGCAGCAGCCGTTCGGGCGACAGCTGGCGCCGGCTGGCAAAGGCGACGACGATGATCATCACGATCATGGAGCCTATGCCTGCGCCGGCGAAAAGCTCGGCGACGCCTGCGGCCGGCACGATGGTGATCGCCGCCGCGAAGCCGATACCGGCGCCGCCGCTGACGCCCAGGACCTCCGGGCTTGCCATCGGATTGCCAGTCAGCCGCTGCAGAATGGTGCCCGCCATCGCGAGCAGGCTGCCCGCAGCGGCCGAGGCCAGCAGTCGTGGCCAGCGCATGGGAAGAAGACCGGTGAAGTCCTGCGCCGAGAGCAGTGTGAAGCCGGCGGGAGTCCGCGCCAGGAAAAGCACCAGCAGAGCAACCGCCGGCAAGAGAGCGAGAAGCAGGATCAGCCATGTGCGCGGCGCCCTCGCCGCGGTCACATGTGCACGCTCCTCATGCAGCTCGACCGGCTTCACCCTCGGCAGCAGCCAGAGCAGCAGCGGGCCGCCGATCAGGGCGGTCATCGCGCCGGTCGGGAAGGTCTCGCTGGTGGTGGAGCCGAGGAATTGCACCAGTCCATCGCACAGCCAGAGCAACAAGCCACCCGCGATGGGCGACGCGAGGATGATGGCATGCGGCTTCCTGACGCCAAGGCCGCGTACCAGGGCGGGGCCAGCAAGGCCGACGAAGCTGACCAGACCGACGCTCGCTGCGACACCCGCCGCCAGGCCCACCGCGATGACCGCGACCGCCACCCGTATGCCAACGAGCCCGACGCCGAGCGATTTCGCGCCGCTATCGCCGAGGCCGAACAGTGCCAATGGCCGCAGCAGCAGGATGCTGGCGGCAAGGCCCGCGAATAATTCCAGCGCCAGCGTCGAGGCGACCGACCAATCCTGCTGGCCGAGCGCGCCGCCGTTCCATGTCACCAGCGACATGAGGTATTCGCCCTGCGAAAGCGTCATCGCGGCCGACAATGCGCCGCAGGTAATGCCGACGAGCAGTCCGGACACGACCATGGTGACCGGATCGAAACTGCGGCGCCAGCCGAGCAGGAAAACCAGCGCCGTTGCGCCGGCGGCACCTGCAAGCGCCACAAGCGCGCGGTAGCCATCGAGGATCGCGGGGAAAAACAGCGTCGTCGCGACGATGGCAAGCTGGGCGCCAGCCGAGACGCCCAATGTCGAGGGATCGGCGATCGGGTTTCTTAGCAGCCGCTGCAGCAAGGCGCCGGCAAGACCAAGTGCGGCGCCGGCCAATATGGCGACGGCGGCTCTTGGGAATACGCCGTAGGCCAGGATGATCTGCTCGGTGGTCATGCCGTCAGGTACGAGCGGCAGCGATGGCCAGGCGGAAAGCGGCAGGAAGGCGAGTGCCTGCTGCAGGAAGAGCAGGACCGCAAGTGCTGTCGCGGCGGCGAAGAAGATCCAGGCTGTGCGAGATGTCAAAGCGTCTCTCCGCCTTTGCCGAGCGCTTCACTCAAGAGCCGCGCGAAGCGAAGGCCGGCGGTGATGCCGCCATAGGGGTTGACGTTGCCGATGTTGACGACGCGTCCCTCCTTCACCGGCTTGAGCGACTTCCAGATCATGCTGTTGCGAAGGCTGCTGCGCGCCTCGACGGGGATATCGGAGACGATGACGATACGCGCCTCTGGATTGGCGGCAAGGTTTTCCATGGGTACCGGCGCTGCGAAGGTGAAGCGCGATCGGTCCGTCCAGGCATTCGGCAGGCCGAGCCGCTGCAGGATGTCTCCGAACATGCTGTCGGCGCCGAAGGCGCGGAAGTGACGGGAATCGCCGATATTGATGATGTAGGTCGGCCGCGCCGCGAAGGGAGCGAGCTGCTGGCGAAGGCCCGCCAGAAATGCCTCTTGCTCCGCCAGCACCTTGGCCGCGGCATCGGCGCGACCGAGCACACCGCCCAATTGCGAGACCGCGTTCAGCGCCTTGGCATAGGGCGGTTCGCCCTGGACGTAGAAAGGTAGCGAGTAGATGGGGGCTATCGCCTCCAGCGCCGGCTGATGCCTGACATAAAATGGCGAGATCAGGATGAGTTCGGGCCTCAGCAGATGCAGCAGCTCGAAGTTGGGTGACCCGCGCAGGCCGAGATCGACGACGGAAGACGGGATCTCCGGCTCGACGGCGTCGCTGCGAAATTGAAGGAGTTCCGTCGCGGCGATCGGGGTCACGCCGAGCGCCATCAGCGTTTCGAGCATCGCCCAGTCGATCGCCGCGATGCGGCTTGGCGTTACAGCCGCCTTAGCATCCCATGCAACGGCAAGGGCAGCGAGCAGGCCAAGAGCCTGCCGCCGCCCGATCAGAGCTGATTTGTTGGAATTGTCTGAAACCATACGCCCACTTTATCTGCCGCCTACCAGGCAAAACTCAACCTGGCCATGACCGTGCGGCCATCACCATAGGTGCAGCCGAACGAGGAGCAGCTTGAGACATAATTCTTGTCCGCGATGTTCTTGAGGTTGAGCGACGCGGTAACGCCATCCTTCTTGTAACGGATCGCAGCGTCGAGAAGCGCGACACCACCGAGATCGAATGTATTGGCGGTATCGCCATAGCGCTGTCCCACATATCTGACGCCACCGCCAATGCCGAAACCATCGAGATCGCTTCCTTCCTGGAAGGTGTAATCGAGCCAAAGGCTTGCGGCATTCGCCGGAACGTTGTCCAGCCGATTGCCATTGTCCGTTCGCCCCAGAATTTCCGTGTCCATGTACGTGTAGGCGGCGTGCAGGTCCAGCCCGTCGGTGAGACTTGCCACACCTTCGAGTTCGAGGCCCCGCGCATGCACCTCGCCGATCTGAGCAATCGTCGTTCCGCCGCCTGGAAGAGCAACGGTGTTGGAGACGTTGTTCTGGCGGAGATCGAAGATGGCGGCGGAGAAGAAGCCATTCCAGCCCTCGGGCTGATACTTGACGCCGATTTCCACCTGCTTACCTGTCGTCGGGTCGAGCAACTGGCCTGTTGTCGGCACCGGAACCGGCTCGAAGGAGGTGGCGTAGCTGATATAGGGGGCAATGCCGTTATCGAAGACATAGCCCAGCCCGGCCCGGCCGGTCAGCTTTTGGTCATCCTTGTCGAGCGGCCGCTCGACGTTGGTTCTGCCATTCAAGGAGGTGCCGCTCGTGCTCGCCCAATCCTGCCGGAGGCCAAGCGTCGCGCGCCAGTTGTTGTAGGCCATCTCGTCCTGGATATAGATGCCAAGCTGCTGCAGGTCGGAGACGACGTGCGCATCCGTCGTCTTGGACGTCAGCCTGATCGGACCACCATAGACGGGATTGAACGCATCGAGAGGCGTCGCGCTCCAGAATTGCGTGCTGGCATCGTTGGAGAAGTAACGGTAGTCGAGGCCAACAAGCAGTTTGTGTTCGACATCGCCGGTATCGAATTCGGCCAGGAAGTTGTTGTCGATGTTGAAGGTATTGAGGTTTTCGTCCTGGAAGGTCGCGTTGCGATTGATGGTCCGGCCATCGGCGGCGAGACCTGAGGTGGCCATGCCGAGCGCTTGGTAACTCCAGTCGAAATTGGAATAGCGAACATTCTGGCGGAAGGTCCAGACGTCGTTCAGCCGATGTTCGAACTCGTAACCGAGGTTTGTCAGCGTCCGCGAGGAACGGTCGAAGCTCTCATCGCCGACGAAGAAGCCGCGAGAGAGCCGATTGTTCGTTGCGTTGAGCGTCAGCTGGGCCGGCAGGCTGGACGGGGTGCTCGGATTGTCGTGCTGGACGCTGGTCAGGATCGTCAGCTTGGTGTCGTCACCGGGCTGCCATGTCAGCGACGGGGCGATGAAGTAGCGATCGTTATCGAGATTGTCGGTCTGGGCACCGGCGGCGCGCACGAGGCCCGTGACGCGGTAGGCGAAGTCCGAGCCGTCGCTGAGCGGACCGCCGACATCGAAGAACGAGCCATAGGTGTCATAGCTTCCGGCCTGCAGGCCGACTTCGCCGAAACGCTCGAACACCGGCCGCTTGCTGATCAGATTGATCATGCCGCCGGGATTACCCTGGCCGTACATGACCGACGCCGGGCCCCTGAGGACCTCGATGCGCTCCAGCTGATAGGGATCGACCGCCGGCGCGCCGGCGGTGCGCATCATCTTCAGGCTATTCAGATATTGCGACTGGCGGCCATCAAAGCCTCGGATTCTCGGCGAATCGAAACGCGGATCGGAGCCGTAGGGCGTGCCGGAAACACCGGGCGTGTATTCGACCGCCTGCCCGACCGTTTCGGCGCCTTGGGCGCGAATCTGATCGGTAGTGACGACAGAGATGGATTGCTGCGTCTCAAGCAAGGACGTCCCCGTCTTGGTCGCGGTCGAACTGGTCTTCGCGACGAAGCCCTTTACGGGGGCCTTCGGATCTTCCGTACCCTTCGCCTGCACGGTGATCGGTGCAAGCGCTGTTGCGCTGTCGCCATCCTCGGCGCGCAACTGGCCCGGAGCCGCTACCGATACGCCTACCACTGCCGTTGCTGCCAGCGCTTCCATGAAACTAAGGTGTCTTGCCACTCTGCCGCCCAATCCAGTCACGATCCGAAAACTGGACTTGTTTAGTCACCTTATCCTATTTCATCCAATAAATAACAGGGGGTATTTTCATCATTCTTGCTTATGATATTTTCAGACCCTCATAGTTTATGATTATTCTGAAGCACACCTCACATGAAGAACCCGGACTCACGAAGGCCTGCCCGCAATCCTTCCTTTGAACTGCGCCACCTCAAATATTTCGTGGCGCTTGTCGAGGAGCGCAATTTCGAGCGCGCGGCCGCAAGGCTCGGCATCGCGCAGCCGGGTCTGAGCCAGCAGATCATGAGCCTCGAGGAGATTCTCGGAACGTCGCTTCTCGATCGCACGAGACGGTCCGTCCATCTCACGCAGTCCGGCCAGGTGCTCTACGACGAGGCGACCAAGATCCTCGCGCAGGCGGATGTCGCGATGGTGGCGGTCAACAGGGTCAGTCGCGGGGAGACCGGGCGGGTCTCGATCGGATATGTGGCCTCGGCCGCCTATTCCGGCGCCGTCGTGCAGTCGATCAAGGCGTACAAGCGCGATCATCCCGGCGTCGAGATCGAACTGACGGAGATGGAACTGCGCAAGCAACTCGCCCGCATCGTCGAGGGACTGCTCGACTTCGCCTTCATCCGCGGCCCTGCGCCCATCCCGGATGGCCTTGCCACCCATATCATCCGCCGCGAGCCCTTAGTCCTGATGGTGCCGGATGGGCATGCGCTGACGCTGGAGCGAGGCGGCGCCAATCTTGCCGCTCTCTCTAGCGAGACATTCCTGACGCCGCAGCAACCGCGCGACGTCGGCTTCCACGGCACGACCCATGCCGCCTGTAAGGAAGCGGGCTTCGAGCCGAACATCAACTCCACTTCCTGGGACTTTACGGGTATCGGCAGCATGGTTGCGATCGGGGCAGGCGTGGCGATCGTGCCGAAATCGCTCGAATGCGTCAGGCTGCCGGGTATCCGATACGTGCCGCTGCCGCATGCCAACGTAACGTCCGATCTCGTCGTCGCCTACAGAAAGACCGAGGCGTCTCCAACTGTTCGGGCGTTCATCGCCCACAGCAAACGCAACCTCTGACCCCAAAGATAGCAACCTCGCGCGAAACGCTCGGTTGATTTGAGCTTGAGGCCGATCAAGGCCCGTGCTTTCATCATCTGGGGCGGAAACCTGCGGGAGATTGCGACGTGACAGCAGATGCGGGAACGCTGCACCGCCCTCCGACCGGCAGTTTGCTGCGGCGGGAGTGGTTCCTTGCGATCAGCGCGCTGACAAGCCTCGCCTTCCTGTTTCGCGGCCAGGCGCTGTTCGCGCTGCTCGCCAATCCCCTCTGGCTGACGCTGATCTTCATCTGGCTCTTCTCCGTCGTGCTCGGCTCGGCACTAGCAGTCGTGCGTCATGCCGATCACCTTGCCGAGCGCCTGGGCGAGCCCTACGGGACGCTGATACTGACGCTCGCCATCACCACCATCGAGGTCGTGGCGATCACCGCCGTGATGCAACACGGCGAGAACAACCCGACGCTGGTCCGCGATACCCTGTTTGCCGTCGTCATGATCATCCTGAACGGGATGGTGGGGCTATCGTTGTTGCTTGGTGCCTGGCGGCGGCATGAGCAGAGGCATAACTTGCAAGGCGCGAACGCCTATCTCGGCGTAATTGTGCCCTTGGCGACGCTAAGCATGATCATGCCGAATTTTACCCACCCGAACGGCGGACCGGGCTATTCGACCGTCCAGCAGACGGTGCTGGCGTTCATCTCGGTCGGGCTGTACGGCGTGTTCCTGATGCTGCAGACAGGACGCCACCGGGGCTTTTTCATAGACGATACGGAAGAAGCGCTACCTCAAAGTCGGCACCACGATCACCAGGGGCCACTCTGGTGGCCGATCGTGATGCTCGCTCTCTATATGTCGCTGGTCGTATTCCTGGTGGAGCAACTGGCGCCGCCGATCGACTATTTCATCGAGACGCTGCGCGCGCCGGCGGCCCTTGGCGGCGTGATCATGGCCGTTCTGGTCGCGACGCCCGAGGCGATCAGCGCGGTGCGCGCATCGGTCGCCAATCACCTGCAGCGATCGGTCAACATCTTCCTCGGCTCGGTGCTTTCGACCATCGGCCTCACCGTCCCCGCCATGCTTGTCATCAGCCATCTCACGGGAAATCCCGTCATTCTTGGCCTGGATCACAGCAGCCCGATCATGCTGGTGCTGACGCTCGCCTTGAGCATCATCACCTTTTCCAGCGGCCGCACGCATCTGATGCAGGGAGCGGTGCACCTCGTTCTTTTCGTCGCCTATGTCCTCTTGATCTTCGAGACTTAGAGGCGATCAGCTGGCCCTGTCGCCTTTCGCGTCGAACACATGAACATGCTGTGCGGGGAAGCTGACATTGACATCCGGTCCCGCCGCCAGCGCCGCCCGATCGAGCGTGAAGATCTTGAACGGCAACCCATGCAGCGAGAGGTGCAGGATAATGCCGAAGCCCGTCGGCTCGATCAGCTCGACGCCTGCCTTCATTCCGGTCTCTTCCGACGTCATGACGACATGTTCTGGACGAATGCCTAGCGTCACCTTGTCGCCGTCGGCAAGCTTGAGCGGATTGGACAGCGCGATAACCGTGCCGTCCTTCAGCTGCGCGCCGCCGTTTTTGTAGGTCGCGTCGAGGAAATTCATGCCCGGCGAACCGATGAAACCGGCGACGAAGAGATTGGCGGGGCGATCATAGAGCTCGAGCGGGCTGCCCACCTGCTGCACCACCCCGCCATACATGGCAACAATCCGGTCCGCCAGCGTCATTGCCTCGATCTGGTCGTGGGTCACGTAGATCGAGGTCGCCTTCAGGTCGCCATGCAGTTTCTTGATTTCGGCGCGCATCTGCTCGCGCAGGCGGGCATCGAGGTTCGACAGCGGCTCGTCGAACAGGAACGCCTTGGGCTGACGCACGATCGCACGCCCCATCGCGACGCGCTGGCGCTGGCCACCGGATAGCGCCTTGGGGCGACGTTCGAGCAGCGGGTCGAGGCCGAGCTTGGAGGCAGCCGCGCCGACGACGCTGGCGATCTTGTCCTTGGCCGTCTTGCGGAGCTTCAGGCTGTAGCTCATGTTTCCGGCGACGTTCATGTGCGGATAGAGCGCATAGGACTGGAACACCATGGCGATGTCACGGTCCTTCGGATGCAGCTCGTTGACCCGGTTTCCGGCGATGCGGATCTCGCCCGAGGTCACGTCCTCGAGGCCGGCGATCATCCTAAGCAGCGTGGATTTGCCGCAGCCGGACGGACCGACGAGCACGACGAACTCGCCATCCTCGATCTTCAGCTCGACGTCCTGCAGGACGTGAACATGACCAAAGGATTTCTTGACGTTTTGGATATCGATCGATGCCATGTGATTAACCCTTGACCGCGCCGGCTGTGAGACCCTGGACGAGGTAGCGCTGAATGAGAAGGAAGAAGAGACCGGCCGGGATGAGCGCGAGAACACCCGCCGCCATCATTTGTCCGAAGTCCACCGAGAATTTGCCCACGAAGGTCAGTAGCCCGACCGGGAAGGTCGCGGCGTCGTTGCCGTTGATCAGCATCAGCGCGAAGAGCAACTCGCTCCACGCCGCGGTGAAGACAAAGCCGAGCGTGGCTGCGATCCCCGGCAATGTCAGCGGCAGGATGATCTGGCGAAACGCGGTGAATTGCGTCGCGCCGTCGATCATTGCCGCTTCCTCGAGATCCTTAGGAATGCCGTCGAAGAAGGACTGCATCAGGAAGGTCGCGAAGGGAACGTTGAAGGCGGTGTAGACGACGACGAGGCCGGTCAGGCTGTTCGTGAGATGCAGCGGCGTCAGGATCTTGAAGATCGGCGCGACCAGCATGACCAGCGGGAACATCTGCGTGAGCAGCATTAGCGCCACGATCCAGTATTTCGCCCGGAAATTGAAGCGCGAGAGCGCGTAGCCCGAGAGCGAGGCACAGATCGTGACGACGACGGCGGTCGAGGCCGAAACGATCAGGCTGTTCTTGAAGAATGTCGGAAAGGCGCTGTGCTGGAGGACGAAGCTGTAATGCTCCCAGGTCGTGCGCGACGGCCACATCCGGACACCCTCTGAATAGAGAAGGTCGTTTGGCGTTACGGACACCTTGAGCAGCCAGAACAGCGGAAACAGCGCGAAAACGATGTAGCACAGGATCGCCAGACGGTGCGCGATAGTGGGGATGATGGATCGTCTCATGGCTCAATCCTTGTTCAGCAGGGTCTGCCGCAGCAGGATGATCAGCATGGAATAGGCGAGCAGCAACACCAGCAGCACAAGCGCGATCGCCGAGGCGTAACCAAAGTCGAGCCGCTTGAACGCCTGGGTGAAGATATAGCTGGCAACGATCTGCGTCCTGTCGGCCGGGCCGCCGCCGGTCATGACGACAATGAGATCGGCGAAGTTCGACACCCATACGGTGCGCAGCAGCACGGTGATCGCGATCGTTGGCGCGAGAAACGGCAGCGTGATCGAGCGGAACCGCTGGAACCACGTGGCGCCGTCGATCGAGGCCGCTTCGTAGAGGTCACGCGGGATTGCCTGAAGGGCTGCGAGCAGCGTGATGGCGAAGAAGGGGATGCCCCACCAGACATTGGCGATGATCGGTCCCCACATGGCATATTGCGGGTCGGACAGGATGTTGCGCGGCTCGCTCATCAGGCCGAGCGCGTAGAGCCAGTGCGGGATTGGCCCGATGACGGGGTTGAACAGCCAGGCCCAGTTGAGGCCGGCGAGAAACGACGGGACGGCCCAGGGCAGGAACACCAAGGCCTGAACGAGGCCCCGGCCCCAGAACGGCTTGTCGAGCAAAAGCGCGAGGATGAGCCCGAAGATGAACTGCAGCACGACCGAGGCACCGGTCCACCAGAGCGTGTTCTTCAGCGCGCCATAAAAGGCGGCATCCTTGGAGAGGTCGCGAAAATGCTCGAGCCCGACAAAGCCGCCGGAAAAGGGGTTGAGAAGCTGGATATCGCGGAACGCATAGGACACGCCGATCACCAGCGGCACCAGCATCACGGCGATGATGAGGACGAGCGATGGGGCGCTGTAGAGATAGGGTTCCGAGGCATCGGCGACGCGCTTCAGCCACGACCTGCGGTCACGGCGACTGTCGAGCGTATCGGCAGTCATGGTCATCTTGGGCGGCTTTCATGTTGAGATTCACTGCGGCTTCAGCACTCGTGCCCCCTTATCCCCGGTGCAACAAGTTGCACCTGAGCCTTCCCAGGCCACCTTCTCCCTAAGGGGAGAAGAGACGGAGAGGTTGCAGCACATCCCTTCGCCCCTACGGGGAGAAGGTGCCGGCAGGCGGATGAGGGGGCCACACATGCGAAGCCCCCTCTTCACCCGCTTACTTCTTCGCGAGGTACTTCTGCTGAGCCTTAGTCAGATAGTCCGCCCACTGGTCAGCCAGTTCCTTCGGCGTGATATCGCCGAGAAGCGCCTGCTGCGTCGTCTTGATGGCGAGCGAATCCTTGAAGAAGGCGAATTCCTCGAGGTAGGTCGGCATCACGGTCGGAACGATGTTCTTGTCGGCCAGCTCATCGAACCAGCCCTTGAACTGCTCGCTCGCATAGAAGGGGTCCTTCTCGGCCGAGGTGTGAACCGGCAGCGCGCCGGTGCGCTTGTTCCACTCGATGTTGCCTTCGGGCGATTCAAGCGTTTCGATCAGCTTCCAGGACAGATCCTTGTTCTGGCTGGTGGTGAACATCGACCAGCCGGCGAAGCCGATAGTCGTGAAGCCCTTGCCGCTCGGACCGACCGGCATCTTGGTGACGCCGAAGTCTTCCGGCTTCATGCGCTGGGCCACCGCGATCAGGGCATCCGGATCCTGGTCGAGCATGGCGCAGGTGCCGGAATAGAAGCCGGCGACGGTCTCGTTGAAGCCCCAGTTGACGCTGTCCTTCGGCGCCAGGCCCTTCTTGTAGAGATCGACCACCCATTCGAGACCCTTGGTCCAGCCTTCGCTGTTCATGGTCGAGGTGCCGTCATCGTTGAAGAACTTGTTGGAGCCGGCCATCGTCGCGCCGAACATCACC
This sequence comes from Rhizobium sp. Rhizsp42, assembly GCF_047304155.1. NCBI lineage: Bacteria > Pseudomonadati > Pseudomonadota > Alphaproteobacteria > Hyphomicrobiales > Rhizobiaceae > Rhizobium > Rhizobium sp. Rhizsp42. The sequence goes on along the minus strand of NZ_JBGLYS010000004.1, from coordinate 196,885 downwards.
CAGCCGTTCAGGCCGCCCGGTCCGCCGCGCAGGCAGTAGCCGGACTTGCCGGGGAGCTTGGAGACTTTTTCAGACGCGGCGACGAATTCGTCCATCGTCTTCGGCGGCTCGGAAACGCCGGCTTCCTTGAAGAGGTTCTTGTTGTAGAACAGCGCGCGCAGATAGAAGCCGTAGGGCAGCATGTAGGCGGTGTTCTTGACGTCGCGGCCGAGCTCCAGCGCGCGTGGCGTCAGCCCCTTGGTGTACTCCCACTTTTCGAGGTAGGGCTCGAGGCTTTCGAGCATGCCGTTGTTGGCGTAGAGCGAGAGCCAGGTATCCGGCATTTCCATGACGTCAGGCGTATCTCCTGCCGATACCATGGTCGCGAACTTCTGGAACGCTTCGTTCCAGGGCAGCGAGATGATGTCGACCTTGGTGCCGGGATTGGCGGCTTCAAACTTGCCGACAAGCGATTTCAGGGTTTCGGTGCGCTCGGGGCTGGTGATCACCTCGACGAGCTTCAGCGTCGTGTCGGCCATCGCCGTACCCGCCATCATCGTGGCCAGCAGCGTTGCGGTTATCAGTCTTTTCATGCTCAGTTCCCCCTTCCAGGTTTTTCCTCTGTTTCTGGACTTTTACGAAGCGACGGAAAGCGCCTCCTCGATGTCTCTCCACAACGCCTCGGTTCCTTCGAGGCCGGCATGGAGGCGTACGGACCGCGCATGGATCCCGAAGGTATGCGCGGAATTGGGCTGTGCCTTCTGCTGAAGGACGACCTCGCCTGGTACGATCAGGCTTTCATGCCCACCCCAGCTCACTCCCAGTTTGAAGAGCTTGAGGTGATCGGCGAAGGCGCGGATATCGACGCCTTCGCGGAATATGAACGAGAACAGCCCCGACGTGCCGTTGAGGCCTGCAGGCAGGCGGTTGGCGAGGCCGGGATGGCAGACCGTCTCGACCACATCGAGATCCTGCAGGCGCTTGGCGATCGTCATGCCGGCCGCCTCGTGCGCCTTCATGCGGATGGGCAAGGTGCGCATGCCGCGGATCAGGAGCCAGGCATCGAAGGGCGACAGCTTCCCGCCGAGATAGGGATAGGACTCCGCCTTGACGCGGGCGACCATCTCCTTCGAGCCGGCCACCACGCCGGCCACGACATCGCTGTGGCCGCCAAGATATTTGGACGCCGAGTGAATGACGAGGTCGACGCCGAGCGTGATCGGCCGCTGGAACACAGGGCTAGCCCAGCTGTTGTCGATCATGGAGATCACACCATGCTGCTTCGCCAGAGCGGCGAGAGCGCCGACATCATGCGCTTCCATGACCCAGCTCGTCGGGCTCTCCATGTAGAACAGCTTTGCGCCGGGCAGCGCCTTGGCGACGGCCTCCTCGTCGCGGCCATCGACATAGGTCACCTCGACCCTCATGCGCTTGAGGACCGTGCCGAACAGGCGGAAGGCATCGGGATAGACATGCTTTACCGCAACGATGCGGTCGCCGGGCTCCACGAAGGCGAGCACCGCCGACGAAATCGCCGCCATGCCGCTGGCGAAACCGAGCGCGTCTTCCGCACCCTCGAGCTTGGCCAGCATCTCCTCGAACATGCGCACCGTCGGATTGAGGCCACGGGTGTAGATCGGGCGCACCTTTTCGCCGCGATAAGAGGCGATCATCTCGTCGTAATCGGAGAAGGTGAACAGCGATGTCTGGAAGATCGGCGGCACAACGGCTTCGGCGAAGTTACCCTCGTCGTGCGCGGTGATGAGGGATGCGAATTCGAACGGGTCTGAACCGTTGCTCATTGGGACATTTCCTTGATGTCTTCCTCGACGACCGCGAGGATTTTCAGTGTCTCTTCGCGCGCCGCCTCGGGATCGCGCGCGGCGATCGCGTTGAAGAGCGTGCGATGAAAGGGAAAGGAACGGCGGGCAAAATCCTGCCGCTCGAAAGGGTGCTGCCAGAATTGCCAGAAGGTCTCGCGCATCTGCTCGAGAAGCTGGCGAAACAGCGGATTGTGGCTGGCGTCATAGATGGCGAGGTGGAAAGCGAGATCCTCGGGACCCGACGTGCCCTTTTCCAGATGGACGCGCTCCATCTCGTTGAGCTTCTCTTCGATGAGAACAAGATCCTGGGCGGTGCGCTTCTTCGCGGCCACCATGCCTGCCTCGCACTCGATCCCGCGGCGCACTTCCAGCGTCTGCAGCAGGGCGTTGCGCAGGTCCGTTGCATGCAGCGACAGCGGCATATGAATGGTCGCCTTGGAGATCGGCTTCAGCAGATAGGTTCCGCTACCCTTTCGCGTCTCGATCACGCCGAGCGCCTGGAAATGCCGGATTGCCTCGCGAATGGTCGAGCGCCCAACCCTGAGGTCCGCCATCAGCTCGCGCTCGGCGGGCAGCCGGTCGCCGGCCTGCAGGCGCGCATCCTCCACATAGTCCGCCAGCGCGTCCGTTACCTGGCGCGCGCGATCCATCGCCGGAAGCGGCCGGATTACCGGCCTATCGCTGTTTGGTGCCTTCATGGTTCCCCAATATTTTTCTAGGCAGCCGATCGGTTAAATTGGTCTGACATCTTAGCATTTCACATAGATTAGTGACTCGTCAAGATGCCGGTGTTTGTAGAGCAGATTCACTTTTCCTTAGAATCTGGGCCGAGATTCCGAAAATCGCCCGTAAGAAATCCGGCACAATGAAACGCTAGGAAGATTATCCTGATATGACTGTTTACTCTGTCCAAGGCGCTTAGGCATATCGATACAAGCAACGGCTGGGCTGGGATTCGCTGCAAAGGCCCTTCCTCTCGATAAACGTCAGCGCCGCCCTAGCTTCGGATCGCCGTCTAGCATTGTTCGAACGCAACAGATCATCGAGGGAGGTGTTTCATGGAGTATCGTCGGCTCGGAAAATCCGGGCTCAAGGTCAGCGAATTTTCGTTCGGGTCTTGGGTCACCTTTGGCAAGCAGGTCGATGGCGGCAGCGCCGTCGACCTGATGAAATACGCCTACGATAATGGCGTAAACTTCTTCGATAACGCTGAGGGCTACGAGAAGGGCAACTCGGAAATTGTCATGGGCGAGGCCCTCAAGAAGCTTGCCTGGAGCCGCGATAGTTACATCGTTTCGAGCAAGGTGTTCTGGGGTGGTGAAAAACCCACTCAGCGCGGGCTGTCCCGCAAACACGTAACCGACGCCGCGCACGCGGCCCTCAAGCGATTGCAGGTTGACTACCTCGACCTCTACTTCTGCCACCGGCCGGATGTCGATACGCCGATCGAGGAAACCGTCCGTGCGATGAACGATCTGATCGCTCAGGGAAAGATTCTCTACTGGGGCACCGCCGAGTGGTCTGCTCAGCAGCTGACCGAGGCCTATGCTGTCGCGAAGGACCTGCGTCTTGCCCCACCGACGATGGAGCAGCCGCAGTATAACATCTTTGTGCGCGAGAAGGTCGAATCCGACTATCTGCCGCTCTACGATCTCATCGGGCTGGGAACAACGATCTGGTCTCCGCTCGCGTCCGGGCTTCTGACAGGCAAGTACAACGAGGGCATTCCATCGGACAGCCGCATGAATCTTCCAGGTTATGAGTGGCTCAAGGAGCGGTTCAACAGTGATGTTGGCCGGGCTCAACTCGGGCAGGTTCGGAAGCTCTCTGAACTTGCAGGTGAGCTTGGAATGTCGATGACGCATTTCGCGCTGGCATGGTGCTTAACCAGCGAGCGTGTTTCCACCGTCATACTGGGTGCGTCTCGTCTTACCCAGCTTCAGGATAACCTCGCTGCGCTCGACCACAAAGCCAAGCTAACGCCAGATGTCCTGTCGCGTGTAAATGAGATCGTCGGGAACAAGCCTCCTGAGCCGCGTCGCTTCTAGATGGGTCCTCGCGTTCTACGACGAGTTCAAGCACACCCGCTCGGTGGCATGAACGCTCGTATCATCATTTCGACGTGCGCACCTTGCGGAAGCCTCATCGATGGCTACCGCCATTCACTCGAAAAACGCGGGAGCATTCCCGGCTATCGTCATTTGCGATGAGCCAGCGCTTCTTTCTTGCAAGCGGCGGCCAAACACTCCTGGGGACATCAGGAGACCGATATGACGATCCCGCATCCGTACAGATATCCCACTGCGTTCAGAAGCCAGCTTGAACGCCTTGAGCGGCTTTCGCTTGGCATCACCGACGCCAGGCCGCTCGCGATGCCAGACCCCGGTTTTTTTGAGATTGAGGGCACTGGAACGACAGAAGATGCAATGAGGAAGGATAGCCTCCGTCTCGGCCATATAGAGCGCTTGATCGCTGATTGGCGGATAGACGGCGAGACGAGGTATCATGCGGGACCGGTTGAGAACATAGGCAGTTGAAGCTTCCGTTGAGGTCCCTGACCTACCGCCAACCGTCTCATATATCGAATTTGACCATGATCCGCGCTTGAAACTCGATGCAATCAGGGGTGGTCGCATTGACGGTGTCTATATTCGCGAGGTTGCTGCTACCGGAAAGCCCTGCATCGAGCTGACATTCGTGTGTGAAGAACCAGGTCGGCGCACGATGGACAGCTGCGCTTTTGCTGCCGCCGTCAAGGTCGGAGCGCGCATCAGCACCGGCATCCTCCCGCTCGAAGAGAAGCTGGACCTAAAGCGAGCTGCAGACTATCTCAACCGGGAGCGGGTGATGCCCGGAGGCATGACACTGTGTTATGCACTATCCGCGACCGCGACATTCGCTGCCACTGGTCTCCGGAGATCGACCGGCCCGCGTTATTGATTGTTGGGCGCTAGGTTAGGTGCTCGCCAACTCCAGCACATCTTCGTGCAAACAGCGTCGAAATGTCGGACCCGGGCGTCTCCTCCGTCCTGCTCCGCACAAACTAAGCCAGCGAGCGCATCGTTCTCAAATATGGCGGCGCTAATTCTCGCCATTTGATATGAACCGGTATTGATCAATACGATTAGATCGCACTACGGGAAGATCGGATTCGGTGATGGTATGCCCATGGACAACAATTTTTTCGAAACTGTCCCTGTGATCAAGGAAATCGTTTCAAATGCAACGGGTCGTCCTGTCATCCTGCTGGTCCAGTGGTAATTTTGGATCGATGCCTGCGTGAACGAAGCAATGACGATCTGTGTTCACCATCGGCACAGCTTGTTCTAGCAGCCGCGAAGCGATTGCACGCTGTCCATGGCACCACTGCGGCCTTGAAGGACCTACGCCGTCAAAGCCTTTCAAATTGACCGCTATGAATCATCTGCAATACCCCTCCCCGTCCCGTCGAGTTCCTGCCATCGCGTCAGTTCCTACAAATGAAGAGAGCAGTCAGCGGGTCGAACTTCATCAGCAGACAAGGAGATTCTACACCGTCGGCCATCTCAAGAGCTGACTTAAAGCCGGTTTACTGTCGTCCTAAAGCAGCGCTCTGCGCGGTTTATCCACAGGTGCTTAGCTTCCGCCGTGACTTCGTCTTGATGTCCGCGTCCGGGAAGCCCCATCTTCATCGCAACGAAGCCGATGGGAGCCCGAGATGTCCGTCTTGACCGATGTTGAACAAATGGAAGCGGATCTGAGGCACCGCAGTGAAAGACTCGACGTCGAGTTCAAAGCCTGGATGGATATTTCAAAAGCGAACAAGGATGGTCAAGCGAAGATCGCGCGACACATCGCGGCAATTGCGAATACTGGTGGCGGCCGACTTTACTTCGGTGTCGATGATGACGGGAATGCCCAACCTCGCTCGGACGCTTTTCCTCTAGAGCACTACAAGTCTGACGCTATCCATAATCTGCTTAAAACGCGTCTGGAGCCCGCCGTCCAGTGTGAGGTTCGGTTTACTGAGTTTACGAATGGCGTGACGTATCCCGTAGTTTACATACCTCCGCACGGCACGACGCCCATTGGGGCAAAAGACGAGAACAGCTTTATGCATGTTTACGTGCGAAGCGTCGGGCCGGAATCGGTGAAGATATCCAGCTTCCAACAGTGGGATACAATTTTTAAACGGTGCATGCGTCTCCGCGATGTCGAGGCGGTTCAGACGCGTGAGGAGGATGAACTCACGAGGACGCAGGCAATGACAAAGGCCATCACGGAATCCGTGACTACTTCTGTTCTGAAAGTCCTTGCCGAAAGCATGAGCAATGCTCGTGACACCGAACCAAGCGTCGATTGGGCGACAATAGATGCTCTCGCGGAAGATGTACGACAGGAGTTCGTGGCCCAGATCAACGAATTCGACTTCGGGACGTCTGACACAGACCGGCAAGTTCAATCGATCGCTGGAAAACACGTTGTGTCAGGCTATGCCCTCTTGGACGCAAGAGCCAATTTTCTCACCCTAGAGCGTCCCCATAAGCTGCTGAGAGAAGTGAGCGATGAGATGGACAAGGTCGCTTCGTTCGGCTGGCATGATTTCATCGTGTTGACCAACTCCGACGTAGCTCCCCGCACGCGTCTGTGGTCGATTAATGGAGAGGATTATGGCGGGGTCGAGGGGATGCGGGTCGGTGAGAAGACCGTCTACTTCGGCGAGTACGATTATTGGCGAGCTTATGGGAATTCAGTTTTTATTACCGCCAAAAGTTATCGAGAGGATTACCACCGGATCCGATTTGGCATTGATCATCCGTTCCTTACGTCAGTGAACCTTTTCATTAGGGTGCATAATCTTCTTGCGCACGCTGCGCTCACGGTGGCCAGGGTGCCCAGTGCTGAGAGCGTCGCGCTATTTACAGATCACAGAGGCCTAAAGGATCGTATCCTGGCAAGAGGTATGGATTATGGACTTCGGGTCCATACGCACCTCAAATCCCTCGACGACAAATCTCTCAGCAGGTTGACGGTCAACCGTGCCGATTTGTTAGTCGACTATTTTGGTACGTTAAGGCGTCTCTGCCTTCCAATCCTGGAGATTTGGGGCGGCTCCAACTTTGATCCCGAGGAATGGTTAACGCGAGAGAATGTGGATCAAATCATCGCGGGGCTGAGGAAAGAAGGGAGTATTGTGCAATTGCTCGACCGACATAGTCTGCCTGATCCGGAGGTCGTGTAGCCAATGGTGACACGCGAGAGGGCTTTGGTGGGCCCGGCAGGACTTGAACCTGCAACCAATCGGTTATGAGCCGACGGCTCTAACCAATTGAGCTACAGGCCCGCCTCTTCAGGTTTACGTTACAGTAAGACGATCTGCAAGCTACCATTCGGTGCGAGCAGGCACGTTTGAAAACTGCTTGCGGTCCAGCTCTTCCGGCACTCGAATGCGTATGCCGGGCGCACTCCACATACTACCTTTTAGCGACTTTACCGGCCCATCCCGATTACGATAGGTTGACTAAGTGCCGTTGAACGTGCTCGGCATTGCTGTTCCCGGATCATCGCGTTGCGCTGTACCCAGCTCGAAGTTTATCTCACACATGCGGAGATCGATTATGCGTATCTCTATTTTAGCTCTCGCGATCGCTGCCGTCATGTCTAACGGGTCAATGGCTAATGGCTCTGAACCCGATCCGCCTATGACAAAATTCCATTTCCTCGTCCTCGACGGGAAACCTTTGCCTACGACGACCTTGGTCGATTACACAGGTTCCTGCGGCGGTTCCTACACCTGTGCCAACGGCACGCAGCTGAACTGCCCCAGCAATGCACGTCCGGCCGAGTTTCTCAGCAGTAATCAGTGTTATTGCGAATACGCCGATACGTGCAAGTAGCGACAGAACGTAAAACCCGTACCGCGAACCCTAGGAGGGTCCGATGAATGCTCTTCAACGCAGCACGCTAGTATTAATGTTGGCCATCGGCTCAAGTCTCCCGACCAACTTGATTGCACTGGCGGATTACAAAGTGCGAGTATGCACGGGGGAGGATCAAGCTAACGGGTGTCCCGTCTCGCACGATGCCATGTTCGGCTGTGTTTCGCTCGACCAAGCTGCGGAGTCTGTCTGTACCATAACCGAGAATGGACAGAAGACGGTTCTTCCCTACACTGTCATAAAACAGGGAAGCCACAGCGGCGGGCGATGCGGCTACGATTGGGCCATGGTGACATGCAGGCAGTAGGCGCAGCTCTACGCGACTTGGGAAAATCGGGGATCTTGAGACATGTCAAAACTGGTTATTGCAGGCGTACTGGTTCTAGCCACTGCCCTTCCAGCTCTCGCCGACGGCGGCCAATTTTTTGTAGCCAGGCGCTACTTTTGCTTCGACACGAGCAACCGAGACCAAGGCGACCAGACGATATCAGCCGATGGGCAGTCATGCGCCGCTTCTCGTCAAGCCATAGCAGAGGCAGCCAGCAAATCTTCGGGGGGCGACCCGTGCAGAGCTAAGGGGTCTGACGTAACGACACGTAGTCAACAAGAGATCCAGGCGTCAGGCCAATGTTCGCCCCAGCCATAATCATGGCAACTGATCAGTGAGAAAGCCGACAAGGCCGACCTCGGGGATTGAGCGCCAGTTTTATTTTCGAGCCAGTTTACGCGCCCTAAGGCACCGCGAAATACCTGGTCGGCACGGCGTTGATCGCCAGCATCTACCGGTTCAAAATTAGTGTTGGGACAAGGCTGGACTCAAGCACGGCAGCCATATCGATCTTGCAAACCGAAAGGAGCTTAAAAACAAGTTGACAACGGCGCTGATCCGCAGAACCATTTCATTATCCGCATATGAGATCACGAAATGGCATACTTCTCCCTCCCCCTTGACCTGGTTGCAACTGTTTATATCCAGGCAGCATCTTTAGCTGAAGCCAAAGCGAAATTTGATCAGATCGTTTCTAAGGGCATTGATGCCCGAGACAAACGCTGGTTTTCCAACGCGCCCTTTGGCAGCTTTTTTTTGCCCGAGCTCAGCTTCGCTACATCGATGACTCTCTTGAGGCCGACTGGTACCGGCTGCAATGAGATCGGAGAATCCGAGCTTCTGCGAGAATTGATATCACGCGAGCAAAACCTGAAAGCTTCAGTCCTGCCCCATTCTGCTGACTGGTATGGCGAAGGGAAGCTGCCGGTCTTTACGGTCGATGTCCAGGTTCGCACTACGGGAATTGTTAAGGCCGCATCGCTCGCTGAAGCTGAAGCGTTCGTTACCGAATTGGACGACAACGCCGTGCATTGGGAGACAGCCGCCCAATGGTTTGAGTTCGAGGGATTGAATGACGAAGAGTACCCCTTGATCCTCTCGCCAAGCATCACCGTTGTCGGTATTTCAATGGGTTGCGAACTTTCCCTGCGGTGGCCATTGAGCAAAGACGAACCCGCTTATGCCGCTGAGCTTAATGCGGCTATCAGAAAATTGTCGGAGGGTTTCAATATTCTTGAAATCGGCGGCTTGGCGAAGCGTCTCAAGCACTACTTTGCCACCACGGACATAAGCTTCACTCTGTTGGGCGACGACGATATTATGCAGCTCGCTGGTCAGCTCATCGGCTATCGGATCGAGAAGCAAGGTTATAACGCTCCTCATCAGTTTACTTAGGCCTGCGCCTTGGGCTGCATCCACTTCAGAGTGAACGGGCAACCCAAATTTGCGTCGGCTCGGACAGCGTCTTGAAGCAACGGCTCAAGCAGGCCGATGCCGTTTCCAGGCGCTTTTCCGCGTTTCCAATGGGCTGGCAGGTGAAAGCCTTTTTCGTCGCCGTCTCGCGGCAGCAAAATCGGCTGCGAGAAAGTCATCTCATCAGCGAAGCGGTGCTTGGAGTCATTTGGGCTTGACGATCGGATTCGCTGATACGACCATTGAACAACCGCGTCCGAGCCAATTCCATGCGCCAACTAATCTGTCTCAGTACCTCTCATCTGTCCCAGGCTACGCAGCGCTTTCTCTCAAGCACTCCACACACACAGTGGCCCACTATCGGTGGCGCATATGGCGACAGCGGTTGGATCTTCCACGTCGACGAAGATGCAGAGGCGAACTTTGGAAATCGCCGCTTCAAGGAGCTTTGGCGGGACTTCGCGTACGCCGCTGAGAACGGCTACGACCTGATACTATTCGATGACGTGGAGGAGCCGATTGACGGGTTGCCAGTGTTCTGAGACCAGGCGATCAACTACTCGACCGAGTGACGAAATAGCTTTTTGCACTTTGGACGACCGGTTTCGTATGCTAGGCGTCGCCGTTGGCTCCGCGTATGAATTGCCAAAGCAGTTCCACTCATGCGGACGCGCTTGTTGCGCTTCGTACTTGATCACTGAACTTTGGACGTTTGGCCTATCATCTTGACGACACGGCCGATGGCAATCTCTAGTAGTCGGTCAGGGGCGGAAAGGATGTTGAACGCCACACCCTCGTTGTCTCCGACGCAGATCAGCCTAAAGTGCGGTTCAATCCAATCGCTGGAATAGCCACAAATTTTTGCGCCATCCTCGTTGCGAGCGACAGCGGCGTCAGCGCGCATCGGCGTCTGTCCCCATAACTCTTTATCGCGCTCGTCGTACCTGGAGAAATCGATATCGTCGATGTTACTCGAGAAATCGAGCTGCACGGCGAAATGTTTTGAGTAACCGAGATCTACGAGCTCGGAGAGTAGAATTTCGTTCGGATAGAGTTTCTCAGTCATTGGTGGACACCATGGCAGTCTTAATTATGTTTCCACGGGACTGCCATCGGCGCAATCAATTGAACGAGCGCGTCAGTAGTCGGCAATACGAGGAATACTCCATCGAATTGGCTCTGACCCCAGGCCAATGTGTCTGTAGGCCCGTCGTGTCTCTACACTGCCTCAAGTTGCCGTTCGAGGATCTGCAAAGCCTTTAAGATCCGTCCGAATCCATGGGGATCGCATGAGTTTACCTCCTCGGTCATACGTTCCCCGTGGACGAACTCATGGCCATTCACGTACGACGTTGCCGACATCTTCCATTTCGTTGCGGTCTGCTCGAAATGCCATTCGTAATCTGCGAATTGGCCCCAGGCCGTTTTGCCGCCCTCGTCATTAAGCTCATTTATGCGGAAGCGATCGAGAGCCTTCATTGACGCCACAAGCTCATCTGGCAGGTTCAACCATTCGTACGACATCGGAAGCCCCGCATCTTGCTCAGACACCCACATCCAACTCATTACGTACGCCCCCAGCGGACAGCGGTCGATTATGCCGTCGTCTTCGACGGCAATTTGCGCGCCCGCTTTTCTTTCCGCAGCCGCGACGAATTCGCCCGTCCCTTTATGCGGCCTCGCCAAAAGCTTATCGACAGCAGTGCCCTCCCCGAGCGCCGCTACGATTGATGCGACCTCGGAGTTATCTAGATTTACCCACATTTGATATTTTCGACGTGTACTCGGGATCTTAAGTGTTGAGCGAAAATCAGGGGCCGTCAACAGGGCGCTGGACGATCGCGCAAGCGCCTCGTTGCGATGCTAGACGCGCAACTTGGGAACTGGCCTCCGACCAAAGCGCTCCATGTGTTCGGTAGCGTGAAGCCGAGGTGCACACCTCGCAATTCAATATCAAGAGAAAAGTGGTTACAAGCACCTCATGTAGTCTCGTCGGGGTCAATACCGTCTGCCCCACCATAAATATCGAGGAGAAGCTCGGGGTTGGAGCCCTCGCCTCGCAACTCCTCCAAGACTTGTTCCAAGATGCGGCCATATTTCGCGAAGGCTCTAGGGCGGTCCTTCTGCTTGAGGTCTTCGATCGTCCGTTCGACAGCTCGTGCAAGCCTATCCGCAACTGGATCCTGCCCTTCCACCAGTGCAAACGGCTCAACAGCTCTCCATCGGAGCAGTCCTACGAGCAGCATCGGTGCGTACTGGAAGCGAGTGTACGTCGAGCCAAGATTTTCCTCGAACTCACGAAGAACACGCTTGGCAATACGATCGACATCTTTCCGCGTCAGAAGCCGGGGCGCTGTTTCGGATCGGGATAACAGGAACGCCATCGCGGCCGTCTCTTTTTGCCATTTCCAAAGGTCGATAGTTTTGCCCAAGATTTTATGGATGGCTTGCAACTCGAAATTCTGGTCACGAGCGACGCGGCCTAGGCCTTGATAGGCGAGTTTCCAGCTCGGGCCTGTCGTGAAGATTGGGTGGCCGCGTACCTCCTTCTCCCAAGCTTCTAGTAGCCACTGCGACACTTCGGAAGGGCATCGGCGGAATTGCCAGGTCAAGAATCGGAAGGACTGCGTGCCAACGGCCTCTCCCTTGAGGCCGCGTCTGACCTCGTCCAGGGCCCGCTCCGCTAGGCGATCGAGCTTAGCGACCGCAGCAGCATCGACACCGGACGGGATGATGCCGTCGCTGGAAATTGCGTATTTGCCACCAGGACGCGACGACAATCGATTTGCGAGCGCGTTCCAATCAACGTCGGTGCGGTCAACATTTTTCTCTAGTAGACTGAAAAGGCCGTCGCCACGCGGGCTATCGTTCCATGCATCGATGCCACAGGCCAACACCAACCGTCCAGGGATCGTCGGTGCCGGTCTCTGAAACCCTTCGATCAGGGTTTCCCAGCTTTCGCTCAGCTCCGCCGCACCATCCCAGTCGACCTGAAACTGATGACCGAGCTTCTGAGAATGAACGAGAATTTTTGCTCGACCTGAAGCAGGGCTTTGCTCAACCCACAACTCAACCGGCACCGTCTGACCGACCTTCACGCCGATGTTGACCTCTGCCTTGCGAGGAAACTCGGCGGTCTCTTTACGCAAGAAGATGGAAAACCGATCTTGCCCGGCTTGGATGGCCAACCGAGCCGGTTTCGGGCTCCGATAAACCTCCCCAGCCGGAAGGGTCTCATCCGAATCTACGAGATCATAACTCTCGACCGCGTCTCGACGCTGAACAATTGTCGAAATTTGTGGCAGGAAGTCGAAGTAAATCGGATCGCGTTTGCTCAGACGCTTCGCGGCAGACAATGCACCTTCGGCGACCGCATCGACCGGCAGGACGACAACATCGCGTCCTGTACTCGACACGACCGTCGACTGGAAGGCATGTCGGAGGTTCCCTTCGATCAGCGTTTCCAGCAAAATTGTGTCGCAGTCAGCAAGAGCGTGCCGTAGGTCAGGAAGCCCAGATATCCGCTGGTGGTCGATTGCCGACGGGGGCTTTAATATCTGCCAATCGCCATTGTCCTGGCGGAGTACCTCAGCCTCCGAGGGCATGCCGAGAGCGAGACGCCCGTTTGCGCGAGCCCATTCCAGATGCCCCGTACGATCGACTGACGAGGCATTTTTCACGGCCGTCTCGGCGATAGTCGCGAGTCCATGGTATCCCCACTCAGACCGGATCAACATTCCAGTTGATCGACGCTCGGGTGCCAGCACAGTTTCGCCATGGCTTCGTTCACGACGGACCCTGAGTTTCTGGACGGTGACGCCGTCGGCCGTTTGGGACACAATCCCGACCTTCTGACCCTCACCAACTGTTCCCTCATCAATAGCGAAGATCGTTGCGAGAACCGATCGCCACACTAAGAGTGGGGTAGAAACTTTGGACTTCCGCAACGAGGCCAGAAGGCGTTCCTGAAGAAGTTCGCCTGTCTCTGCATGGTCGTCGAGGCTAGCGACGCCACAGCTTGCGCCGGACGACATTCCTTTGAGGGCTGCGACCAGATGAGGGATCGATGGCTGCGTCCTCAAGATGTCGGAGACCCTTAAGCGCTTGCCAGCACTACCGATTAGGCCCCAGCCAGCTCCAAGGCCGTGGGGAGAAATCGACGCCTGCACACCGCCCACGAGGCCACCGTTGGCCTTTGCGCTAGTTTCAACCACCACGCCAAAGATGCCCCCTTCGATGTGCGAACTTGCCACCTCTTTCTCTTCGCCGTCTGGTTCGACTATCCAGTTCCGCGCCACGCTGTCGCGCCAGCCATTCAAATCGTATCCACACAGCTTTCTCATGAGGCGGTGGCGTAAATTTCGCTTCGCGCGAAGGCTCGGATCGCGTCAAGACCTTGGCGCAACCCCGCGCCAGAGGCCTCAAAAGCTATGCCGTCGACTCGTGTTCGGCCGCCTTGGGAGATACAAGCTTCATACTGGCCGTGAGAGGGGGTCAGAATAAGCCCGTCGCGCAGCACCTCAGTGTGGCCGAACGGCTGTATTTCCACGAGGCGCTCGTTTGCTTTTCTGACTGCATCGTCGAGATCGATGCGGGTCATCGCGTGGGGCGTCCAGACTGCCACCCTGCGGGGCATGCCACCTTTCTCGATATCCGTGATGCGAAGGGAAACGTGCGCTCGGGTGAGGGTCAACATTCGCCCCGGAGCCTCGGGCCTGGACTGCACCTCAACAATGCGACCAGTATTCTTCATCCAGAACACTGCGATCGGGCGATCTTGCTCGAACCACCTTCCAAGCGACGCCTCTGATCGCCAAACGATAGGCGCTTGGGCGACAAGCTCAGTCTCTTCAAGCTCGCTTAAAGCGAGAACGACAGCAAGCACCGAGAAATCCGTCCAGGTTTCAGCTTGCCAAGCCCACAGGTCGTCTAAAACCTTGTCCTCTTCGAGCAGGCGTCGCCATGCTTCATAGATGGCGTTGTAGCTGACATCCTGCATGAGAACGTAGTTCGGAACGACGCCAGCATCCGCAATGCTCACATCAAGATCGGCGAGAATTTGGGCGAATGCCTTGCAAAACCGGCCAAAATGCTCGACCTGGCCGTACCGACGGCTATGCTTCGCGCGGGGATGCTCCTGCATCCACTCTCGTGACACTTGAAACGCGAGCCGGGCATAAGCGTGGAGCACACGGTTCTCGGGCGTATCGAAATTCTCTCGTCTGACCGTGGCAAGAATTCTCTGGCTGGTTCCAGCCCTCTCCGCAATCGTGCGTCCCGGCTGGCGAACAAGCCATCGCATTGACGCCCGGTCCATCTCCTGGACGCGATCAAGGGAGGTCAGTTCCCGTGTACGGCGGAGCACCCGTCTGATGCGCGGCTCCAATGCTTTCAGCCGAGGAAGAATTTCTTGTGCCTGGCGTACGATCTCGGCCATCCGAGGATCGTCTTCATTTTCGGCACGCTCCCATGCGTCACGCAGGCGTGGCCAGGCATGGAGAGGGTCCTCAAGGGCTTCGCCAAGCTCCTGGACGCGCGCCAGGACTTCATTCATTCGACGAAGTAGTTCTCTCGCCCGCACATCGTCGGGGGTCTCGTGTTCCTTCACGCCACGAGGTCGAACCGGAAATCCGATCCTATCCGGACGTTGTGCGTTTGCCGTTTTCGGGTATGGATGTAGAATAAGTTCTATCGGTCCATCTTGGAGACGCCCCGACATCAGGCGCGAGTGGCCTCCGCCACGAACGGCCTCCCCTCTAACTTCGCTAACCAAACAATCGCCGGGGCCAAACATTGAGTCCGGTACCGACCTACGATCCCATGGCCTGCCGAGATGAAGCATCAGCGAGACACCCCGTTCCACACGAACTGGCCCGATCCTTCTTTCGCTGAGCGGATCGAATCTTCGATGGCTTTCGCTAGATGGTCATCTTGCAAGCTGTCGCCGACGAAACTCATCAATTCGGAAAACGCATGGTCGTTGCCGTCTTCTACCTCGATACCGCGCAATTTCGGCAACAGACGCATCTCGACCTGATCCGCCAATGGAACGCGGACATCATGCGCTCGATCAAATGACGAGTAATTCGCGACGTAGCCCATGATCGCACGACCAAGCCGGTGACCAAAAGGCCTCTTGAAGCCCTTCATAAGCCCAACCATCCGGTCGATGCTGTCGGTGACCATATGATCACCTTCTACCGAAGATACCGGCTTAACCCATGACCGCCACCGTGCTGCGGATAGGGCTTCTGGCTCGGCTACCACCCCGCCTTGCGCAGCCGTACGGATGGTTTTCGGAGCAGAGAAACGGAGGACGTTAGCGCGGTCGACCACCTTGTCCGAAAGCGATTGAGTGCTCTCATCTTCGTTCATTGTTCCCGCAAACAGAAGGTTGTAACCAGGGAAGATGCGGGGAGCATCCATGCCCCTTGGCATTGGTATTTCGAGTTCAATCTCCGCGTCCTTACGTAAGGATCTGTCGCCGACGCGGGCTACAGGAGGACGGCTCTCAAGACGGCTCAGGAAGTCGGAGAAGTAATATTCGACACGGGCAAGGTTCATTTCGTCCAACAGGATCATCATCATCTGATCCTTGAACTCGCTCTTTTCGTTGTTCACAACATCTAGATGGAACAGCGCCCGGGCCATATCGGTTGGCCGATATCTCTTCTCGATGTAATTGTAGAACCCCATCAAGTCTTGCGGGCTGTCCCACCGAGGCTGGACCGGAACCTGCAGGAAGCCGATGCCCATGCCAGCAGCATATTGCCGAGGCAATTGGCTCTTACCTGTGCCCGAGATACCAGCGAGGACTGCCATCTGGGTTGTATCATTGGTTTTCATGGCAGTATGGAAGGCGTAAACGATACGCCGGTCATAATGCAGGCCACTCTGCTCTAGTCGCTGAAGCACGCGCTGAACGGCTTCCGCCTCGTTTTCCGCTGCCCGCTTCTTCCAATTCTGCATCTGCGATAGGACGGGGGGCAGTGCCTTCAGCTCCTTCAACCGCTCTTCGATTGCCTCCTCCGTCGCCTGCCCTGCTCCTCCGGTCGCCTCGGCGATGTCACTCTCCATTTTCGCAACTTGCGCCAAAAGTGAGGAGCGACGATCTTCAAGAGAGGTAATTTCCCCTTCCACGGACCGGAGCCGCTCGTCAGCTGATGCTATCTTCGCTGAGGTCTGCGTGAATTCAGCATGAGCGGCTGCAGTTGCCTGGCGCTCCATCCCGAGAGTCTCTTGCATCTGGGAAAGCTGCTCAGAGCCAGCACGCTGAAGACCCTCGATGCGAACAAGATCGCGACCCAGCTCCTGCGATAAGCTCTCCAGGCGCTGGACGCGCTCCTGAGCCTCACTGAGCTGAATAGCTTCGGATCGCATTTCGGCGATCTTAGCTTCCAAGGCGGCCTGCTCCCGCTTCATTTCATCGTTTAACGCGAACAATCTCTCGGCAGCTGCCAATCGGTCATGGACCGCATCAAGGTCGGCCCGGGCAGAGGCAAGTTCGGCGTCAATGGCTTGCTTCTGGATGATTTCGGCTTCCACCTCTTCACGAAGAGCGCGAATTTCGTCCTTTCGTTCATCTTTTTGAAGCCACTCAGCGTTCAGTTCGTCGAGCTGTCGCTTCGTAGCATCGTAGTCTGCCTGAACATCAGCGATATTCGCCAAGGCCTTGCGCCGCTCGCCCAATTCGTTGTCGATGTCGCTCAGCGCCATCCGCTTGTCCGCGATTGCGGTTTCCAGCGACTCCAAGGATCTTGTCGGACCAGCAGCGGTCACGACGCGGTCATGAAGCACTGCAAAGGTTGTCTGAACGATAATCAGCACAACGATGGCCAGCGCGGCAAAGAGCAGAATCAAGATATTTCCGGTCAACATGGAGATGCTCTTTTCTTACGGCTGCGTAGGCTGAGCGATATTAGGTGCCGGTGGTGCGGCAGGAGGCGGAGAAGCCGATTGCGCCGGATCCCTCGATGTCTTTACATCGTTGAGTGCAGCGATTTCTTGAGTAAGGACGCCCTTGCGGCCATTTAGGTTTGCCAGCTCGTCCCTTGCTGCGCTCAATTCGTTCTGCTTCAGCTCCAGCTCCTTGGCTAGTTGAGCTTGCTTGCTCTGAAGGTCGGTCACCGCTGTTTCCAATGTGACTTTCTCTGCGCTCGCTCGATCGACATCGTCCTTGTCGATGCTGTTCTTGGCGCGTAGCGCTTGGAGATCGGTAACTTCGAGCTTAATGCTGTCTCGCTGAGACATCGCGGCAGCTATATCCGCCTGAAGGTCACTTAACTGCGCCTTAGCGACCGGAAGAGCTGCCTGAGATTGCTCCAACGCGTCCTGGGAAGCCTTAAGTTTTCCGTCTGCGGCAGCGACATCCGCCCTCGCCCGATCAGCCGATGCCGTCAGACTGGAGAGGTCCCCATTCAAGGATGCTTTTTTGCTTTCCATCGAGCTAACCTGGTCTGCAAGATCGGCCCTGTCGGTTTCCTGGCGAGCCATATCCGCTTCTATCTTAGCTGACAAAACCTTGGCCTTCGAAGCCTGATCCTGCTGCTTCGCGATGGCCGCATCAAGGTCTTGTGAAGTACGTTGCTTGTCGCTGATGTCCTTCGTGATTTTGGCGATCTGTGATGTCAAGGCGGCCTGCCGGGCGGTCAAATCCGCAACTTGGCGCTGGCGATCATCCAAATCTTGAAGCTGTTGGCTGAGCTTGGCTACCTCTGCTTCCTTATCGCGGAGAACTTTATCGCTGGTCGCAGCGGCGTCGTCAGCCGCGCTCTTTCGATCTTGCGCCTCAGATAACTCACTATTGGTCTGATCGATTTTTGACTGATTTGCAGCGATAGCTTTTTGCAGATCGGCGTTTTGCGACCTTAGGCTGACTAAGGTCTTCTGAGCTGTGGCGGCCTCTGCAATAGTGTCGGCTGCTGCCTTTGCTTGCTCCTGGGACGCACGAAGCTTCTCGGAACCGTCTGAGAGGGAAGCAGTTTGCTGCTTGATTTCCGCGTTGAGACGGTCCCTCTGAGCCGTTAGGTTAGCTATCGTCTTCCGTACGCCGTCTGCCTCCACGCTTCGTTGAGAGATGTCAGACAAGACGTCATCACGACGGCTTACCGCTTCAATGCGCTCGGTGTTGTAACGCTGAATATCGGTGCGGACGGCACCATATTCACGTTCGAGCTTATCGACCTGGAACAATGCGACCGAAATTGCCCCTGCCGAAAGAACTCCGAGGGCTAAAGCGACATAGGTAAACCGTCGCGATTTAGGAAAGTTGTTTTGCGACGCGTTCAATGCATCCCTCCAGATCCTGAGCTAGTTCGTCCACCCAAAAGCGCTGGACTTTCCAGCCAAGGGATTTCAACTGATGATCGCGCCAGTGGTCGCCGATTTTCCTCTTTCCATCGGTGTCCGCATGCCAGTGGCGACCATCGACTTCGAGGTCCAGCTTGACATCTCCGCTACCAAAAAGAGCAAAATCCAGTCGGCGACCGGCGACTTCAAACTGAGGTATCGGATTGAGACCACGCTTCCTCAGCGCCGCGTCGACGATCCGCTCCCAATTGCTGTCAAAGGTGCCCTCGCCCACGCGCCCTTTCGGTTCCGTCGCAGTTGCAGCAAGCCGCTGGAGGCTCCCAACCTTTCCGGATCGGGCGTAGGCCAAATCCCCGAATATATGCGCAACTGCCCGCGCACGGCTGATCGCCACGTTCAAACGCCGCCAGTCTTTCTGGACGAATGTCACAGCGCTGGTGGCGCTCGAATGTCCCAGGGTAGGCGAGAAAAGAATGAGATCCCTCTCCTGGCCTTGAAAACTATCGACCGTCCCCACGCGAAGCTCTGCTTTCTCTCTAAGCTTCTCATCTATTTCGGCAAAAATTGCCTGTTCCAGCGCGTAAACTTGCGGCCTGAAGGGTGCTATGACCCCGATCGATCCGTTATACCCCTGCTGTATAATGAGCATGCGGATATGCTTGGTAACGGCAGCCACCTCCGAGGTGTTGACGTTACCGATCATGGGCGATGTCGGTGCCGGTACGTCAGTCCAAGCTATGCCCGGTTTCATCCCATTAGGTGACCGGAGTTTTTCCTGGTCTCCAGCAACCCGGAGCTGACCACCGTAAAAGTGCTCGTTTATGTAACCGACAATATCTGCAGCGGATCGGTATTGATCTCGAAGCATTACCTTTGCTGCGCCCGGTGTTAGATCCGCAAGATCGAACAATGACTGACGGCTTTGCGCGAACCGACCCATCTTGGATATTGGAAGGTCCTGAGCCTGCATTAGATTGCGATCATGCGAGATACCGAGCTGACTGATGAAAGAAAGCTGCTTGTTGTCGCCCACGACCACGACGCGTTTGGCGCGAGCGAAAATTGGAAGTGCAGATGCGATGTCGCACTGACTGGCTTCGTCGAAGATCGCAAGATCGAAGAGGCTCTCGGACAAAGGCACTCGTCGGGCCGCGCCGAGAACCGATACCAGCCAAAGCGGCCGATGGCTCACGACTTCCCCAGCTAGGTTAGCTGGTAGCGGTCCGGAGTTCTGCGATAGCTCCAAATTGGCCAGCTCTTCGCCCAATCTTCGGCGGTCTGTTTCGGTGAGATTGACTTTAGACGCCAGAACTTTGGGGAGTAGCTCTCTGGCGATTTCCCCGATCTCATTCGTGACCGCGACTGGATCACCCCTGACTTCCATCGTTGCCAGCTCCGCCCGCAATTTCGCGAGCCGCTGGTTCAAGGTGGCCAGCGTCGCACCTTCACCTGTTAGTTGCCCCTGATCATTGGTCCCCGCTCCCAAGCCGAGCGTTCGCAGCAAGAAATTGACCACTCTTGCAAGGGTGCCGACCTTGGCGATTTCAACAACCGGGGTTCCTACCTCGTTGGAGCCGCCTTTTAGAGCTTCGATTCGCTCCAAAAGCTCCGCGATCGAACCATGTATGCGCGAGACGCGATCAATCTCGTCAAGAATGTGGTTTCGATTTTGGGCGAGCGTTGAAATCTTGGAGCGTAAGACCGGGTCCGGCTCGGCTGCCCCCATAGACGGCTCGCTTACAAGATCATCGAGTACCCGATCGAAAGACTGGTCGATATCGCGAGAGGGATCGAGGGTTCGGACCAGAAATGGGGCCTGCGGAGCGATCCCACCAAGCCTGGACTCTACGGCGTCCAGTGCCTGGTGGTTCTTCGACGCCACGAGAACGCAGCCGCCGTCGGCGATCACAGACGCTGCTATGGAGACGATAGCTTGGCTTTTTCCGGTTCCCGGCGGCCCGGTCACCACCGTTAGCGGCGCGGTCATTGCCCGCCTGACCGCATCAATCTGCTCTTTGTTCAGATCACCGATGTTGATCACCGGCGTCAGTCGTGCCGTGGCAGGCGCTTCCAGCCCAAGAATCGGGGCCAATGCTGTCGTTGCTAGCTTCTCCTTCGACCAGGAAGCTATTGTATCAAGGTCACGCACGGCACCGGCGGTGAACGTCGTGTCGGTGGGAAGAAACAGAGCCGCGATGTCGTGAACACCCACGCTGTTTGGATCCAGATCGATCCGCATCTGCTGTCCCGTGATCTTTCCTCGAAAAGTGCTTGAAACAGCTTCCTTTAAGCGCGAGAGAAACTCCTCTTGTCTGAGTCCCAAGCCCTCGGCTTGAGCGAAGACATCCTGCAGGCCAGCCTCTTTCCAGTTGGCGCTCCTTGCGACTCCCTTGATCCAGTCGGGGTTTGCAACAATGTCATCTGTATCGATGACCACCTCAAGGTGGGTCGAACTGCGCTTCCACTCAGCGCTGATCAAACCTACCGGCCAAACAACAGACACGCCTTGCTTCTTGCCAACCCCTAGAGGCCATCCGACAGCGAGCGTTTGTTCATTCGCCTCCCGCTTCACTAGCGCTTGGCGAAAGTCGTCCGGCAACTCTTCGAGTGGGATAGAGATGGTCAGCACCTGACCGTCCTCGGGTGTCAGCGGACCAAGTCCCGTGAACAACTGCCACTGTACGGAGTGCCGGTCTTCGACTTGGGTGATTGCTCCTCGTGGGTCTGATCGTAGAGCGGATCGATAGTATCGCAGCAATGCGTTGGGATCGATGGAAGCGGCGCTTTCGACCGCTTTGAGATCGTCTACAACGACAGTCGATGATCGAAACGTGGCGTGAACGGGCCTTAGAAGATTGCTATCGGCGGAATGGGGGGCTGCAATTGTTGCCCCGCGAGGTGCGGTAAATACTGGACGCCATTTGCCGTCCCGACCTTTAGCCACCCTCCCGGCTTCACTAAGCGCTGAAAGTTCGGCGTAAACCGCTGCCCGCCTTCGCGGGTCAAAATCAATGTTAAGCAATGCCAACAATTCGCTGGTCGTGCGGCCTGTCGGAAAGGCCGAAATAGTCCGCAGTAGTACCGACATTGAATGCTTTTGCCCCACCTGCGTGTTTGGGCCACGCGTCGACCCCGCCGCCGACTCTGCAAGTGTGGTGAATGAAGTCAATCGTTCACAACCTCAAATACCCACCCATTTTTGATCCACGCATCCGGTCAGTTTAGTTTGTGACCGTTTAGTCACACCAGCCTCCGGCGTTACGCGGCAGACTAGATCCTCACCGGTCGCTTTGCCCGAAAAACAATATCGAGAATACCTACAACACCTACTTGCAAATTTGTTGACTCACGATAGCGTTTACACTCGCCGTGGTTGGGGGTGTCATGACGGGTGGTCAAATTTTCGCGCTGGTGTGTATTGTCGGCTTTCCGGTTTGGGCCCTGATCGGGACCTACCTTGCGTGGAAGCAGGTAAGGCGACGGAAGATCGCCGAGGCGAGCGTTAAAGCTATGGAAGAGAAGTACGCTTCCATTGTCAGCGAAGAAGCTGAGCTGCAACGGCTCCGTGACGTTGCTAACTCCGTGTCACAGGACATTTCGAACCTACGCTCCTCGTACAACGAGAAAAAGGCGATCTTCGATCGTTTGGTAAAGGAGGTTGCGATCTTCGACGAGAAGTTGGCCTTTGCAGAAATGGGCGTCTACGAGCCGCACTTCGATTATACCGACAGTGAGCAGTACAAGCAGGCAATCCTCGACAACCGCGAGACCCAAAAGCGGATGGTTTCGAACAAGAGCGCCGCTGTTGCAAGGACCGAGTGGACGGTCAGCGGCAGCAAGGCCAAGGGCCAAACGATGAACAACCGCAACGTCAAGCTTGCTCTCCGCGCTTTCAACAATGAGTGCGATGCGGCTGTGGCGAACGTTCGATGGAACAACGCGAACGCGATGGAGAAGCGGATCGTCAACGCGCGTCAGCAAATCGACAACCTCAATGCCACAAACGATATCCACATCACCGATGAGTATCTTCGGCAAAAGCTTGTCGAGCTTCAGTTGACCCATGAGTACCGCGAAAAGCTGAAGGCCGAACGGGAGGAACGGGCCGAGATGGCACGCGCCGCCAGGGAAGAGCAGAAGTTTCTGCGGGATATGGAGAGAGCTGAGGAGGAGGAAGATCGGTACCAGCGGCTCTTGGAGAAAGCCAGGTCCGATGCCAGCAAGGCCGCAGCTGACCAGATCGGCGCATACAATGAGAAAATCCAGCTTCTTGAGAAAGACTTAGCCGACGCTCACGCCAAGTTTGAGCGAGCTCAGGCAATGGCTGAGAAAACGCGTTCGGGTTACGTTTACATCATCTCAAACATCGGGTCGTTCGGAGAGGAAGTCGTGAAAATCGGACTTACCAGACGGCTAGATCCAGCTGATCGCGTGCGGGAGCTTGGAGATGCCAGCGTGCCATTTGTCTTCGATACTCACGCCATTATCTACAGTGACGACGCCCCTGCCCTTGAACGTGCCCTCCACAATGAGTTTCAGAAAACCCGCATCAATGCCCAGAACTTCCGCAAGGAGTTTTTCCGCGTTTCTATCGACGAGGTCGAGCAGGCCGTCGGCAGGCTTGCGCCGGGAGCCCCTTTCTTCAAGGATGTTGAAGCTCAAGAGTACCGCGAAACACTCGCTCGCCGCAACGCGATGTTGGCTGCTGTAGAGCCGCCGGAGCTATTGGCATTCCCAGAGGCCATTTGAAAATGACCGATCTCGCAGATGATCTAACATCCATGGCCGTAATCGACGCCTTCAAATGGTGGGTGAACAACGATTTCGAGTTCCTTCAGCGGACAGAGGTACTCGATGCCACTGGGCAGCGAACTGACAACGAGGTCGGCCGAATGGATCTTTCCACGTTCCGTGACATCGCCGACGCTTACGGCGTAAGTCGAAACGTACCCGGCTCACCCAAGGATGATGTTGCAGGCAAAATCCTTAAAAAGCTATCGTCTCCTGAGATGAGCGCTTCCTTGCTTGGATCGATGTGCGCCAGGAAGGATAAGCTCGTCGAATTTACTCGCGCCAACGCCATTTCAGTCATTTACAAGGAAACTGGCCGTAGCGTGAACCGCGAACTGGCATCCGCACTCTCGAAGATAACTTGGTTTCTTCGCCCAGAGGACTGGACTGTTTTTGACCGATACGTCGGCGTCGCGGTCTTACGACGCATAGGATCGGGAACTATGCAAATGGAGAGCTTCTATGATCGCCTTGCTCCAGATTTCAAAGAAGTTTCGGCCGCAGTTTCAAAGGCGGTTGTGAGGCACGGGTTCCATCCATTCCTCACGAACCGCATCATCGACAAGTTTCTGTTCTGCCACGGTCTCGGCATGTTCGATAAGAAGCTGCGAAGCCACGGAAAAATGACGGACTCATTTGTCCGGGCCTCCACGCAAAATGACAAGCTCCAACGCACCTCCGTCAAACTTCACCGTTCTTCCTTGGTCGCGTCTAAGTTGGCGCTTGGAAAGCACGTGAGCGAGAGGCTGGATGGACTGGCCGAAGAGATAAGACCCATCCTTTCTGCTGTCTCGTGGACCGAACCGACGCCCGCCCTCGGTGGACGATGACATACGCGCGTCATCCATACCTCCCCGTCATCATCCCCGCGTATGATGTAAAGGCCGCTAGATCGAACCTCTGAGAGCTTCATAGCGACATCTATGCTTCTTCACCACGCAGCTGAAGCTCGCCATAGCCCGTGCGTCGTGTGCGCAAATGAGCATGTGGCAGAAATAACCTTTCGGCTATTGCCAACCGCAGTCATCAGCGCTGACAATCTATTGACTGCATCCCGTCAATCAATCCCACATGAATCTCGTCTCATCCGCCGCGATAACCGGCAAAATCGCGGGTCAATTCTTCACCCCCGAAGCTGTGGCAAAGTCACTCGTCTCGTGGGTCGTTCGCACTTCGACCGACCGCCTTCTCGATCCGTCGTGCGGCGAAGGCGCGATACTTGCTCATCACGGCAACTCGCGGGGCATAGAGCAAAACCCCTACTCTGCATGGGTTGCTCATGAAAGATTGCCGCACGCATCCATCGACAATACGGACTTTTTCACCTGGGCTTCCACGACTACCGAGCGGTTTGAGTGTGCTGCCGGTAATCCGCCTTTCATCCGCTACCAGAATTTCAAAGGTCTCTCGAAAGCTGCTGCAACCTCGATCTGCAACGCACACGGCGTTTCGTTGAGCGGACTGAGCTCAGCTTGGCCATCCTTCATTGTCGCGACAGCCACGTTGCTTCGAGATGGTGGCCACATGGCGTTCGTAGTCCCAGCCGAGATCGGCCACGCGACCTACGCTGTCGCGCTTCTCGACTATCTGGTTGCCCATTTCTCAAAGGTCCAGGTCGTGGCCGTTCGAGACAAGCTATTTCCGCATCTGTCCGAAGATTGTTGGATCCTCTATTGCGAGGATCGCGGAGGAGTGACTGACTACGTACGGTTTGCGCATATGGAACAGTTTAATGAATGCGGATCCCCACCGGTGGGCGTTCTGCATAGGTGGGCTGACTTGAAGCGAGATTGGCGGGGGCGGTTGCGACCCCTGCTCCTGTCACCAGCCGCGAGAGAAGCCTATTTGGCGGCAGCCAGGCAACCAGACGCCATTCGGTTTGGTGATGTCGCGAAAATCGGCATTGGTTATATCAGTGGCGCGAATGACTTTTTCCACCTCACGACTACACGGGCGTCCGAACTTGGGATCCCCGATGAATTTCTTATTCCTTCAGTGCGGCGCGGCAAGCATCTCAAAGCCGATGTGATCGATCACTCGACGGTTGCAGGGTGGCAAGCAGCTGACGAAGCGTTTTTGCTGCTTTCTATCCCTCCAAACGGGAGCCGTCATCCCGCTGTCGCGCGATACCTAGACACCGATCAAGGATTGGAGGCCCGACGCTCTTACAAATGCCGGACCCGTTCTGCATGGTTCTCGGTGCCGGGCGTTGTGCGACCAGACTATTTCCTGCAGTACATGTCCGGGTCGGAGGTACGGTTAGCGAGAAACGACTGCGCGGCGGCCTGCACGAACAGCGTCCACGCAGTTCAGATCAGCGACAGCAAAATAGCATCGGCCGCCCTGGAGCATTGGGGGTCTCCATTGACCCGGCTCAGCTGCGAATTGGAAGGACATCCCCTGGGTGGCGGAATGTTAAAGCTTGAACCACGCGAGGCGTCCAGAATTGTCTTCGCGCCGAGAAGCGGCCACGACAAACTTTTGCTTGAGGCAATCAGGTTGGTAAAGAGCTGGAGACACAATTAGCTCGTATCTGCAGCGTCACTCCTGACGGCCAATCAATTCGAACTGGTTGAAGTGGTCCCATTCGATTTCTGAAGCACAGCGTAAGCGGTGTCGCAGACCACCTACCGAGGCATCGGTTTCCAGCTTCTGCGCGGTGCGCAATAATTCTCGCACCTCTTGCGACATCCAATACCGAAACGCGCGAAACTTCGGTCGGTGCCGATTGCCGACGTGGTATAGCAGATCGCAATCCCACTGTGATGAGCTTCTTCGTGGCTTCACAGAAGATAACTATCGTTCAAACCGTTCCAGCATCGCCAGCAAGACAGCGTTGTCCCGTAGCAGCCTCGTCTTAAGCGCCAGCTTCAAACGAGCATTCTCAGCTTCCAATTCTCTGAGCTTCTCGTTGGATATCACGCTGTCATTGACAGCAATCGGATCCCACTCCCCTCCCCGGCTTGTGGAAGCCCTTATCCGGCCCTGCGCCTGTGGCTTCGCTAGTCGGTCGCTTCTCACGTGTGCGGCCAATTTATCCGTCTCAGCCGCAATAGGCTGAGATGCGTTTGCGCGCAACGGGCCGTCACGTGTTGCTAAGCTGACTGAGGGTAAAGTAGCTGGTTCCGATGTCGAGGCCGGTTTCAGCGATGTAGTATTGTCCACACATGTAGGAACAGGGTCTAACTGCTTGAACAGCAGCTCCGCATCCGCTTCGACCGCTTTGGACGCTGACTTGAGATCGATGCCTGACCAGATTGACTTCGGACTGAACTGGGTCCGTCGGCGAGTTTTATACTCGACGACAAATTCGCGTTTCTGACTTCTCATACTTCCCTGTCTTCAAGCCCTTTAGGACGGATCGAAACGCTGAAGCATTTCTCTCAGCTGGGCATTCTGCAATTTAAGCTTTTCCGCAAGTTCGCGCCGCAAGCGCTCGATTTCCATGTCTAATATGGAAGCGTGGATGACGAAACTTTCATTCGGTGTCGGCTCCGGGACCGACGACTTGACTGCCCGCATATCAGCTTTCGGAAGAGGAGCCGAACTGTCTCGCGCAGGTACGGCTACTAATCCACGCTGTTCGCGCGTGGCCGGGCGGCCGCGACGCGAACTAGGTTTGATCGCAGGCGGAGAGCTTTGGACTTCGGCTTTCTCAGCAACCGCGTGCTCTGCTTCTTCACGACGGCCCTGCGCAGGCACCAATGATTTAGAAGTATCTTCAAAATTAGCCGCCGTATCTGTGGGCGCTACGGGACTGGGGACGGCAGCGGGCGGCTGCTCAAGCAGATCCGAAGACACACCGCCGGGATCAAACGCTGCCTTGGCCTCGGCAATCTCAGTCGGAGACAGTTCAGCCGTACGACGGCGTGTCAGGAACGACCATGGCATTTTCATTTGGGTATCGTCTCCGTGAATTTGGGAAGAGGATTGCATCGGTGGACCGCTAGTTCCAATGCAATCCCGTTCGCGTCATGGAGGTCAGCAGCCGCTTACTGCCGGTTCGCTCAAGATCCGATGCGCTTGCGAAGATCAGCGTTTTCGGCGCGAAGCTTTTCGGCGAGCGTCTTGCGAAGACGCTTGTTTTCTTCCTCAAGCTGAAGCAGGTCCGAAAGGTCATCGGAAAGGGAAATCGCTGTAGCAGGCTTTGAAGCTTTTGAGGCGGTTGCTGCTTTCCCAGGTCCACGGCCTTTGCGCTTTGCCTCTGCAGGAGCGGTGGCTTCCGCAACTTCCGCCTTCCTACGACCGCCGCGTCGACCTTTAGGGGCGGCAACCGCCTCAGAAGCAACTGCTTCTGCGACAGCCTTAGGGCGTCGCGGCGCACGCGTCTTCTTGACCGCAGGTGCCTTAGCAGCATTATCGGTTCCGGCCGCGTCGGCGGCAGGAGGTGTGCTCAGTTCGTCAGCCATCAGTTTTCTCCCCTAATAGGCAAGTTGTTTTCAACTGCAGAGAATTCGAAGTCAACACTTATGCAGCTGCAGCACCCCGAGCCGCGTCGAGCTTTCTATTTGGCGCAGGAAGCTGGAGGTTGCTTGCTGTAAGCGTTGACCGATGAATCCTAATCCCGTTTTTGGAATTCTCTACCGTAGGCATAGCCAGAGTAGCCTAACAACTCAGCCCGATAATAACCGAGGAAAAGCGCCAGTGAGGCCCTCCACACTGTTGTGATGGGAGCTTCGATTTGCATCTTTTACGAAACAATGAAAGGCGAGCATATCTGCCCGCCTTTTCATAACTGGGTATCTTCTTTTGCCAGCCGGTCGGTTTTTTAAAACCGTGTCACATCAAATGGGTCACCGATGTAACAGGGAACGGAGTTTCCGTCGGCTCAGCCTCCCGATGAAGCCCGGCAGCGTCAGCTGCGGATTAGGATATCTCCAGCTGAATCCTAAGGTTGAACATCGCCTTGCAAATGCAAAACGCACTGCCCCCAGATGTCCTCACGCGCCGCCGCCCTATCAGTGCGCGATGAATTCAGCGCATTGTAAACACTAGTGTGCGCCTGCCCCTCCTCCGGCTCTCGGTTTGCGCGTCAACAACAGCGCGACCGCCGCGACGGACAGAACGATACCGATCACGGCAAACGTGTCGCTGAACCCGAGAATTAGAGCCTGGCGTCTGACGACCTGGCCGATGGCGGCGACAGCCTTATGCGATGCGACCGCCGGATCGGTGACGCCGTGCTGGACGAAATAGGCGGTTAGCTGGCTGATCCGATCACGGACTTCATCGCGAGTGAGCGTAATGGATTGGCCGATGATGTTCGAGTGGAACTGCTCGCGTTTCGTTAACACGGTGCCCAGTGTCGCTGTGCCTATCGCCCCGCCCAGGTTGCGAAGCATGTTCGTCAGACCGGATGCAGCTGCGGCGTCCGATGGCGCGATCCCAGCCGTGGTGATGGCCGTGATTGGAGTTAGCACCAGGGCCTGACCAATGGCGCGGATGATGTTCGGGATCCAGAACTGGTCGCCCGCGTTGTCGGCCGAAAGCGTGATGTTCAAAAAGCAGCTCGCTGCGAAGATCGAAATTCCGATGAACCCGATGTACCGGGCATCGAAGCGCTTCATGAGGACCGGAACCAGGGGAATCAACAGTAGCTGCGGCAGACCCGTCCACGCGAGAACGTTGCCAATTTGCTCGGCGTTATAATGCTGCACCTGACCAAGATACTGAGGCAGGATGTAGACGGTTCCGAAAAGAGCGACACCGACCAGAACATTGACCAGAACGCCAATGCCGAAGTTGCGTTCCGTCAGGAGGCTAAGCTTGACCAGTGGTTTCTTTACATTCAGCTCGATCCAGATAAAGGCACCAAGAAAGACAAAGGCCACGATGCTCAGTTTCACGATGAAGGGCGAGGAGAACCAGTCCTCCTTGTTGCCCTCTTCGAGAACAGTCTGAAACGCCGACAGACCGATCGCCATCGTGAAGATACCAGCCCAATCCCCTTCCCTCAGCAGACCGAGCTGCATCGGACGTTTTTCCAAGGTTAGCGCCAAGGCTATCGCCATAATCAGAGACGGAACCGTGTTGATGAAGAAGATCGTCTGCCACCCGTAGTTTTCCGTGAGATAACCGCCGATGGTCGGACCTATCGCAGGGGCGAAGGTCACGGAGAGAGCGAAGATTGCGAGACCAAGCGGCTGCTGGCTTTTGGGCAGTTTAGTCAGCACCATCGTGAATGCCATCGGGATCAAAACACCGCCCGCGAAGCCCTGCAGACCGCGAAGGACGATCATTGTTCCCAGGTCGTGCGCGAAAGCACAGGCCATTGAGAACAGTGGGAAGAGGATTGAGTTTACGAGGATGTACCGTCGAAACGAGAATACGTTGCTGAAGTATGCCGTCAGAGGAATGACGACGATCTCGCCAATCAGGTAGGACGTGGAGATCCAAGCGCCATTATCGACGCCCGTCCCGATCCCACCCTCGATATCGAGAAGCGAAGCGTTCGTGATCTGGATGTTGAGGATCGCCATGAACGCGCCGATCATACCAGCGAGAACTGCGATCCAATCATTTGTTGTTGCACGTGGTTGCGAAAAAGCACCCCCGCTTGCTGCAATAGCAGACATAACACGATCTCCTACCCCCGCACCTAGCGGTTCGCCGCATCGGCCTTGGTATCAATGCTCGGCTGGACTGACATTCCAGGACGCAGCTCACCTTGCTTCGCTATTTCGCCGTCGAGGACGATCTTAACCGGTATGCGTTGAACGACCTTCGTGAAGTTGCCTGTGGCGTTGTCAGGCGGAAGAAGCGCAAACTCCTGTCCACTTGCCGGAGACACGCTATCGACGTGCCCGCGATAGGTCTTCCCTGGGAACATGTCGACGTCGATCTCGACCGGCTGACCCGGATGGACATCGGTCAACTGCGTCTCTTTGTAGTTCGCGATGATGTAGGCTGCACTAGTCGGCACCACTGCCATCAGCTGCGTTCCGGCCTGCACATACTGACCAACTCGTAGAGTACGGTTGCCGACGGTCCCATCGACGGGCGCGACAATTGTCGCGTAGGAAAGATTCAGCTCTGCCTGACTTTGAACAGCCTGATCATGTGCGAGCGTCGCCTTCGCCTGGGCAACCTCGGCGTTCAGCAGGTCAACCTGCTTGGTTGCTGCGTCGAGGGCAGCGGTATCACGCATGATCGTCGCCTGTGCAGCCGCAATCGCCGCCGTAGCCTGTTGCGCGGTTTGGACTGGCGCGAAGCCGCTCGTCGCCAAGTTTGAGTACCGCTTGCTGTTTTGCTCGGCAAATGTCGCGTTCGCCTTGTCAACGTCGAGCGTGGCTCGGGCTGCGGCTATAGTCGATTGTTGAATCTCGAGCGAAGCCTGCTTGGCGGTGATTGTTGCCTGAGCGGCAGCGACGTCTGCTTTTGCCTGATCCAGTGCCGTGTGGAAATCACGGTCGTCAATTCGCGCCAAAGGCTGGCCAGCCTTCACTTCCTGGTTATCACTCACCAGCACCTGTGCCAGGTAGCCAGAAACTTTAGGGGCAACTGTCGTGCTATCTGCCTTTACGTACGCATCGTCCGTAGAGATCTGGAAGCGACCAACTGCCCAGTAGTTATGACCGAAATAAACTGCTGCAGCGACGGCAGCCACCGCAACTGTCGCTGCGAGGGTCAGTTTTACGCCGGAGCGGCGGACCTTAGTGTCCGTTGCCGAAGGGGCCTCCGCTGGAGCCGCCAACGGCTGCTGCTTCGCTTCCAGAGTTTCCGGGGCCTTTTTTGGCGCAGCGGTCTTACGTTCGAGCTTGCCGCTAAGCGATACAATTTTCTCATCCATTCCAGTCACTCCAGCTAGCGTCCGGCGACCCTGGTCGGACATTTCGGAAAACCAATGTTTTCCAAAAATAGGCGCACCTTTGATAGAGTCAATTCATTTTGGAAGACAACTCTTTTCCAAAATCGATAACAATCAAATGCAGTAATGGATGCGCTTTTTACATGGCGACGTAAATGTCTGTTTCAAAACAGCATTCCTGTTTTATCCTTGCGTCAGTTGACGCTCGTTAGCTACTCGCGAGCATCGACGGGACCGATTTGGGAAACTTGCAGCTTTCCAAATTTGATTTATTCTGATGGGGGATGGAGAAGAACATGGAAGCCAAGACTGCTAAGCGGTGCCGGGGTCGACCTCAGGTCAGATCGGATGACGAAACGAAGGAGGTCATCCTTACGGCGGCTGACGATCAGTTCAGGATCGCGGGCTACGCTGCCGCCAGTATCAGTGATATCGCGAAAACAGCTGGCGTCTCTACAAAGACGCTCTATCGCCTGTTCCCAGCGAAGGCCGATCTCTTTTCCGACGTGATCTCCATGAGGATCGAGGATTATCTGCTGGCTCTCGACACTGAGGGCATGGCAGATACGCCGCTGGTCGAAAGCCTGGAGAAGGTGCTGTCTGCTTACGGCCGCCTTACCCTGTCGGTCGATACCGTTGCCATGACGCGGCTCGTTTTCAGCGAGTATGGCCGCTTCCCAGAACTGGCGGCAGTCTTTTATGAGAAGGCTATCCGCCGCACAAGTATTGCTATCGAAGGCTGGCTGAAACACAGGGTATCGCTTGGCGAGTTGCGCATCGACAACATTCCCGAAACGACAGGCATGCTCCGTGGCATGATGGCCATGGAGCCCCAAAGAGCACTGATGCTTGGACGGATAGATACCATTAGCGACACTGAGATTACCGCCCGTGCGAGATCGTGCGCTGCACTGTTTTTGAGGGGCTGCTCAATCAACTGAGTGCCCGTGGTCTTGGGATCAAACTATCAAGAAAAACGGCTGTCGAAGGAGGGACCATTCGGATGGCTTTTCGTTATCTGAACGTCTCCAGTACGTAAGTTGTCACCATTCAATACGACCTATGTATGATTACTTCAGAGGCACCATTCGCGTAGCAACGACCGTTAGGATCTGTGCTCACAAGAGCCGCTGCAAAAGGATGCCTCAGATGACGTCGAAATTGCCGAAGAAAGCCGTGATCGCTGTTACAAGCCATAGTGCAAAGTTTTATCCGGACGGAGGCATTAACGGTGCCTTTTATACGGAAATCCTTCATCCTTACGTTGCTCTGACGAATTCTGGGTTCGAGGTCGATCTCGCTAGTGAAACAGGGACGTTGACAATCGACCCCTATTCCCTGAGCCCTCAGTTTATCTCGGGTGGCGACGTCGACATTGTGGGCGACACCGAACATCCGGTCAACAAGCTACTCAAAGGCGGCGTCAAGAAGGCAGCTGATCTGACCTCTGAAGATTACGGAATGTTCTTCGCGTCAGCTGGTTTCGCTAGTGTCTACGACTATCCGACCGCAAGCGTGTTGCAAAGCGTAGCGTCGGACGTTTGGGCACGTGGTGGGGTAGTGGCTGCTGTCTGTCACGGCGGAGCGATCTTTCCGGGCGCAATAGATGCGGAAACCGGTAGATCCATCGTTGACGGCCTTGAACTCACAGGCTTCTCAACAGAAGCTGATAAATTGGCGGGCGTGCTCGACAAGATTCACGAGGACGGCGTCCTTACAACCGAAGAAAGCGCGGTGAAGGCTGGTGGTCGTTACGTAGCGCCGCCTTCACCGTTCGATGATTTCTCGGTCACTAGCGGCCGTTTGGTTACTGGTGCGAATCCGTTCAGCGCCCATTCCACCGCCGCCGCTGCAATAGCAGCCTTTGAAGCGTTATGACGTTTCGCAGGGTATGTGCTTTACGCCGGTATTCGCTCTCCGCCCCGCACTGCTCCTTTCAGCCGATTGCCTGAGGGTGCGAGCGGGCAAACGTAACGTGCGGAGTAAGCGCACGACGGGAAGTAAGCGAAATTGAAATCCAGCACCATGGTGTGATCTCGGCGCATTGGACCGAGATCCGCTCCTTTGATGGTGTCGCGAAGATAGCGGCCGCCGCCGTATGTCTCGGTTCCTGAGGTGGCATCAGCGAACGGCAGAAAGACACCGCCGCCATAACCTTCAATCCAATAGAGGGTCAACTCGCCACCCAATTTATCCTCGAGCCCATTTGTTCGGGCGAAGGCGTGCACTGTTATCTGCCCGTCGTTTCCCGTCGCGATAGAAAATCGTTCTTCAGGAGGCGCAGTCAACTCCACGGTCAGACGGAGCGACGGATCGTACGGGAATATTGTGGGCCCCTGGTATTTCGCCTTTTCACCTGGCTCGATAGGTGATTGCGGATGGGACCGAAACAGCCTGCTTCGTGTGTCGCACCACATCCGCCATGCTGCTTCAGGATCTTCCAGGTGTCGTATGTCGTAATAGAGATTTGCGATCTTCTGCCGCCAGTCCCACAGTTCGACTTCGCTCATTGACATTACTCCCACTTGGACCCGTGTCGCGGGCATTGGTCAGCAGCACTGTTGTTGACATCCGCTCAGCGTTCCATCCAAGGGGTTGCCTAAGCCGCTGGTCGAACGCAAAAAATCAGAGTCATCCATGTCATAGGCATTACCGGATGGAAATGCGAAACATATGGCGTATCCGCGATCGACAAGATCCGAAAGGCGAAAGTGCAGGCGTTGAGCCTCAAAATCAAAAAGACAGAAACCCAAGCGAACCGCAGCACATGAGCAACGCCTAAAACAGCATTAACGCGCCGTTAACGGTCGCCGCCGTCACCGCTCTCGGAGGCGAGACTTTTCGGCGGACTGAACGTTTATAGGTCCATGACCCAACGTTACCTCGATTGGCTGGAAAACGCCCAAGTGGCACGAAGCTACCGCGCGATGTTTGCCCTTGCCACCGCGATTACGTCAGATGATACCACGCCAAAGGAGTTGCGACGCGTTGCGCGAAGAGTGACTAAGACGCTTGAGCCGGTGATAGACAAGCCGATTGCTAACGCCGCTGTCTTGAAGAAGGCTCACGATTTCTTTTTGCTACTGTCCGCTTCCCTTAAGAACGAGGTCAGTAAGACAGGATTTCACGTTTCGGAAGGCCCTGGCCGCGCGGAGCCCGAAAAGGAAGTGTTTTTCACGCCCATCAACCTCGGAGACGTTCTGGCAAAGTTGGGTGTTGTAGATCACGAAGCGGCCGGAGCAGGAAATCCATCGGTCGCCGCTTCGTAGTCCCCATTAGACATTTGTTTGACCCGTCTTACGCGCAACGAAGGCGGTGGAAAAGCATCGCCCGCAGAGGCGACTCCTGCGCAACACAAAACCGTATCGGTCGGATTCGTTACCTTATTTCCGCAGATAGCTCTTCTTCCCGCTATCTGTCATGCAATACCGCCCGCCCCGTGGTCCGGTGCAATAACTGCCCCCCCGGCAGGAGCAGTCGCCAGACGAGCTTGGCTGCATCTCTTCTGCATCAGAGCTCAGCAGTCCCGCCCCGCCCATCGCCGCTTCGCACGACTTCTTGCTGGCACTCACGGAGCCATCTCGACAAATAAAGGTCTCGCCTTGGCAGTGGTCGACCCCGCCTTTTCGTCCGCTGCAAGGCGTGTTCGCTTGTGACCCTTGAACCGCCATGGTCGCTACTAGGAACAGACTCGCGATTGCGATCTTCGCCTGCCGACGTCGGTGGGCTCTGATGTTCTGAATCCGATATCTTTGCGACATCATTCTATTTACCCGCACCAAGGTCGCGGGGTGGGCGGACAGCCGGTCGCCCCGCAGACAAATGGCACAGCTAGTCCTTCGCTGATCAAAATTTGCCCGACGTCGCGGCCGTCTACTTCAAGCTTACCGCAGCTCCGGCCGTAGTTGCATTTCTTCGTTCCTTGAGTGCCCGGCTTGCATGAGCAAGCTACCAGGCTTACGTCTGTCGTTGTCGCTTGGCCAACCAACTCCCACAACCGCTCAGAAGCACGGTTCCCCAGCATTGCTTCATTCGAGCACAACGGCTCGAACTTCTCCGGCGTATTGAACCCAACAAGCCTCACACGGGTGCCGTTACTCAAACGTATCGTGTCTCCGTCGGTGATCGTGAAATTTGCCTGGCCCTTTGAAGTTGGTGATGGGGCACTGGTCACGGACCTCGGCCCGCTTGAAGATCCTATATTGCCGCCCCCGCCGCCAAAAAAGCTTCCGATCAGGCCGACGAAGAGGATGCAGCCGAGGACAATGAGGAAGCTGCCTCGGCCAGCGCCAGCGATCGATCGAAAGGGATAGCGCGGCCGAAACGGGTTTCGGATCCGGAAGGGATTGCGCGGGCGAAAAGGATCGCGCACGCGGAAAGGACTGCGCTTGCGGGGAGATCTCTCGAATGGTGCTGACGAATAGCGATGGCCCGCTGGCTCTTGGCGCGGCTGACGCGGAGCTGTACTTGTCTGAGTGACCACATGCAATTTCGGCGAGCTTGAATGCTCATGTGTCAGACGCTTGAGTATCGCGAATTGTTTTTCACTGACCTTCGTTCGAACTCCATAGCGGTCCATCTTTTGGCGCATGTCGCTCAGAAATTGCCGTTGCCATTCAGTGGCGCGTTCGTCTTGCAACACCTCGCCGATGCGACGCCGAAAATAGGCAACGTCTTCTTCGCTAAGCATATCCTGCCCAATGCTCTCAATCCGAACGACTACGCTAAGTTGAAAGGCTTAAAATTTGGCCAACCGCTGCACCCAACAGACAGGCTCCACGGATCATGAGGGCTAGGGACGGTCTGCGGCTAATGCCGCCTGCTCAGTGAGCCGTGCAACTTCCCTAGCAGCTCGGTCTCGTTCATGCCGTCTCGGTATAGATAGAACGCCTGGCGGGCGGCCCAGATGGTGGTGTCTGCGTGACCGACATTCAGTCCGTTGTCTCGCGACCATCGTTCCACCACGCGGTGAATAATCTCTAGGTCGAATGGCTCGAAACGAAAATTGCTGTGTTCAGTCAAAGTCGCTCTGCTTGGTTGCTCGCTATCGACTGAAATAGGGCTGCCGGGCGAAAGAACCATCAAACGTGATCGCGGCAGGCGCGATCACCCGAAGCTCTCTACTCCGGTATAGGCAGAGGTGCCGTGCTGCCGTTACCAGAAATCTCCAGCCTCTCGAACGCCTCGCTCGGTGCCTCATTTGATCGCATCAGCGATGACATGAGCTCGATCATGCGTTTCTCGACAGCCGGATCGGCCAGCGGAGCAATTTGACCTGGATCGCTCACCAGATCATAAAGACGGGTATCTTTCTCAAGCAGAGCGCCTGGCCCGTAGTTCGCGTACATCGGCGAGCGCTCAATCACCGGCACCTTCAACAGGGGCACATTCTTTGTCCAACCGAACGGAGCCGCCAGTGTCGATGCCTGGAGTTCGTCGGGAGTGAACGGCTGGGTGATATGAGTAGGCATTAGCGTGTACTGGAATATCTCCTGGTTATCGAGGTCGGCTGGGAAACGGTGGTAGGTATAGCGGCCGTCAGTGACGTTGACGGCACCGCCAAAGTACCCGAATAGG
Organism: Rhizobium sp. Rhizsp42; assembly: GCF_047304155.1. NCBI lineage: Bacteria > Pseudomonadati > Pseudomonadota > Alphaproteobacteria > Hyphomicrobiales > Rhizobiaceae > Rhizobium > Rhizobium sp. Rhizsp42. The sequence goes on along the minus strand of NZ_JBGLYS010000004.1, from coordinate 159,940 downwards.
ACAGCCTCTCGCTCTCGATCACTCAGAAGCGAATATCCCTCGGTCTCCACAGGTGGCTCGACGCCATAAAGGTCGAGGAACGTAGGCCCGACATCGATGGATTGGGTCAGACGCGAGACGCGGCGAGCACCGGGATATCGTGGGTCGTGGATAAACAGGGGAATATGGACGATCTCTTCGTACATGTTCATCCGGTTCTTCGCCCAGAAATCATGTTCTCCGAGCAGGAACCCGTGGTCTGTGGTCACAACAAGGGCCGTGTCCTTCCACAGATCGTGTTCGTCGAAATAGTCGAGGAGCTGGCCGAGCAGAAAATCGCAGAGCGAGACGATTGCGTAATAGTTCGCGCGAAGTTCGTTTGCCTCCTCCGGCAACTCCTCCACTCTGCCATAGCGCGGCCAATCACGGATTGGGCCGTCCCAATTGGTCTTGAAGGGTTCTTTGAAACGGTCAGGAGCAAAGAACGGCTCGTGGGGATCGAATGTCTCAATCTGCAAAAGCCAGTCGTCAGCGTCACGGTTGATATCGAGAAATTCCAGGCCGTGAGCAAAGCACTGAACCGATGGAAAGTCCTTTTCTTCTTTGATGAATTCTCGGTTGATCATGTGCGGGCCGAACTTCCCACCACCCGACTGTTCCGCATGATATTTCTCGTGAAGCCGCTCCCAGTGCGGCTGCACCATGGCTTTCCATGGATCCGACTCCTGGCCTCTCACGAACTCGAATGTCGAATAACGATTGTGATAGGTCGCACCACCATCTTCCCAGTAATGATAGTGATCGGTGATCAGGTGAGAGTGAATGCCCTTGGACTTCAGCAATTCCGGAAACGCGTTATCAAACGGCTCTAGCGGCCCCCAACTGCGGTGAAGAAAAGTGAGACGGCCGGTCAGCAGGTCGCGACGCGCGGGCATACATGGCAGCGAACCGACATAGTGCTTGTCATACACACTTGTCCGTGCCGCCAACCGATCGAAATTCGGCGTCGGTATGCGAGCGCCACCGTAAGCTCCGAGCATATGACGGTTCAAAGAGTCAAAAAGAACGAAGACCGTTTTCATGATCTATCTCCAGTTAGAAATGCTGGGAGCTACTTCACAGCGCCCATGGTCAGGCCGCGAACAATGAACCGTTGTCCGATGAACATCATGAAAAGTGCGGGGATGGTCGACAGGATCGAGGCTGCAGCCATCTGGCCGTATTGAACCTCGTATTGCTGAGCGAAACGCGAGATCGCCACGGGAACGGTAGCCGTGTGGCGGCTCGTCAGCGTTAGTGCCACCGAGAACTCGTTCCACGAGAATACAAAGGCGAGGACGCCTGCCGCGATGAGGCCGGGGACAGCGAGCGGAAGGGCAATCCTCAGGAAAATCGACGGGCGTCGACATCCATCGACCATCGCCGCCTCCTCGATTTCCTGAGGAATCTCGCGGAAATAAGCCATCATCATCCAGATCGTCATTGGCAGGTTCAGCGCAATGTGGGTAAGGACAACAGCGCTGAGCGTCCCGGAAAGACCAATCTCACGGAAGATGAGATACCATGGGCCGACCAAGGTAAGCGGCGGGATCATGTTGAAAATGAGGGTCCAACCCAGGAAGATGCGAGAGATCAACGCTTTGGCTTTGAAGTGGACCAAAGAATAGGCGGCCAACGTTCCAATGATTAGAACGCCGATCGTCGACAGCAAGGCCACGATGACGCTGTTCCAGACGTTCTCAGGGAAGTCTGAGCGCCGGGAATATAGGACGTCCGCATAATTGAATGACGTGGGGTTGAAGATCCACGAGCCCTGCAAGATGTCGATTTCATACTTCAGCGACTGCAAAAACACCCATAGGAATGGCGCAAGAATGACGAATACGCCCAGCGCCAAAATCAGGTAGCCCATCAGGCGGCTTGGTCCTCTGAGATCAAGCATCTTTCGCCCTCACAAATCGGCCAGCGCGATGGGCCACCCAAATAAATGCGAGGGTGGCAGCTATCACGGCGAGTGAAAGCATGGACCCGTAGCCAAGGTCATTCTGCTGGAAATAGACCTTGTACAGATGAAGGCTGACAACCTCGGTAGAGGTCCCAGGTCCGCCTGACGTGAGAAGGAATATTTGATCGAAAACCTTGAACGCGAGGATGGTCCGAAAGAACAGCGCGACCAGGATTGTCGGCCAGATGAGCGGTATGATGATGCGGAAGATGATTGATCGGTTCGATGCGCCATCAATACGGGCTGCTTCGACCACGTCACTTGGCACGGCCTCAACCGCTGCGAAGAGGATGAGAAAGACGAATGGCGTCCAGTGCCACACATCAACGATCACGACTGAGAGCAAGGCAAGCGATGTCGAACCCAACCAGTTGACTGGTGGAAGTCCTACGGCGGTAATCGCCTGGTTCAAGACGCCGAAATCGAGGCTGTACATCAGCTTCCACATGGAGCCGATTGCCACCGGCGGCATGAGGATCGGAATGATTAGAACAGTGCGTATAAAGCCTTTTGACTTGCCAGTTGAGGAAACGAGAATCGCAAGACCGAGACCGAAGAAAACTTCAATCAAGACGCTGACCAAGGCAAAGACAGCTGTGTTTTTGAGAGCTATGCGAAAGATGTCATCGTCGAGAAGTTGCTGAAAGTTCTCACCCGGCGTGAAGCTCCAGATTTCGCTTGCCCGCTCGAAAGTGATTGTCGACAGGGCCATCGCAATAAGTTCGACGACGGGATACACCGTCAAGAGCAACAGGAAAATCACGGCCGGGGCGAGTGCCAGCCAATGAAAATGGCGATCCACGAAGTCGGAAACGGTTATCTTTCGATCAGAATGTGCTGTCATGAAATCAATCCGCAGCCGACCCCAAACGAGATCGGCTGCTGCCTGAGAGACCTTATTCGGCGAGTGCTTCGAGCTGTCCCGTCTTTCGACCGCCCTTCTTGAAGATAGCCTCGATATCTTTGGCAGCCTGATTGAGTGCTGCCGCCGAGGACAATTCCCCGATCAATGCCTGGTTCAACCGAAGGCCCAGGGCCTGATTGACGGCTGGTCCCTCTGAATAGCCAAGCAGCTGTTTTCCATATTTGATTTCTTCTTGGTAGGCTGGCATCCAACGAAACTTCGGCTGGTCCTTGAGGTCTGACGAAAAGACGTCTTCGCGGACGGGGATGCCGCCACCTTCAGCGTAAGCATACTGCGCCTTGTAAGTAAGGAACCACTTCGAGAAGGCAATCGCGCCCTTCTTGCCTTCATCGGATGCGTTCTTTGGCACAGCCAGAACCCAATTGCCTATCGCTACGCCCGGCTCGCCGTCGGCATTGGCCTTCGGAAGAACGGCAGCATTGACCTTGCCGACGACAGCTGACTTCTGTGGGTCGTCAAAGTTCGGGAACGCGGCGACGACTGCGTGTGCCTGCTGACCCTTGCCCGTCTGGACGAGCTGGATGAGGTCACCCTGCCCCAGCGACGCATAATTCTGTGGTCCGCAAGACTTCGAGACCTCGATGAACTTGTCGAGTGCTGCCTTCACCTCTGGGCTATTGATGGTGACGGTGAAGTCGCCGTTAGCAGCATCCTTTTCGATCGAACCACCATACGACAGCAGATAGGCCATGAAGTCGTAATAGATGGAGTCACCCTTTTCTCCGCGCTGAAGATAACCGTAGCTCTGGGGCGGGTTTTGCAGCACCTTGCAGTTGGCAAGCACCTCGTCGAAAGTCGTCGGGACCTTCAGCCCCTTCTCCTGGAAGACGTCCGCCCGGTAATAGTAGAGCTGGACGTTTCCGTTCGGAGAGTAGCCCATCAGCTTGCCCGATGCGCACGTCCGAAACTTCTTGGCGTCGTCCCAGCAGCCACTGTCGCCAAAGGCATAAACTTCCTTCGGAACTTGAAACTCGGGATCTATCTCATTTAGAGGCTGGAGAAAACCGCCCTGGTAGAATTCCACGGTGGAATTGCCGTTGATGTTGACGAGATCATATGGGCTGGTGTCCCCACTCCGCACGGCAGACCTTGCCTTCTCAAGCATTCCGTCGAACGGAGTGACCTCAAGATCGACCTTGTTGCCCGTCTGCTCCTCATAGAGGGCAACCACATTCTCAAAACCCTTGTACCAAGGCGATGCATTGATCAGGATCGTGATTGGCTCCTGTTCACCGACGTCCAGAAAGCTGTCGTCCGCAGTTGCATGCGTGGCAAACGCTGCTACCGTTCCGGCGGCAAGCAACGCCGCAAAATCCCTGAAGTTCATGGTTTCCTCCGTCGAAATCCGAATGGATGCGATTAAGCCGACAAACCTGGTCGTGTTAAAGCAAGAGTTTTCTACCGAGCCGCCATCTAGCGAAATTGCTGACGCTGATTTGCGCGCCAGCGAATGTTATCGATCATGTGCGATAACGTGGAGGAATACCGTGGATAGGACGCTGCTTGCTTTCCTTATCGTGGCCGATGAGGGCAACCTCACATCGGCCGCTGCAAAAGTTGGCTTGACTCAGCCCGCTTTGACCAAGCTCATCCGGCGGCTGGAGCGCGACTATGGTGCCCTTCTCTTCGAACGAACATCGCGCGGCATGAACCTCACCCGTGCCGGAGCGAAGCTACGCGAGCGGGCTAGGCGTATCGAAGTGCATTATCGCCAGTCTCGGGAAGAGATACGCTCGATGGTAACCGGCACCCTGCCGCACTTCTCGATTGGGGCGGGAGCCGCCTACCACATGGAGATAGCGCCCGATTTGTCACGCATTCTCTCCGATGAGTTTCCGGAAACCAAGATCCGGCTGGATTTCAATGTCGCCGACATGACACTGCCGCGCCTAGTTGCCGGAGAGGTCGATCTGATGCTCGGGGCTATTCACGACCGTCCGCCCGAAGGAATCGAAACCGCCGAGATTATCAAGGTCGACATTGTGCCTTATTGCCGGAAGTCCGATCGTCTTGCTGATCTGGAAATTGTTCGCCCTGAGGATGTCAGCAACCGTCGCTGGGTCATTTATCGCCGGGATGACGCCATCGTATCGCGTATGACAAGCTTCTTCAGTGACAACTGCCTGCCTCCGCCTGACATCGCGATGGAGGTCGAGGCATTGGCCGCGAGTTTTAGGATCGTCGGCAGTTCAAGTAAACTTACACTCGCTCCGCTTTCCCTTGCCAATGTTGCCGAGCAATTTGGCTTGGTGCCTCTCCATTTTGAACAGCCGATCTGGAGCTTCGGATCTGGAGCTTGGTACAGAGCTTCGTCGCGCGAGTATCCGATCATGCGTCGAGCCCTCGATCTTCTCCCGCAACTCGCAAGCGAAACGATTGCCATTCCCGCGAGTTATGGACGCAGGTTTGCGAAGTCATTTCCTCTTTCAAGATGAATTCCATAGTTTCGCGCCAAATTCCAATTTGGAGCACCCCAATGCGTAAGCCCAATGTCATCGTCTTCTTTACGGATCAGCAGCGGCACGACACCACCGGTGTTCACGGCAATCCAATGGGGCTCACGCCGAACTTCGATAGACTGGCGACCAAGGGCACTCACCTGTTCAACTCCTTCACGAGCCAACCTCTTTGTGGACCTGCCCGCTCGTCCATGCAGACGGGCCAATTCGCAACACAGACTGGAGTATTCCGCAACGGCATCCCGTTAGCCGATGACGCGGAGACCATCGCAAAGGTCTTCGCAAAAAATGGCTATAAAACGGGTTACATCGGCAAGTGGCACCTTGGGGGCTCTGACCCTGTTCCCAAGGAGGAACGCGGCGGCTACCAGAGCTGGCTAGCAGCCAACCTGCTGGAATTCACCTCCGACGCTTACGATACCGTAGTCTACGATGTCGACGATCAGCGAAAGAAGCTTCCTGGCTACCGCGTTGACGCGCTGACGGATGCCGCGATCCGCTATTGCGACGATCACCAGAACGATCCCTTCTTCCTGTTCGTATCCTTCTTGGAACCGCATCATCAGAACCACACGGACGCATACCCAGCCCCCGACGGTTCCCGCGAAATGATGGATGCCAAGACCTGGACGCCACCAGATTTGGCGACACTGAAGGGCACCAGCACGTGGCATCTAGGCGGCTACTACGGTATGGTGAAGCGCCTTGATGAGGCGTTCGGACGATTGGTGGATGCTCTCAAGAGCCTCGACCTGCTCGACGACACCATCGTCATGTTTACCTCTGACCACGCCTGCCACTTCAAGACGCGCAACAACGAATATAAGCGTTCCTGCCATGAGAGTGCCGTGCGCGTTCCTACGATGGTCATCGGCCCTGGTTTTGAAGCCGGAGGGCAAGTTCGCGCCCTGTTCTCTACCATCGACGTCGCCCCTACCCTGATCGATGCGGCCGGTCTCCAAGTTCCGGACGCGATGACGGGAAAATCAATCTTGCCTGCCATTCGAGATCATCGTGCGCCATGGAGGGAGGATGTGTTCTTCCAGATTTCGGAAACGGAGACAGGCCGCGCCGTTAGGACGCATCGCTGGAAGTACGGCGTGACGTCAGCGTACGACAAAGACGAGCCCCGGTCCGATATCTACAAAGAGGCATATCTTTACGATCTCGATAATGACCCCTACGAAATGGTCAATTTGGTGGGCCTGACGTCATTCCGGGAGGTGTCTGACGATCTCAAGGCAAGGCTGCTGCGCTGGATTGCGGAAGTAGAAGACGGCCATCAGCCAGAAATCCAAGACGCGAAACCGCGTTTTCCGCGCCAGTTCCGCCTACACGCCAGCGACCTCATCGATGCGGTGGATCGGGAGAGGGACGTCGATCCATTGGAATAGGGGCATGCAAAGCTTTCAATTCAAGGCCGCTGAACCAACGCTTGACGCCGCTTCAAATATCTCGAACCATCATGATATCGAGACTTGGAATACGCGCATGCCTGTGTTCACCGCTGAGCTATCGCTCGCAGCATCGATTGACGTGATCGCAAATTCTGAAGATGACGCACTGCAGAAAGCAGTCGCGGCTCACAAAGCGGGTATTGACCCCGCCCAGGCTTGGTTCGGCGACCAGATGTTCTACCATCCCGACTTTACTCGCGTCGATTTCGACGGCGAAGAGAAGGTGTCGCGCATCGGCGTCTCGCCAAGCATGTAGTAGGCATCGCGCAAAAGAGACCGGGGTTGCTACGGCAATTGGACAAGGCACCGGCAGTTTGGGTGCCTTGAGTGCGCGAGGTCGGCGGCTCGCGAAGGCGCGCGGATCACGTCGCCGTCTCCCCCTACCGCTCCCAGCCGTCAAATGCTGATCGTTACAGGCATCGAGACAAGTTTGCCTGGGCCTTCTTCTCGCGACCGTCCCCAGCGATTTTTGAGGTCGCCGATGTGCCCCAGAAGCCCCTTCTGGGCGGCGGCACTCCCCAGTCGCCAGCTTCTGCGCAACCCCATGCTTTGATCGGCTTTGTGCTTGCATGGTCGAGCGTTTGAAGCCATCTTATTTTCGAAATCAGGATAATCGAGGAAACACGCATGGCTTCCGGGACAATCAAGTTCTTTAACGCTGACAAGGGCTTCGGTTTCATCTCGCCTGACAGCGGGTCAGCAGATATCTTTTTGCATATCTCGGCTCTTCAAGCCTCCGGAATTCAGACATTGCGTGAAGGTCAGAAGGTCACGTTCGACACGGAACCCGACAAGCGCGGCAAGGGACCGAAGGCTATCAATATCGAACTGTCCTGAAGGTCCGCGAACCTAGAGCTTCCCTGCTGACGAGTGAAGATCCTTGCTTGTGGTTCGATAGCACGACGGACGGCTGAAACGTTTTCTACACGAAGCAGGGACAAACTCACACGCTGCCCAGCCTGTTGTTAGGCCAAATCCCGCCTCGCTGCCAAATGGGCGGTCGATGAACGAGGCTGCCGTTTTGGGCTGCTTCAATCCGGTCCGAGTTTACGTCGATAGCCGCGTGGTTAGTGAGGCCGCCCCAGGGATGGGTTGGCTGGAACGACCTCGTGGCAGTGGGTTTCACTTACACCGCCTCCGTCAGATTAAACGGTTACGCATCCGCTGGCTACAACTGGCGGACACTGAATCGCAAATATGCACGCCTTTGGGGCTTCTTCGCGCAGCCAAAGCTGTCGCTCCCGAACTGCTCATTGATAGCGGCTAGAAGCTGCCTTGGCCCTGACGTTGACAGTCAGGGTCAAGCCGTCGTTAAGCTCCGGTAGTCGACTTTGGAACCGGAGTGTTCAGCAACTGCTGTTCCCAAAGGTAGGCTATACCGCTGCCGCCAACGTGTTGCACGATAACATCCGTAATTTTAGCGGCTTGCTCAGCGCGGGCCCAGTCACGTTGCCACTCAGCTGCAAGCGCCAGCCACGTCATCATGTTGATGCCAGCTCCGATCATCCGCTGAATTGCCACTTGATGGGCCTCGACCGAGACGGCACCCGAGGCGTCAGTGATTACAGTAACGTCCCAACCCTCGCCTGCGGCCTGGATCGCTGGCATTGCAACGCAGACTTCAGTCCAGAGGCCAGCAATGACAAGCTGCTTGCGGCCAGTGGCTTTCACCGTGGCGACGACCTTCTGATCTTGCCAAGTGTTGATGAAGGTCCGGTCGATTATCTCCTGGCCCGGGAAGACATCCGCAATCTGTGGGAAAAGGTTGCCGCCCCGTTCTGCAATGACGGTCGTAAGAATGGTTGGCACGTCGAAAGCCTTTGCAGCCTTTGCAAGCCCGACGGTGTTATTGACGACCATTGTCGGCTCGTGACTGTTCACGTTCGCCAGCTGATACGGCTGGTGGTCAATAAGGACGAGAACGGAGTCCTCGGGTCGAAGGAGGGAGTTGAGGCCGTTACGAAAGGTCATGGACTATCCTATGTTTGCGGTTCGTTGGCACAGGGAAAGCTCCGTTTGGGAGCGAACCGCAGGGAACTTGTCATCCGTGTCAGTGATGGGGTAGTCCTCAGGTCTGCCGAGCTGTGTTGCACAAAGGGGAACGCACGTGGACATCGAAGACCTCAGGACTTTCGTTGAAGTCGCCGATGCGGGCGGTGTAACACCTGCTGCTGTTAGGCTCGGCGTCTCCAAGTCGATGGTCAGTAGACGCATTTCTCGGCTGGAAGCCGAGCTTGGAGCACAGCTTGTCGCTCGGAACACGCGGGGCATCGCCCTAACCGAGGAAGGCGCGACGTTAAGGGATTACGCGGCGCGAATTACGGCCGAAATGGATGCTGCCCGCGAGACGATCCTGCCTGCGGGTGAGTTGCGCGGCCGCCTTCGAGTTGCTGCTCCCCTCTCCTTCGGGCCTACACATTTCGCACCCGTCCTTGCACAGATGGCACGACGCCATCCGCATCTACAGATTTCCTCTTGCTACACCGACCGGTTCGTCGATTTGATAACGGAGGGATATGACTGCGCTATACGTGTCGGTTACCTACCGGATTCCAACCTTGTCGCCCGACGTGTTGGCCCTCTCTACGGGAAGTTTGTTGCAAGCCCTGATTATATCGAGGCAAATGGTTTGCCTGAGACGCCAGACGACCTTCTCGTTCACCAAGCTCTCATGCAGGGAACTGAAAGCTGGCAAGTCATGGATGGAGAGGTGGTCCGCACCATCCGACCGCAGGGGCGCTTCAAAGCCGATAATGGCGTCGCACTTCTGGCCGCAGCGTTAGAAGGTGTTGGTATTGCGAGGATTCCTAACGGCCTGACTGATGAACACATCAAGGCGGGAACGCTCGTTGAGGTGCTGACCAGTTACCCGCCGCCGCCAGCCGGAATCTTTGTCGTCAGGCCGCCTGGGCAGCACCCAGCCAAAAAGGTACGGGTGCTCACCGATATGCTTATCGAGTGCTTCGATAAAGGTTCATAGAAGCCACCGTTGCGGCTATGACCCCGGCGGCAAGTATCGGGCGTAGAATGCGGCAAGCCGCTCGACGGCCTGGTCGACGTACTCGGGTTTGTGGTACATGTCGTAGTGTCCCGCGCCATCGATCACGAGAAAATCCTTGTGTGCGCTCGGGGACAAGTCGAACAGGCGCTGACCTGCCTCATACTGGCCAGTTGGACCGCGACGTCCGCCGACGATCACTTGTAGCGGCTGGGTCAACAGCTCAGGTACGAGGCCGAAGGCGTCAAAACCTAGCAGTGGACCATAACTGATAAACAGCAGCCGATTGGTTGAGTTGGGATGGCGATATTCGGACTCTCTATAAAAGCTGACAGCGTCGAGTAGCTCCGGATCATCGATCCCTGCGGCTTCAGCTTGTTGCAAGCTGTCCGGGATCCAAGGATCTCTTCGCAACTCAGCACCTCTCGCTTCTGAGGTGCGCTGCTCGGCGACATCTAGAAGCGTTTGACGATAATCGGGAAGCAACCGTCGCATGGCTTCGCCGATGTCATTGGCGACCACTGTCCCCACGGCTTTGAACCGTCGTTCTGTTTGAGCTGCCTTTATTGCGTATCCGCCGCCAGCACAAATCCCCAGCAGGCCAACACGCTGGTCGTCGACGAAGGGTAACGTCATCAGGCAGTCAACTGCGGAGTGGATATCTCCAACGCGAGCCGCCGGATCCTCCGAGTCTCGCGGCTCTCCCCCACTTTCGCCCTGAAACGAGGGATCAAAGGTCAGCGCGAGATAGCCATGCGCGGCAAGTCTGTTTGCGTAGATAGCGCCGATCTGTTCCTTAACACTGCTGCCCGGGGTTGAAAGAACTATCGCGGGATAGCCACGACCCTCGTCGAAATCAGGAGGAAGGTGAAGATTTCCGACGACGTTGATGGAGCCACTTTCAAATTCTATGCGCTTCAATTTTCACCTCTCTCGGATCGGTGGAGCCTTTGTCTCATCTAAGGCATGCGAACGCTATGGCCAGATCAACGCCGGTGACACGCTGTTGCCCAACGCGGAACAGTTTCTGCGTTCCGCTTTGTGCGACACAGTTCGCGACTTTTGAGACTTGGATACTGCCTGGAAGCATCTGATCTCTTGGGCGGCCGACAGATTGTTGGCCCTACAGAAACAAATCGAGAGGATAAACTTATGATCGATCTTGTCGGCAAACGTGCCCTGGTAACAGGTGGATCGAGAGGTATCGGCGCGGCGATCGCTCTTGCACTGGCCGAGAACGGTGCAAACGTGGCCTTCACTTATCAACGTGCGGTGGAAAAGGCTAAGGAAGTTGCGGACGCCATCCGACACACGGGACGGCAAGGCGTCGCCATTCAAGCCGACAGCGGGGACCCAGCTGCCATCAGCCGTGCAGTGACCGAGGCGGTTTCTGCGCTCGGCGGCATTGATATTCTCGTCAACAGCGCTGCAATCGGCCATGCGGGACTGATAGCCGACCTCAACGAAGACGATTTCCAGACCCTCATGGACGTGAATGTGAGAGCCCCAGTGCTCTTCGCGAAGGCTGTCATCCCACATCTAGGTGACGGCGGCCGCATCATCACGATTGGATCGGGGCTCGGGGAGCGCGTGCCCTTCCCTGGGATCACTCCTTACGCAATGTCAAAAGCTGCACTCACGTCCTTCACTCGTGGTCTCTCCCGCGAACTCGGTCCCAACGGCATCACAGTGAATCTGGTACAGCCGGGAGCAACCGACACAGACGCAAACCCATCGGACGGCGCGGCTGCGGAGTTTCAACGCAGCCTCACTTCGCTCGGACGCTTCGGGGATCCGCGCGAAGTCGCGAACGCTGTGGTATTCCTGGCAAGTCCAGCCGCGAGCGTCATCACCGGAGCAACTTTAACCGCAGACGGGGGCGCAATCGCCTGAAAGCGCTTCACTCATGAAGATCGGTACGCTTAAGGGAAAGCATTGTCGTCGAGCTTACCCCTTTGCCTTCGGAGGCATCCAGCTGGATGCGTCCGGAGGCGTTGGTTCCCGCGTTTGCGCGCCTGGCACAGGTCTAATCACTAGACGAACGAATTTCCCAAGACACTTCGAGCTCGAGTTCATCGATGACGCTGGACAATGGATTTGGCGGAGCGTTAATTAATTCGAGGGGCGTATCCGGTGCGTCGACCGAAACAGGAGAACCCGCAGTTCGACGCTCCTCACCACTCGACAATCCTCCTGGTAGCGGTGCTGGATCTACGCCTTTTGGCACTCGCAGAAGAGTTGCGACTTCTCGCATCTCAATGTCGCCCTCAATCCATTTCTCAATCAGTTCTAAAAACCTAGCATCGCCATCGATGGGAGTGCCCAACTCGCGATATTTGGTGACGCATTTCAGAAAGATTCGCCGTCTCCGCTCACTTAACGGAAGTTTCGCCAAGTCTTCTGTTAGATCTGACAGTTGTTCCATTGTCCGCCTAATGCAGGAAGAGAGGCGGCTCGCCACGCACAACATGGGACGAGCGCCAAGTGGCCACATTGAATGGCTTAGGAGAACCAGAGGATGGAGCCTCCGACGTTCTTATCTTGAATAGCCAGAGTTAAAATTTGGCTAATGAGCTACCGTCACTCCGGCCTCGCCACTTCAGGTCCACCCCGAATATTCTGTCAGCGCCGTTTGATTTTGACTCAATCTCTCTAGATATCCCGCTACATCCGGTGCCGGGGAAAATGCATGCAATTACCGAACCCTGATTGCGGAAAGCTTTTCCGGGATCATGACTGGCCAAATTCACCGTTAGGTCCCATAGAAGCTTGGGCTGTCGAGCTTCGAACCTTAGGCAACGTCATGCTCGGATCGCTCCAGCCGATGTTGATCGTATGGGGCCCGTCCCAGGCCACCCTTTACAACGATGGATACGCCGAGATGTGTGGCTCTCGGCATCCCGCAGCATTTGGCGGAAGCTTTCAAAGCCTCTGGTACGACATATGGGATCAGGTCGAGCCTATCATCGCTGACGCTTATAGCGGAAAGGGAACGGCGATGGACGATATTCAGTTCCTCATGCATCGAAACGGCTTTCCGGAAGAAACGCACTTCGCGTTTTCATATACTCCTGTTCGGGACCCATGGGGAACAGTGCTTGGGATGTTCTGTGCATGCACCGAGATCACGGCGCAAGTCGCGATGCGGACAGCGGAGCGAACACAGAGGGAGCGCATGCTTCAAGTGTTTGAACTCAGCCCAGGAGGTATAGCGATGTTAGTGGGACCGGACCACGTATTCGAGTATGCCAACAAAGAATACTATTCGATGATTGGCGTCGGCCGGGCCATCATCGGCAAGTCTGTGCGTGAAGCAGTGTCAGAGGTGGTGAGGCAAGGGTTTATCAAAATCCTCGATGGTGTCTATCAGACCGGTGAGCCGTTCGTCGCAAAGAGCCTTCATGTCGAACTCAACCGTGGTCCTGATGGCGAGAAACAGTCGCGCTTGATAGACTTGGTATACCAGCCAATGCTCAATGACGGTGGCTCGGTAACAGGAATCCTCGTGCAAGCTCGGGATGTCACCGAAATTCGGGCGGAAGAAGCAAGGCAGGAGTTGCTTTCACATGAACTCGGGCATCGGCTAAAGAACCAATTAGCGATGTTTCAGGCCATCGCATCTCAGACACTTAGAAGCGCCCCAGATATCGCCACAGCGCGACAGCGACTTTCGGATCGGATTGCCGTCCTCAGCGACGCTCATGATACGATCCTTGAAGGCGGGACCGGAACTTCAAAGGTTCGACGGCTTGTAAAACAGATGATCGCGCTTCACGATGAACTTGATAATCCCCGCTTTACGATCAATGGCCCCGAGTTACGGGTCGGGTCGAGGCCGTCCCTGTCAATTGCACTTATCTTGCATGAGCTGGCGACCAACGCTCTTAAGCACGGCGCTCTTTCGGAACCCTCGGGTCGTGTAAAAATCGAGTGGGCTGTCTCAGGTCCGGACAGCGACCGCTTCGAATTGATGTGGGTTGAATCAGGTGGCCCCCTGTCACGGAGCCGCACTCAGCTGGGTCTGGTACCAGGCTTATTACAGCGGGTCTTAACGGCACCTTGGATAGCAAAGTCGTATTAGTGCCCCAACCGGGTTGAAATGTCGGATCGAGGCTGATCTCGAAACGTTCCAGAGAGAGCATTGATGCCGAACTCACTTCTCCTCGTAGAAGACGATGGCTTGATCCGTATGGACCTCGCCGACACTCTCCTTGACATTGGATACGAGGTAGTCGAAGCGGCAAATGCCGATGAAGCTCTCATTGCCTTCGGGAAGAAGCAGTTTGCTACTCTCCTTACAGACATTGATATGCCAGGGACCATGAATGGAATTGCGTTGGCACACCATGTCGCTGCAAAATCTAACGAGTGCAAGATAGTAATCATTTCCGGTCGCTATCATCCCGTTCAAGGCTCCCTTCCCCAGGGGGCACAATTCCTCATGAAGCCGATCTCGCAGAAGTCGCTCTTGGAGGCCCTTGACGTCGCCGGTCTGAAGCCGTGAAGAAATTTGCGAGTGATCACTTTCTCGAAAGTTTGTACCAGGTGACCCCATGCCCAGCAGATTTGCCATGCTAGCAAACCGGCGGTCCCTCCCCGTCTGGATTGGTCTGTTGATCGTGGCCGCAGTTTTTAGCGCTGGAGCGATGCTAGTGCGACAGAACTATAGTTCTGCCATTCAAGAAGGCGAGATGCGTGCATCAGCAGCGGCCAACGTAGTCGCGACCAACGCAAATTGGATGATGCAGGCTAGCGACCAAGCGCTTCGCCGGATCGACTCTGCGCTTGGTCCGGACGGCGCTACCTCACAGGAATTAAGGCAAGACATCGCACGAGCCGTGGGTGACTTGCCGCTCGGCTTTACGTATTCGGTCTTCGATGAGACTGGACAACTCCGTGCTTCGACGGCAGCGAACTGGCTCGCCGTCAATCACTCGGATCGCCCCTACTTTCAACGTCTGGCCAAAGGTGAACGCCTATCTATCGCGCGGGCAGAGAGGGAGACGCCTCAAGATGGCTTCGCGTTCATTGTGGCCCACCGGATCGACAGAGACGGTGTCTTTAAGGGTGTTGCGACGATCACCATCACAAATGCTTCGGTCGAGAAATTTTGGTCGACCATGGGACTAGGAGACAACTCGACGATATCCATTATCCGCGCGGACGGTCGGCTCCTCGCCCATCATCCTGAGCCCACCGAGCCCGTCGATCTTAGCAAAACTGCCTGGTATCCTTTGCTTGCCGCAGCAGACAAGGGGATCTTCCACAGTCCTGTATCTCCTATCGATGGCGTATCGCGGATTCTGTCGTTCAAAAAGGTAGACGGTTGGCCCATCGTTGCCCTCGCCGCAGTGGACCGGCAAGAGGTACTTGCAGTGTTCTGGCGAAATCTCTGGTCAGAGCTTCTACTTGTCCTGCCACTTGCAATCGCGACCTTTGCCGGTGCTGGGCTGCTAACTTGGCAACTCCATCGGTATAGCCGTCGAAACGACGATCTGGAGAAGGCAAACGAGAAGAACACATTTCTTCTCCGCGAGGTACACCATCGGGTCAAAAACAATCTCCAGGCCGTTATGGCGTTGATCAGACTTCAACCGCTTCCGCCTGAGGCGCGGGCCGACATGACGTCGAGGATACAGGCGATGGTGGCGGTCCACGAACAAATCTACCTCACCGACCAGTACGAGCGAGTTGATGCAGAGCCTTATGTGCGCCAACTCGTTACCCAGATTGCCACCCTCTACAATAAGCCCGTTGCTCTCGAAATCGAGCTGGAGCATGTGCTGGTTGACCGTGACCAAGCTCTCCCGTTGGGACTGATCGTAAACGAGGTTGTCTCGAACTCATTCAAATACGGCCTTACTGACGACGGGTCAGGCGTTCTTCGGGTTGAATTGAAGACGTTTGATACAGAGATCGAGCTAGTCATTGCCGACTCCGGGGCGGGGTTTGATCCGGTCCAGCAGCGAAAGGGGATGGGAACCAAGTTGGTGACCAATTTCGCGGCGCAGCTGAGAGGACGATACGAATATAAGAATGAGTCGGGCACAATTTTTACCCTGACGTTCCCACGCTGAGAAAACTTCATCGCTTACATCAGAAACAGTACCCTGTACGCTACGGTAGCCTAAGCGATATCGGCCGGGCGGCTTTCAGTTGCCCGGCATTTCCATCTACATTCTCTTGATGGCCTACAAACACGCAGAGGCTGACAGTTTACAACAAACGTTTGGTGATCCTGCAGACCAGGCTACTCGTTTCCCGATATCCTTCGTCGCGGCCTCGCGGGTTGCACGAAGTCGATCTGATTTCTTGCGGTGCGCTTCCTCTTTAGACGCTATCGTCGACATAGCGATCTCATGGGTTCGTTGGAATGATCCAACCGTTCCCGCCGGGTCATCGTTTTTCTGCGCTGCACGTTTTCAAGATCAGTTTTGGACATGCTTTTTAAGCTGTCCCGAAGAGCCTGAGTGACAAGTTTCGTAAGTTTGCGTACCCCAAGACGTGAAAAGCTTCATTACTCATTTTCCGCGCAATACCCGTGGAACCAATTCCCGCCAAACTCATTTCCCCCGCGCAAAATTTCGAGGGGTCAATGTGAGTAATCATTTCCAAACTGCAGACTTCACGACAGACCGAGTTCACAAAGTGCTCCGGGTGGACGAGTTTGCCAACCGGCAGGGGTTGGACGAAAAGCAGAAACGCGATCTTCTGAGGCTGTTCGGACAGTTTGCCACTCTCCACGAGCTGCTCGCAAACTGCCGTCTCCCCGGCAAAGTCCGGTAAGCCATCCGCGCGGATGGTCCCTGACGGCCAAGTCATTCTACCGCACAAGAAATTTCATCTGGGGCAATGATGATCAAGCGGACGCTCTTTCAATTCTTCCACTGGTACTCGCTCGGCGACAGCCGTCTCTGGAAAGAGGTCGCCGAGAAGGCTTCAGATCTCGCGGATATGGGGATCACTGACGTGTGGTTGCCACCCGCCTATAAGGGTGCGTCAGGAGCCTACTCTGTAGGGTATGATACCTACGATCTCTTTGATCTTGGGGAGTTCGATCAGAAAGGGAGCAAGGCGACCAAGTATGGTGACAGGGTTGCCTTTGAGGCTAGCTGCCAGGCCCTTGTCGAACACGGCATCCGGCCGATCCATGACGTCGTGCTGAACCACAAGATGGGTGCCGACGAGAAGGAAAGCGTGGTCGTTCGACGCGTCGATGCAGACGACCGGACGCAAATCGCGGAAGAAGACGTGGAAGCGCTCGCCTACACGCGCTTTACCTTTCCTGGCAGAAACGGCAAATATTCAAAGTTCATCTGGGACAAACAGTGCTTCAGTGGCGTGGACCTGATTGAGGAACCCGATGAAAGCGGTGTTTTCCGGCTTATGAACGAGTATGGCGAGGGACAGTGGAACGACGAAGTCGACGATGAGCTTGGAAACTTCGACTACCTAATGGGTGCCGATGTCGAGTTCCGCAACGTAGCCGTCTACGAGGAGCTGAAATACTGGGGACGCTGGTTTTCCGAACAGGTGCCGGTTGGTGGCTTTAGACTGGATGCGGCGAAACACATTCCTGCATGGTTTTTCAAGGATTGGGTCGGCCATATGCGCGATACTGTCGGCGACGATTTGTTTGTCGTCGCCGAATACTGGCATCCGCACATGGAGACGCTCACGAATTACCTGGAACTTGTCGACAAGCAGCTGATGCTTTTTGACATCGCGCTCCATCACCGTTTCCACGATGCCTCCAAGGCGGGTGGAGACTTTGACATGCGGACCATCTTCGATGGGTCGCTCGTTTCGGCCATCCCTGAGCACGCCGTAACGCTTGTCGACAACCATGACACACAGCCATTGCAGTCGCTTGAAGCGACGGTTGAGCCCTGGTTCAAGCCCCTCGCCTACGCATTGATCCTGCTGCGGGAACAAGGAACGCCTTGCGTGTTCTATCCGGATTTATACGGCGCGGAATACAGCGACAAGGGCGACGACGAGAGCCAGCACCAGGTCGAGATGCCAGCAATCGGATGCTTACCCAAGTTGATGGAAGCACGTCAGCGTTTCGCAAACGGGCCGCAAGTCGATCAATTCGATGACCCCAGCGTGATTGGCTTCACACGTCATGGAACCGATACCGAACCCGGCTGTGTTGTCGTCATGTCCAATGGCGCTGCTGGCCATATCTCGGTTGATCTCGGTCCAAACCACTCTAGTGCCTTGTTTGTAGACTTTTTGGGTCACCATGAAGCGGAAGTTACTGTCGACGATCAAGGTCGAGCGGCTTTCCCCACAAATGGCGGAAGTGTCAGCGTTTGGGTTCGGCGCGATGCCCTTTAACGTGAAGGCTGAATATCGGCCGTCCAGAATGATGAGATCGAACAGCCTAGCGGGTCACACTTCCAACGGTCTCACAAAATCCGCGAGTAAGTGACGTTTTGCAGGAACTCAAATCGCAATAGGATGTTCTTCAATCAAACAGGAGGACACCATGGTAGATCCCAGCAAGTCACCCGCCGTTCAGTCATATAATGCAGAAATAGCTCGGCAGCGCTCCGCCGAGCCTGATGATCTCGATCAGGGCCTCGAAGCAACCTTCCCTGCGTCCGATCCCGTGTCGGCAACCCAGTCATCCGTTGCAAGCACAGTCGATAGCCACTCCGCGAACGATCTTGGTGAGTTCCCGCTTGTCGATGAAGCTTTGCGATCGACCGGCGAGTTTGGCGGCACTGAGGATCGCGGACGCGTTCAATCGCTTCGCAGAGACGCTGTACGCTTGTCGGATCATGCTTCGGAGGTCGCCAGCGGTGCTGTAGCAGTGGGCAAGGCTGAGGCCAAATCAGTCATTCAAAGCGTTGGAGAATTGGTCAAAGAACGCCCGCTCACTGCGGTTGGCATAGTCGCGGCAGTAGCCTGGATTTGGGGAGCGACCCGATAGAGGTCGCGGCTACAGTCCAGGCACTTTGGCGCTACCCCGTCAGTTCGCTGCGTGGGGAGCGCCTCAAGACCCATACTGTTACGGCTGACGGAATTCGAGGAGATCGCAGTCACCTTCTCGTCGACCTCGTGTCGGGGGAGATAGCTGCACCAGAGAAAATTGCCCGCTGGCGTCCGGCACTGATGATTGATGCTCGCACCGACGATGGGGGCCTCTTGATCTCCTCGGTTGATTGGAACTTCTTCGTCGATGATCCCAAGTTGGATAACGCACTGTCGGACCATTTTGGCTTCCGCTGCGCGATCCGTGGTGTTGGCAGCACTCTCCCAACCGACGAGGGTGAAGTCACGCTGAGCCCGCGCTATGTCGCAAGCCCACTCCATTTACTGTCAACAAGGTCACTTTCGGACTTGTCTGGCCTGATCCCGCAGGCGGTCTTGGACGTGCGCAGATTTCGCCCGAATATCGTCATGGATACCAGTGCGGACGAGAACAATTGGATTGGCAGCCAAATCGCTATTGGCGACTACCGTGGCACCGTCACGGAGAAAACCAAACGTTGTGGCATGACCATGATCGCGCAAACTGACCTGCCCGAAGACCCCGAAGTCCTCCGCACGGTCGTCAGGAGCCGTCAGCGCTGTTTCGGTGTATATGCCGACGTCGGTGCCGAAGGCGTTATCTCCATTGGAGATAAGATCGAGGTCGGATAAGCATTATCCGGAGTGCACAAGGAGATCCGAGTTTGCGACTGCATCGATGATCGCCGCTGCCACTGTACTTCCCATTTCATGAGCACTGGTGATGCCTTGGATAAACGGCATCTTATGCAACAGGAATGGGACCGAGACACAGTAGAGATTGTTCGACAGCCCAGCTTCAACGCGGGGCCGAAAGTCGTCGTCAATCTCGATGCCACCTGTCCGACGGGTCTCGTCGTTCGCGCTGGCCTCGAACTTCTGGGTCTTTGCTTCCTTGATTGCGCCGGTCTTACGAAGGCTGGGAAATGGGAGATCGGAAGCGGAGAGCGCGTGCTGCCCAGTAGCGTCGATGAAGGCATCGTACCTGCTCTCGTTTCCATCAACGATCACGGCGACACCCGGGGTTCCATCATGTTGTTCAATGTCGTAGTCGTCGCCCAGCGCTTTAACGGACAACTTCCCTGCCTGATGCAGGGCAAGGAGCCGTTCGATGGATTCGTGCGGAACCGTCGCGTAGTCATCCACGAAAACTGTCTTGAAATCCTTGTGGAAGCGCTTCAGATCTCGGTCATTCAAACGAGGGATGGCAAGTGCGATGACTTCGTGCATCCTGAGGATGGCGTAACGCCACTGGACGGTTTGCCGCTCGGCTTTGTTTTTCTTGGCTTCCGCAAGGTTCTGCGCTGCCCAGACGAAAGGGTCTACTTTCTGTCGCGCCCGAAAATAGCGCTCGGCAATGTCCTCCACGCACGCCAGGGCAAGTCCAATGCTGGCAGCGTAGTCGGGATCGGCTGCGGCAAGCTCTCGCCGAAACAACTCAAAGACCTCATCGAGAAGCCGCTCCCGCATTTGCTCCATCAGCAACCGTACGGCCTCTTCCGTGCAAAACCTGAGAGGCTCGTATGGGATCGCACAATAGAAGTCCGCCTCGGGCAACAAACCCTTACGAGACATCATAGTGATAGAGAAGCCGGTGCCCGAGGTGTCAGGCTCATATCGCAACGTTCCATTGTCGTCCCGAAGGAACATGCCATGGGCGGTGGCAACGGATACGACTGCGTCGATCCCACTAAGCGACGTGCCCAAGACACCGACATTGACAGCGCCAATCCTCTTTATCGCCGCTGCAGGCCACGGCGACGCAAAGTAGCCAGGCGACGTTTCCGTGTTCTCGGGCCAATCGTGACCTGTGGCCATGACCACGTGGTCGAACGACATCGTGGCATCCTCCCCGCCGTGCCTTTTGAACTTAAGCGATATATCATCGTTACCAAGCTTGATATCGAGAATGCGGTGGCTGGCTTTCACATCGATGGAATGGCCGTGCAAGAGCCCCCGCTTAACCAGGGCCCAAAATTGCGCTGCCAAGAACTCGCCAAGAACGATCCGAGGATAAAACTCACGTTCGCCAATCCCTGATCTTTCTACGCCCAGTTCCTGCAGCTCGCTATCACTCCGCGACGACAGCCACTCGACGAGCGTATGCTCGATGCGAGGGATTTCGATGCTGGCGATATTTGCCAGCATAGCGCGGTCATTGACCGCCGGATGGTAGGGCGTTCCCTTCCCTGCGTCAGGTGTTTCCTCGAAGATAGTGATAGACAGCGGCGTGGCGCTGGAAATCAATCCGGCAAGCGAATAAATCCCGGTGGGTCCAGATCCGATGATGGCGACTCTTGGCATGGTGGCTGGTTAGTCTCGCATGGCGGGCGGCGGGGGGCGAATAAATAAGGAGCCGCTCGAAAGCGGCTCCTGAAACAATTAGTTGACCGAAGACCACTGACTGCGGACGTCTTCAGCGCTCTTGGTCAGGTGGACGTGCTGATCAACATGGTCGACCCAATCAAGTGGAATGAGGTGATGCTGACCATCGTCGGAATCCGACTTCGTCAGCTTGATGCGCGATGTGCCATCCATGTGGTCTACTGTGCCCACATGTGCACCATCTGCGCCGATGACTTCCATATGCTCGCGAACCTGTTCTGCAGAAATCATGGTGTTTTCTCCTTTTTTAAATCGCACGGGGGCAACGTCCACTGAGAGGCTTGGTTCCCCGGTAGGGCGGGACCACGGCGGACAGGTGGGGCGCTCGACTGGCGTTCCGTTGCCCGCAGCGAGAAACCGGAAAAATCGCTGCGTTCACCATCCCTGTCGCGTCCGGTTGACACGCTCGTGGTCCCGGTTTCGAAATGCAAAAGAGATCGAGACGTTCCGCCAGCCTGCACCGCGTGTACGTTAGGGTACAGAGCTGAAAAGAAGCCATGAGTCAGGCGTGAACATTGGAACCGCTTCTCTCTTAGCGGGTTTTCCATCGTCATTTCATAGGAGGACACCATGGCTACAACTAAGACCAACACGAAGACGCTTGATGATCTCTTCCTTGATACGCTCAAGGATATCTACTTCGCCGAGAAGCAGATCCTCAAGGCACTGCCTAAGATGGCCCGCGCCGCACAGTCCGAGGAAGGCAAAGCAGGCTTCCTTCAGCATCGCGATGAAACGCAGGGTCAGATCGAACGCCTGGAACAGGTTTTCGAACTCCTTGGTAAGCCTGCCCGTGGCAAGACTTGCGAAGCGATCCAAGGCATCATCTCCGAAGGCGAGGAAATCATCGAAGAGTTCAAGGGCTCCCCTGCCCTTGACGCTGGTTTGATTTCCTCGGCACAGGCGGTGGAGCACTACGAAATCGCCCGTTACGGCACCCTGATCGCCTGGGCCACCCAGCTTGGCCTGAAGGATGCGGTCCCGCTGCTCCAGGCGAACCTCGAGGAAGAGGAAGCGACAGATCAGAAGCTAACGCAGCTCGCCAAAACAGCAGCGAACGCTAAAGGCGCGAAAGCAGCCTAACGCCTAATCAGGGCTGTCTCGAATGGGGCAGCCCTGTCATATTTCGGCCAGTAGCCATCATCCATGATGTTCATTGGGATCGGCGACAGCTTAGACAACGCCTCTACTGCGAATTCCACCTGCAGCATAAATAGGCGGAGTGAACTAGGCATAGCGACGCCGGTCAGTTTTTCGCGTGCTTGAAAACGGTCCACTCCCGCCTCCCGCAAACGCCTTTGCCCTTCTGCCTCGATATGCTCATTCTTGTTCTGAGCGACAGATTTGGATTGGCTCAAGCCACCTTCGATTACCCTGAACATCCCAATGCCCTTATTCGGTCCCGGCCTATCTCAAAGCCAACGCCGATTCCCGGCAAGTCATCCAGCTTTCAGCGGTGATAACTTTCATACTGCGTGACAAATTCGCGACAACACTCATCTCCGGTAGCAGGAGCACGGTTTAGCTACGCGAAGCTCCCAGTCTGGAGGACAAGCATGCACTACGCCGTAGTTGATATTGGATCGCCAAAGCAAGGCAACTTGGGTTGGTGGATCACGGGCCCCTTCATCGAGGATGGGGGCACCGGCCCTGAAGATCTGATTGTCAGTCTAACCGAAGCAATTCTCGCTGGACCGGTCGTCCTCGGGTTCGAGGCTCCGATGTATGTACCTACCAAACGCGATATCGGAGCAACCCTTCAACAGCGCCCCGGAGAGACGGGTCGGCCATGGAGCGCCGGAGCGGGAGCTAGCGTCACCGCGATGGCCTTGGCCTTGGTGCCCGCGATTTTGGACAGGCTCGCCTCAAACATCCCCGGCCTCAAAGCTTGGCAAGATTGGACAAGTCTACCCGCTGAGCCCGGCGAAATCCTAGTCTTTGAAGCCTTCGTCACATCAGGTGTATCTGATGGACATGCCGAAGACGCGAGGCTTGCGGCTTATGCGGCTCGTGAGCTCCTGGGTGGTGGCGATGTTAAAAGTGCTCTCGGCCAGGAGCCCTGCATGAGCATGCTCGGTGCTGCACTTCTGCATGCCGGTCTCTCCAACGACCTTGAAGAGCTTCGTCGGCAATGCCTCGTGGTTAAGCTGGCGAAGACCAGGCCTTCAACCGCTAAATAGCAAACGCCGCACGTCGACGGACCGAATTGATCTGTATGTGGACCCCTGCCTCTCTCGCTCAGATCAAACCATTCGCCGCCAAACTCTGACATGAAAGCGACAGTGCCCGCCCGCGTAGCGAAACAGTGGACGTTATAAGCCAGCCCACCATGGGTCACGGTGAGGATCTCGGCGCAGCGGAGCAGCCGTTTGGAGAAAAGTGACTGCTTTTCCACGAGACCATCGTTTGAACCGGCCTGGAGCGCAACCTGATGAGGCCAGCCACGATTGATTGTTGCGATCGTCAACTTCTTAGCCACGATTTCCACTCCTGCTTTCACAAACACCTGCCTTGACTCCTAGCACAAAAAGAACAAACTAGGAACGCCCGCAGCGGCGAACAACGACTTCGTTGGTAAAAGCTGAGCACAACGACCCTGCTGTCCAGACACTCCCAACGAAGGGATCCACGATGAGTGACATCGATCGTCCTACTTTAAAACGCGCTCCCACGCTCGTGGCCCGGAAATGCCATTGTGGCGATTGGGCAGGTTTCGGCTTCGGTAAAGCTGAACACGTGGATTGGTGGTGTTGGAAGCACTATCCGTACAAGACGTCAGGTCGTCTGGAAGCGGCCGAGATCGCTGAGGCGCTTTGCCGCAAAGTCGCGTAAGCCACGCCTACTTGGTTGCCATGGAAGATCGGAACGAGCATTGGCGCAATGGGATACGTTGGCTCTCGTTTTACAGCCGTTGCAGCGTCGAGATCCGTTGCTCGGGTTGCGGAGTTAGCAAGAGCAGTTCAGTCGAGCGCGTCCTTGCGGCGGTGGGCGATGTAGCCGTCAGCAGCCTCGGTGTAACTTTGGCCCGAGCCCTTGGGTGCCAACGTGTTGATTTGAGCGGTCATATGGGCTGCCGACTTGAGACACCGCACAGCTCGTTCAAGTCGGTCAACGAAAAGCCATCGCCCGTGGACGCCCTTAAGTTGCCAGCAGAGACGTATATGCTGGCGGACATGGCGCTCTCCGAAGTGCCCGAGTGGTTCATCTTGTACGGTTTCTGCAGGTGCGGCTACTTTCGCGGAATCGATATCAAAAAGACGCGCAAAAAATTCAGTCCATCGTCGCGGACCAGCGAACTTGCTCGCTACCTTCACTGCAAGCGCTGCGGCCGCAAAGGCGACAACAGGTTTATCTTCAAGCAAATGCTCAGGGACTAACTAATGGTGCCGTGTCAGACCGCCAGCGGATAATATTCGTATGCCGGAACGAATCGGCTTCGAAACGATTGAGCCGCACCAAGATAGTCGCCAACGACGAGATGAATTGCTGCAGTCGATCCAAGCTCGTCTTCGCGGTGAGCAGGTCGCGAAATCCAATATCGGTCAGGTCAGTCCCTCGATCGCCTATACTCTGACGTCAAAACGTAATCCTTGCGAGGCCCGCTTACCGAGTACGTTGTTCGGAACGCCTGACCACCCTCAAAGGTAAATTCGGCATCATAGAAATCGTCACCACACTTGTGTGATGCTCTGCCGATATAATTCGTGCGATCGAAAACGGGTATCAAATGTAAAAAAAGGTTACGACAGGCCCTGTCGAAAAAGATACGCAGCGTAGCCCCGTCGCCCACCCAACAGTACGTTCGGTTGAAGAGCAGCCTCTCGCCGGTCGGAAGGGTCAGCTCGCCACTCTCCTCATATAGGTAATGCTCATTGTCACGCGTAATAGTCGCCTGGCCAAGCATCTCGGCTCCGTCTGTCGATTGCCGATGAAGGCTCCACGCGCCCTCGTAATCTGAGAGGTCAAAGCCGCTCGTACTCAAGCCGGAAACAAAGGCTGCCATTCTGTCATCTCTTCTGATTGGTTCGAGCGCTGACCTCAAAGGCCCGGTTTGTCCGGCTCAGCCGGGCCGATCAGGATCCATACAAGCAAAGCACTCAGTAGCGCCGATGCTGCCGATACAGCCATCACCGCAGAGTAAGCTTGGGAAATATCCGAAGGCGCTAGAGATCCGATATCCGAGCTGCCAAACGCGATGCCAAGTGCTGCCACGGCGAAGAGGCTTCCACTTCGCGCTGCGGCATTGTTGATGCCCGAAGCCGCGCCACTGTCGTCAGGTGGTGCGGAATCGAACACCACAGTGGTCAGCGCCGGTATTGTGATGGTCATACCTAGTCCGATGAGTACAAGACCGGGAAAGTATCCTGATAGATACGCCGATTGCCCACCGGAAAGGGCCAATAAAACAAAGCCACTGGCGGTTATAAGCGGCCCAAGGATCATCGGTAGCCGTGGTCCGACCCGGCTGGAGATCCCACCGGCGGGCCTAGAGCCAAGGCCAAGGATTACGGAGAATGGCAGAAACGCCGCGCCCGCCATCGTGGTCGAGAAAGAATGGACCTTGATCAGATGGAATGGCAGCATGAACAGGGCACCACCGAGTCCTCCGTATAGAATGATGGTCAAGATGTTAGAGCCCGTGAAATTACGGCTTCGGAATAACCGCAGAGGCAGGATCGGATAAGGGGACCTTTGCTCCACAAATAAAAACAATCCGCCTGCAGCTACGGAGCAAGCCAACATGGCTGGCCCGGTAGAGATATCTCCCTCCCCGACAGCAATCAGTCCATAGGTGAACAAACCAAGGGCGACTACGGCAAAAATCGATCCCGGGATGTCCAACTGGCGTGATCCGTCTGCTTTTCGGCTCTCACGCACATTTCTGGCGAGTAACAATGCCAAAGCCCCAATCGGCACGTTGATATAGAAAATCGAGCGCCACCCCACATGGTCAACCATCCAGCCGCCGAGAGGGGGCCCGAGCGCCATCAGGACGCCCCCTGCTCCAGCCCAGGTCCCGATTGCCTTGCCCCTTGCTTCGCCGGTGTACGCTTGACTTATCAAGGCGAGGCTCGTCGGGACTAGCGCAGCTGCACCCGCTCCCTGGATAAATCGGGAGATTATCAAGACTGTGGGAGAGGTTGCCAGCCCGCACGCCATGGAAGCCAACACGAATAAGCTCAACCCGACACAAAAGGCGCGAAGGGTTCCAAACCGGTCCCCCAGAGCGCCCCCAAGCAAAATGAAGCTAGCGAGCGTCAACAGGTAGCCATTCGATATCCATTGAACGGCGGAGAGGCCAATGTGCAGGTCAGACTGAATGGCAGGTAGCGCGATATTGACGACAGAGCTGTCGATGAATCCAAGGCTGCTTCCAAGGATCGAGACGGGCAGAACCCATTTTTGTTGCGAGACATTGGCGGCCAATGTGTTGGTTTCGTCATCCATATTTCGCGGCACCTGTCTAGCAGCTTCGGCGCAAACATTATCACTTCGAAATTTGAAGCGAAAGCACCTGTAGTACACGGTTCCGCTGTCCTGCAAACGTAGCTGGGGCGCTATCCAATAAAGCACCTCCGACACTGCTGACCTGTCGGCACCCGCCTGTAGCATACCCGGTTTTGTAAGCTTCAAAATACAAAGCGAAAGGACTTGAACCTCGCGCTCGCCGTCACCACGTGAATACCAAGGTTGTACGGGTGGAAGACGCCAACGGCACACCAGGCAACAAACCCGGCGCACGCATCGACGCCATAGCGTCGGATTACGGCAGCCAATTGGAGGGTATCATGATAAGTATCGAAGAGGCTCTTGTCGTGTCTCAGGAGCGGATAACCGATTGCGGTGGCGAGATCGCAGTGGAATTCACCGACCTGATAGCCAAGGGCGAAGAGAGTGGCTTCACGCGCAAGGAAGTGCTGGTGGCCATCAGTGCGCTTACCGCATGCGAGCTTTCTTCGCTACCAGACGTGCCGAGGATTCACTGATTTTAACGGAACGCCAAGGTTCAGCTTTGGCCTTTTCTTTTGCGTCGAAACATGATGAACATCAGGCTTTAAAGGATATCAACGTGGCAACGCTAGCTAAAGAAGGCTCCCCGTTCATCAACCATGTTGCGGAGTTTGCACCCGAACTGGCGCAATTGACGAAGGACCTCGTATTCAAGGACATTTGGGAGCGACCGGGCCTGTCAAACCGCGACCGAAGCCTGATCACTGTGACGACATTGGTTGCTACCGGACGCCTCGAACCGTTAGTCGATCACTTCAAGCTGGCAAGACAGAACGGCATCAGCGAAGATGAGCTTCGAGAGATCCTCGTCCACCTCGCGTTCTACGCCGGGTGGCCTTCTGCTATGAGTGCGTCTCGTCTGGCAGCAGAGGTCTTCAGTGATGCCCAGGGCAAGAGAGTTTAGGCCTCAGTTTGAGGGGGATAGAGCATGATGAAGCTGCGTCACGCGGAAGAGGCGGACGACGATGCCGTCGGCGAACTTCTGGTCAGGGCATTCGACACGCAGAACTCCGCCAAAATGCCGGGGGTCATTTCCTCCCCGGAGCGGTATGCAGATCTGCGCAACAGAGCGCAAAAGAGGGAAGAAGCTACAGTCCTCGTTGGCGAGGTTGACGGTATCCTCGCGGGGACGATCACTCTTTACCGCTGGGGCGCATCAGGTAACGAGGCCTGGGTCGATGGCTCTGCGGGGCTTCGATATCTGGCGATAGAGCCGCGTTTCGCCGGAAAGAGCCTTTCCACGATCTTCCTGGCGGAGGCGAAAAAGCTTGCCCAGTCCTGGGAGGCCCCAGCGATTTGCCTGCGGGTAAGACGTGGCGCTGATGGAGTGCAACGGCTTTACACCCTTCACGGTTGGCAACGTGACGAGCGAGGAGACCTCGACCTTCTGCCGGAAATCTACCTCGATGGGTTTACTCTAAGCTTGTGACCAACCGGGGGCATCGTATCCCACGTTAAATTTCGAACTTGGTACCTGTCTCACGATCGTTCTTGTCCAACGTCAGATCGCCGTCAGCCTCGTCAGCTGCCTCGACGTGAAGTGCCTTTGCAGTCTCTTTGTATTTCTGGAGTCTGACGTCGCCCTCGGCCTTCCGCCTGGCCACGAAACGGCGTGCTCGTTCCCGAGCCTCTTCAAGAGATGGTAGATCTTCGGGGTTCATCGGTTCAGCTCCTTCGCGCATACTACTATATTGGCCTCATTGGTCTCAAGCGAGAAGCCCATGTCGAAATAGAGAGGAAGCGCCTCGGCGACCGGCTGACGCAGATGAAGCTCGTCGCACCCAAGTATCGACCCATAGGCTTCAGCGGCTTCAACGACACAGAAACGAACAAGGCCTTTGAGCGGATGGGTATCGACTGGCGAACCCTCCAGAAGGTAGATAGACAACACGATCTTGCCATCGGACACCTTCCCGATAGCTAGCCCCGACAGGTATGAGTTGCACCAAATCGCGACTTCGAAATGAGATGGACGGTTCTCCCAGGACTCCACCTCCTCACGCCAATCCCACTCAAATCGACGATGCGGATGGTGCAGCCAATGCTCCTCAAATGCCTCCAAGGCGTTTTCATCAATTTGTGTCAGGCGGACGGGCAAGCCATAGACTTCTGCGAGTGTGAGCTCGGCAGTTTCGTATGACAAATCGCGGATCGCGCGATATCGGTGCCAGGTATTCAACATTTGAGATTTCCAAATTCTTGATGATGAGGCGCGTTAGCGCCGAGAGACGTCGTGCTGTTCTCGACCGCCTGTCGCAACAAGCAGTGCGAACGATACCATCACGAAGAGTGCCGACACCCACGCCAGATTGACGACGTCAAGCCTCGTGAGGACCGCCGACCCTATGCCCGCGCCTATTGAGAAGCCCAAGTACATTCCCGACGCGTTCAATGACAAAACAATTGGACCAACCGAGTGCCCGGCGACGGCAATCAATCTCGACTGCTGTGCTGGGAAGAAAGCCCATGATGCAAAGCCCCAGATACCAACGAGGACGAATGTCGCAATCTTCGCGCCTTCAGGCGGCAAAAGGTGTGGGATGAAAAACATCGCCAAATAATCGAGGATCACCGCAGCGAATGCGAAAGCGACAACACGGCGGCTTCCTGTACGGTCACTTATGTGGCCGCTTACGATGATACCCACGAAAGCAGACACTCCGAACGCGAACAGGGCTCCTGTGAGTTCAGAGCCTTTGATGCCGCCCACTGCCTCAAGGAACGGCGTGACGTAGGTATATGCGCAGTAAGCACCCATACCAAGGAAGACGGTCTGGATGAGAGCAAGTCCGACGCCCGGTCTCTTGATCACCCGGATGCGGTCGCCAAGACTTGGCGCAGAGAGGCCCTGGCCAATATCCTTGGGTAGACCAATGAGAAGGCCGATCAAAGCGATCGAGGACAATATCGCGACACCGACGAACGGCATCCGCCAGCCGAAAGAAATTCCGATGAACGAACCCAATGGCACCCCGATGGCCACCGCAACTCCCAAGCCCCCGCTGACGATCGCAAGCGCCCTACCCCGACGCTCGGGAGGGACAAGTGCGCTACCAAGTGCATTTGCGTTGGGGACGTAAAGTCCGGCGGACATGGCCAGTAGCACGCGAGCGACAGCCAAAAGTTCATAGCTGGAGGAAACTGCGGCCAGAATGTTGGAGACAACGAAGAGGCCCATACCCGACAGAAGGATTCTACGCCGGTCGACATGCCCGAAGAGCGTGGTGAGCAACGGAGACGAAAAGGCGTAGGTCAACGCGAATATCGTAACCAGTTGCCCCGCTGCCTCAACGGAAACAGAGAGGTCGGTGGCGATCCGAGGCAAGATAGCCGCGATCATGTGACCTTCGGTTCCGACTGCGAAGGTGCCCAGCGCCAGCCAGTATAGCGAAGGGGTGTGCGATATGGTGGGTGTTGTGGTTACTTCAGCCATGGAAAATCCAATTATTTGCGCCGCCCAAAGCGATCATAGTGACAAGGTCAGTGAGCAACGGCCGCAGCGGAAGCTGATCGGGTCACTTTGTTTAGTGTGATGCATAGGATCGCAGCCAGGATGCAGAAGGCACCGGCAATGAAGAACGCTGGCAGGTAGCTCTGGAGCTCTGTGCGAGAGAGGCCCGCGCCGTACGCCGCCGTCGCAGCACCGAGCTGATGGGCCGCGAAGATCCAGCCGAAGACCAGTCCGACCTTTTCGCGACCAAAGCGGTCAGCCGCCAGACGTACGGTTGGAGGAATTGTGGCCACCCAATCGAGACCATAGAAGATCGAGAATACCGACAGACCGTAGAACCCGAAATCGGTGAATGGCAGGAACAGCAAGGAGAGACCGCGCAACCCGTAATACCAAAACAAGAGCCAACGGTTGTCGAAGCGGTCAGACAGCCAGCCGGATCCGATTGTTCCGATGAAGTCACAGATACCGATGATGGCAAGGAAACCGGACGCCTCGATTGGCTTGATGCCGAAGTCTCCGCAGAGGGTCACGAAGTGGGTTTGAATCAAGCCGTTTGTGCTCAGCCCGCAAATGAAGAAGGTAGAAAAAAGGATCCAGAACGTCGATGAACCAGATACTTCGTTCAGGATTGTGATTGGTGACAGGAGCATCTTGCCCAGGCTGTCCTTTGGCTTTCCACTCACCTGAGTCACATGGACCTCGCCAACCAACGGGAGGTTAAGATCCGCCGGATGATCGCGCATCAATGCGACAACCACGACCATTGCGACGACAATCATCCCACAGACGAGGTAAACGGCAGCTCGCCAACCATAGTTTTCGGTGAGGGCGGCCATCATGGGAAGAAACACCAACTGG
The DNA here is from genome assembly GCF_047304155.1 of Rhizobium sp. Rhizsp42. Classification (NCBI taxonomy): domain Bacteria; kingdom Pseudomonadati; phylum Pseudomonadota; class Alphaproteobacteria; order Hyphomicrobiales; family Rhizobiaceae; genus Rhizobium; species Rhizobium sp. Rhizsp42. Next base: position 128,888 of record NZ_JBGLYS010000004.1, on the reverse strand, counting down.
CCGGTAGCGGAACTCGCCGACAGCATCCCAATGACCAAGCCTCGGTGTTTTGTGAACCAGCGGTTGGAGATCGTAGCTCCCAGAACGACGGCGGTCAGCCCGGTACCAAAGCCGATGATCAAACCCCACAGAACCAGGAGATGCCAGAGCTGGGTCATGAACAGAGAGCCTATGAAGCCCGTCCCCACCAGCAATAGGGCGAAAACCACGACCTTGCGGACGCCAAAGTTGTTTATGAATGCTGCCGCGAAAGGCCCCATCAGGCCGAACAGAACCAGTCGCACGGCGAGGGCAGAAGAGATTTCCGACGTGCTCCAACCAAACTCGTCTTGGAGCGGCTTGATCAAGACTCCTGGTGCCCCCATCGCACCCGCCGTCACAAGCATGGTGAGGAAGGTAGCTCCGACCACTACCCAGCCGTAGTGGATGTTGCGACGAGCAAGAGTTGACGCGAGAACTGTCGATACCATTGAGGGTCCCTAGTGCTGTTCAGCCTAGCGAGAGCGGATGTCACGAGCGCTCAGCTGCAGCTGCTGAAGCCTGATATTCATAAGGCTTGTTGTCATTCCTGATACTCATCATGTATGCTTGTCAAGTATTATGTTCGGAGCAGATGATGAGAGTTAGTCGCGCACAGTTCGCGCAAAACCGCGAGAAGATCATAGACGCTGCCAGCGAGCTTTTTCTCGATAAGGGTTTCTCTGCTATTGGCGTAGCGGAAGTGATGAAGGCAGCGGGCTTCACGCATGGTGGCTTCTACGGACATTTCGACTCCAAAGAGCAGCTGGCTTACGAAACAAGCCGACATCTGTTTCACAAGACAGAGCAGAACTGGAAGCAGATCATCAACGATCACCCAGAAGCACCGCTCGAAGCACTCTTCGATTTCTACCTCTCTAGCGCCAATCTTTCGGGATTGAGCGGACCTTGTGCGCTGAGCAGCCTTTCTCAGGAACTCGGACGTCAGAGTGCAGAGATTCGATCTGCGTTGGCGGGCGATATACAGGCGCTCTCAACAATCATCGCCGAGCTAATCCCTGCCGCTGACGAGGTGACGCGAGGGCGACGGGCCCTTGCCGCTGTAACTGCCATGATAGGCTCGATATCCTTGGCGAGAGCAACCGATGATCCGGCGCTCGCAGAAGCTATTCTCTCAGCTACAAAGGCCAACCTTTTAAATTCGATTAATGCAGTCACCTAGTTTTCGCGACCTTCGGACTGTACGTACCGTCATCGTGAGAGCCTTGGTAGCGCTGCATTGCCTCTTGGTACTCGCGCTCGATGTCGGACCCGCTACGGAACGCCGCATTGAGTTTCTGATCGTCCTCACCGCCTGGGGTCGTCATCGCGCCTTGGATAATCTGTAACGAGACACCGAGCTTTGACAGACCAAGCTTGCCTTCGAGATCATCTAGGACATTCTGGCCGTCTGAGGTCTGCCCCAGCTCTTCAAGCTTTGCAGCAATTGCGTTCTGATAGTCGTCCCATTTAGCGAAATCAGAAGTTCTGATGCCTAACTCATCCCCGACTTTGCCAACCAGATCAGACTTTTGTTCCGACACATTGATCCCGGCTAACGCATCGATCGTTGCTTGCGGAATGGCGCTAACCGCTAGCGAAGCGTTCGCCGTTCTCACGGTCGACCGCTGACCCGACTGCAATTCGATCGTTTCTGGTTGATCTGCCTTGCTTGACCCTCCCCGGAAGCCACTGAGGAACGGTCGCATGGTTGAAATTATTGAAATCATCTGGAGTCTCACGCTGATCCGCGCCTAGCCTTCATAGCTATCCGGACGAGACAAGGCGCAACAATCATCCATGCGCATCTCGACACCGCGCTCGCGGTGTCGAGATCACACATAGCAAATACGCTTCATATTTTGAAGCGAATATTTTGTGTTGAACTTGGTTCGACCATCAAGAAGAACTTTTTGACCCTCACCGATGGTCGAGCGTTCAGCTAGCCGCTTGAGCAATGGGCGATGGGTTGCGCTCTCCGAACCCGGCCTGATGCCAATACGGATATGCAGGTGTCTGAGCACTCGCCTCGTCCAGGAACGATACCTGCTCACTCGTTAGGCTCCAGTCGGTCACAGTAAGATTCTGCTTCAACTGTTCCTCGTTGCGAGCGCCGATAATGATGCTGGAGACGGTAGGCCGCTGCAAAAGCCAATTCAAGGCAACCTGGGAGACGGACTTGTTCGTCTCGGCTGCGACCTTATCCAAAGCATCAACGATGTTATACAGATGCTCGGAATCGATGAACGGACCATCTCCCGGACGAGCCGCGAACCGAGTGCCCGCTGGCTGGGGATTGTCACGCCGGATTTTGCCGGTCAGGCGTCCGGACGCAAGCGGGCTCCAGACCATCGCGCCGACTCTCTGGTCAACGCCCAAAGGCATGAGCTCCCACTCGTACTCACGGTTGGCGAGCGAATAGTATGCCTGGTTAGCGACATATCGCGGGAGGTTGTACTTTTCCGCTACGGCCAGCGATTTCATAAGGTGCCAGCCGGAGAAATTCGAGCAGCCAACATAACGAATCTTGCCAGCTCGAACGAGGTCGTCGAGGGTGGAAAGGGTCTCTTCGATCGGCGTCTTAGCGTCGAAACCGTGGAGCTGGAAGAGATCGATGTAATCGGTCTTCAGCCTCTTGAGAGATGCCTCGACCGTCCGCGTCAGATGATGCCTGGAAGAGCCAACGTCGTTAGGACCGTCGCCAGACCGAAAAGTCGCCTTTGTGGAGATCAATACATCTCCGCGTTTACCTTCGATCGCTTGGCCGAGAATTTCTTCAGAAGCGCCAGCGGAATAGACGTCAGCCGTGTCGAAGAGATTTAGCCCAGCGTCCAAGCATACATCGACAAGGCGCTTGGCTTCACTGACGTCCGTCTTGCCCCAGGCTCCGAAGAAGTCACCCTTCCCTCCAAACGTCGCCGTGCCGAAGCTCAGCGCGGGAACCTTGAAACCCGAGCCGCCAAGATATCGATATTCCATTTTGATCTCCAACGTTGAAAATTCAGAGTAAGCTGCGAATACCAAGCACCGAGGTGCTCAGAGAGTATGCGCCACAGATCAGCTTCGAATTTTGAAGTCAATAACATGAATGTCGTATGGCACAGTTGTCCGGATTCGCTATCAGTCATCACGACGAAAAGGATGAAGAAATGCCACTTGCCAGAATTGAAATCCCAGTGGGGAAGTCTCCCGAATTTAAGCAGGTTATCGGCAGCATTGTGTACGAGGCGCTTGTGGAAGTGCTTGGCGCTCCGAAGGACGACCGCTTTCAGATCATCAGCGAGCATAGTCAAGATAGCCTCATCATGGATCCGACATACCTTGGGATCGAACGCTCCTCGGACGCGCTAATCATTCAGATAACGCTCAACGAAGGCAGAGCAACCGATCTCAAGAAGGCCTTCTATCAGCGGGTTGCTGATGACCTCCACAGTCGCGCTGGCATGCGGAGAGAGGACGTGTTCATCAACCTGATTGAGGTCAAACGCGAAAACTGGTCGTTCGGCAACGGTATCGCTCAGTACGCGTAGGTGGCGGTGACACCACTGCCAAGATTTCGACAGCAAGGACCCAACCATGTCACGCATTTTTATCTCCGGCTCGTCCACTGGGCTTGGCTTGCTCGCCGGAAAGCTGCTCGTTGCACAAGGCCATCAGGTGACGCTTCACGCCCGCAATGAGCTTCGTGCATTTGACGCGCAGCGCGAGCTGCCCGAGGTCGAGGACATTGTCGTTGGCGATCTGAGCACAATCGACGGAGCAAAAGGTGTTGCTGAGCAGGTGAACGCTTGCGGCCATTTCGACGCGGTCATCCATAATGCGGCGATCGGCCACCAAGAGACGAAGGTTCTGACTTCGGACGGGTTCCCCGAGATCTTCGCTGTCAACACGTTGGCACCGTACGTGCTGACCGCGTTAATTGCGAAGCCGAAGAGACTAATCTACCTCAGCTCCAACATGCATAAGCAGGCCAACTTTAATGCCGATGACATCTCATGGAAGACCAGGCCATGGGATGGATGGGCCGCGTACTCTGAATCGAAGTTCTATGACGTGTTGCTCGCATTCGCGTTTGCTAGACTTTGGCCGGACGTTCTTTCGAATACCCTCTCTCCCGGTTGGGTACCCACAAGGATGGGAGGCGCTGCAGCGACCGACGACTTGCAAGAAGGATGCGAAACGCAGGCATGGCTCGCATCGAGTGACGATTCTAACGCCAAAACGACTGGGAGTTATTTCTTCCACTTGAAAAAGGCCGAGCCTCACGCTCAGACGCGGGATGTTGTGGTTCAGGACAAACTTCTGGCCTTCTGCGCTGAAGTATCTGGAGTCCCGCTGCCCGGTTGAGCGGCTACTCTAGCAAACCCCGACGTAGCGCTGTGGCAATCGCATGGGTTCTGTTGTTCGCCTTGAGCTTCCGGGTTGCCGATAGGATATACGCATTCACCGTCTGCGTAGCAAATCCAAGCTCTGCGGAAATCTCATCGCTGGTTAGGCCCAACTCTGCGTGACGGAGGCAGTTGATCTCGCCCGCAGTTAGTTGGAGCTCGACAGCCGCAAACTTCTCCATTAAGGGCTGAACAACTGCGTCGTAAAGTGGCTTCGCGATAAACTCAAGATACGCGAGTTCCTCAGTCTTAAAAGCAACTGAGCGAACAAAGATCACGGCTCCGTAAACCTTACCCTGTCGTTCAATTGGAATGAGCGCCCGGTTCTTCAAGTTGAAGAACGACAGGAGGTCGGCAAGCTCATGCGGCAGTGAATAATATTCGAGACCGTCTACGAGCAGTCTCTCGCCGTTCTTTGCTTCCAATATTAATGGGTCACGAGCATGCCATCCGGACGCAAGGTACTTTTCGACGAATAGAGGTGGGAGATCCGTATCAAACGACTTGCCCGTCTCCAACTCGTAGCCATCGAAATCTAATCCGCAAACAGCAATGTAATCGAATGAAACCGATCGTTTCAGACTTTGCAAGAGATAGTCAAGTCCAATCCGTCTTACTCGCGGCAACGACTTCAAATCGGCAGCCGCCTCTAGCGAAGTATCGTTCGATAAAAGATCTGAAATGCTCGCCACGAAGCCCTCCCCGCCTGTGTCCGGAATACGTGGAATCCTCGAAAAAAGGAAGTTCGAAATCCCCAGGAGTAAGTGTGCAACTTTTTCGAGCACTTTCCACTCAAGGTTAAAGGGTCATTAAGAACCTTATCATATTTCTATTAGTGCCACTTCGGTACGCCACCGTCACCACAGCCATATGCGATGCAAATTGGCGCGACACTAGATCCCACCCAATATTCAGGGCGTTCATGTCATATATCGAAAGCTTCACGTCGCTCAGAACTCGGTTTTCCTCCATCACAAGTCTGTTCCCACGCTCGTCATTGGCCTCATCGCCGGTTTCGCCCACGTTAGGATCGGATGGCAGTCAGCCCGAGAAGGATCAGCACGAGGATCGACTCCTTCTGGTCTCCCGCAGGCTGGAGCTGGCTTTGGAGGCTTCAGGCGTAGGCGTTTGGGAATATCATCCGACCACGGGGCGGTTGATATGGGACGACCGGATGAGGGATATCTTCGGCATCGCGTCCCAATCAATGCCACTCGATTACAGCGATTTTCGCAGGCGTGTTCACCCGGATGACATAGCCGAAGTAGAACAAGCGCTGACAGATGCCATTGAGGCCCGCCGAAAGCTGGTTGGCCAGTTTCGCATTACCACTCCGACTGGAGAGAGACGTATCCTCAGGGCTTACGGGGTCACGCATTCGATGCCGGGCGGTGAGCGCGTCATAATCGGCGCGAACTGGGATGTCACTAAAGACGTCTTGCTCCATGAGGAGCTTCGTGAAGCCGAAGAGCGAGCACGGCAGCAAAACCAGGAGCTGGAGGCGGCCCAAACGAAACTCGAACACCAGGCGCTCCACGACCCACTTACGGGTCTGCCGAACCGCCGCTATGTGGATAGATTCATCGAGAGATTGAAAGCAGCGACGCCTTCAGAAAGAAAACCAATTGCCTGCATTCACATTGATCTGGACCGCTTCAAGGAAGTGAACGACACTGCGGGACACAATGTCGGTGACGCCGTTCTTCGCTCGATATCTCAAGCGCTGGTTGCCCTTAGCAACTCAGCATGTTTCCTCGCGAGAATTGGCGGCGACGAGTTTGTGATTTTCATCCAGGCGTCAAACGCGGGCGAGCTTGCGAGCGAAATCGGCTCCGAGATCGTGAAGCAGCTCGCAAAGCCTATTTCAGTGGACGGCAGAGAATGGCGTCTCGGAGCGAGCGTAGGAATCGCCGTCCAAGACAACTCGTGCGAAATCTCCCAGCTCATTGCCGACGCTGACATCGCGCTCTACGAAGCCAAGAAGCAAGGCAAAGGGCGTGTCCGGCTCTACACCCCTACACTTCGAAGCGAATTTGTGACGAGTAGGCAGCTCGCCGACGAAATCCTTATCGCGCTCGAGGAAGATCAGTTCGTGCCTTATTTCCAGCCTCAGTTCGATGCGCGGACATTGGAAATCGCTGGAACCGAGGCTTTGGTTAGGTGGAAGCACCCGGTCCGGGGCTTGATATCCCCTGCAGCCTTCCTCCCTGTCGCCGAGAAAATCGGCAAACTTTGTGCCATTGACGAATTGATCCTCATCAAATCGCTTGCGGCTCTGAAGAGTTTCGAAGCTCAGGGATTCCGGCTACCCCGTATATCTGTCAATGTGTCTGCGCAGCGTCTCCGGGAAGAGAGCTTCATTGCGAAACTTTCTTCGCTGCATTTCAGTCCCGGGACGTTGTCGTTCGAGCTACTGGAGTCGATCTCTTTCGATGGTGAAGACCAGACATTAATCACCGCTATCGAGAACATCCGGAAAATGGGTATCGACATCGAAATCGATGATTTCGGAACTGGTCATGCGTCGATCGTCAGCTTGATCGAATTGGCTCCTCATCGGCTGAAAATTGACCGGAAACTAGTCAAGCCGCTTGCCAATTCCAGCTCGCAACGAAAGCTGATCTCGTCGATCGTCGATATCGCGCGATCAATGGACATTGAGGTCGTAGCTGAAGGCGTCGAGACTTTCGAGCAGATCGAGATTCTACGAGCGCTAGGATGCACGACGCTTCAGGGCTTCCGACTGTCAAAGCCAATGCCTGAAGCAGAGGTCGTCGAATTTGCGCTTGCGCGTCCCTGGATGCACTTGTGAGTCCGGTGCGCCGGAGGTGTGGCGCACCTGGCTCGCTCAGCCTCACTAGACAGTGACGACCACGTCGTTACCAAACAACAGATGAATGAATGCGATCGAATACTCTGACGCGGCTTTCTGATCCTGCCCTGTAATTAACTTGCCATCTATCACCACTTGGGTGCCAACGTCCGTCGAGGCCGAGTAGACGATTCCAGCCTTCTCCATCTCTACCTGTGGCCAATGGGGAAGGAAGTCTTTGCCATACATCGGTTCCAGTTGCGCATCTTCCGCGCGGCTGAAACCCGTCGCCCGTCGTCCAGAAACTCGCCCTGGAATATTTGCCAATGCGATAGATCCGTGGCAGATCGCGCCGACAACCTTCCCTTCAGCAGAAAAGTGTTCCAAGAGTTTGCCCAGATCCTCGTTCGGAAACAGGTCTACAGCAGCACCACCGCCGCCGACGATATGTATCGCATCGTAACTAGACGGATCAACGTCCCTGAGCGCAATAGTGGAAAACAGCTTTGCAACGAGGGCTTTGTCGGTCAGGAAGCCTTTGGAAACAAGATCATCCGGCTCCCAGGTATTTTCCGCAAACGGATCACTCATTGGGTCGTATTTGACCTTGCCGCCTGCTGGGCTTGCGAAGTCGATCTCACAACCACGTTCGGAGAAGTGCCAAAACGGATGGGTCAACTCAGCAAGCCAATAGCCCATGTCCGAGCTGCTAGTAACGAATAGGATCTTCAATGCATTCTCCATTTTTGCATAGGTCAACGTGTTCTTCAGCAATTGTGGGTCGCTTATTCAGCTTTAAAATATGAAGCTAAAGGGGAGCGGTCAAGCGACGCTCCCGAGTGTCAGTTCACGGTTTCGCGAGGATCTTAAAACGCGATGTTGACCAGCATGGCATCGTGATCACCAGGCCTTTGGCGCTGGAGCAACAGCAACAAATGGGCACTCTTCGAACCGTTTGCAGCAGATCAAAATGCCCTAGAAATGCTCTTGCGGAAAACGCGGACCGCCCAACCCCAGGCGGCCCGCGTCAGCCTTCAAACCAACAGCTCTCACAGTCTAGGGCAGACCGCAGCGTAGTTGGCGCGGCTTCACACGACGGCCGCCGTGCAGTACGAAACATGATGCCTATAATGCTTGGAGTCAACCGACTTACTGAAACTGCTGAACATTTCGACGCCTTAGAACGGCAAAACAGTGATTATTGTTATCGCGCTCAGTAACCAACTGTCTCGATCGTCTCGGCTGAGTAGCATTGGTTGGAGTTTTCATTCCGGCGTCTAATCGAGTAGATGGATAGAGATGCCGTTCAACTTCAATGCTACGTTGGTCGTTTTAGGGCATAGACCTCGACTGGTGCCCCCACCCCCCTTAGTGGATATGCGCCCAAGCTTTCCATCTCGTCGGAGTAGCCACCCATTTCCACAAACGCTCTCGAAAACAGCACGGAGCGCTGTGTCTCCTTGGTCAATTCTTCAAGCCGAGATGTGACGTTGACGGCCGGGCCGATTACGGTGAAATCCAGACGTTTTCGCGAGCCAATGTTCCCATACATTACATCGCCCACGTGGACGCCCATGCCATACCGAAGAATGCTTCGTCCGTCCCGCTCGTGCTCGAAGTTGAGAGCCTCCATGGCGATTCTCGCCTCGTCGATAGCCACTAGAAGCCGCCCGCAGGCATCCGGATCTTTGAGCCTGAAAACAGCGAGAAGCCCGTCGCCCATAAACTTGAGGATTTCACCGCCGTGCCGTTCTATCGGCTCTGACATGGCGTCAAAATAGCCATTCAGCATCTCAATGACATCGTCGCGCGGCCAAAGGTCAGAAATGGTGGTGAAGTCTCGAAGATCGCAGATCAAGATTGCCGCGCCTAGCGTCTCGCCGCTCCCTCTTGTGGTCGCACCGGCCAGAATTTGCTCACTGGCGTGGGGTCCAACATAGGTTCGTAAAAGGGTTCGGGTGATAACGTTCTTTATTCGTATCTCGCTGTGCAGTGTGATTGCCGGTAGCAAATCCTGAAGGACCAGCATGTCTTCTTCGCTAAAGCCGCCAGGGGCATCGCAAGCGAAGCTAATGATGTGCTTTTTTTCCAATGTGTGCACGAGAGGCCAGGCAACGTAGTCGGTCATGCCTTCTGCGCGAAGATCGTCGTAGATTGGATATTTCGCGGGCTCGCCCTGATGCCCATAGAGCCGCTGCCTGACCACCGGCGCGCCGCTAAAAAGTTCATTTACAGGACTTTGTAGAAAGGCAGGCGTGCTCTCAACGTCGTAGCCGAACGTGTCGATCTCGGCCTGAGCCATTCCATGACGCCAAACAATTCGAGCGCCGAGCCACTCGGGGTGGTTGGTGCGGAAATGGAGGGTCGCCCTGCCAACGGCGACACCTTGCGATCGAAGTCGCAGACACAGCTCCACGAGAATGTTGTCTATGAAGCGCTCGTTCTGGACATCGAGCATGAGCCAGTCGAGGATCCCGCGCCGTTGGACAGGCCATTGTCCCTGCGGGCTGTGTTTTATGGATTTCATCGCTTCACTCGTATTGCTATGTCTGCATTCACATCAGCAGGCAGGAGACCGGCTCTCTCGCCGGGCCTCCTTAAGCCGCGCATTCCTTATCGACTTGTGAGTTGACCGATCAGGATGTCAAGCATGGTTTCGACAAGGCCATCGAGTGGTTCGAAGCTCGTATGCAGGATGCGCAGCGTTCCTTCCAATGAAGCAATGCCCAATGTCTGTTCTTGCGATATCCCCGTCGACACGGCTGGCCCCCAAATCCCAGTGACTCTGACATCTCCAAAGTTAGTCGGGAATTCCAGCACTCCGAGATTGGTCATTAGGATCTCAGCGCCGTAAACGTGCGCCCATACGGCGGCTGTCTCTGCGACAGTCGGGTTTCCAGCCAGCGCGGCTCTTACACCTCGAACGCCAAACGCGAGCACGTCCGGATCGTTGAAAAGCCCGACTTTTGAGGAGAAATGGCGAGCATCCTCCCAAAAGTTCTCAGAGAACTTAAGGGTATCGACTGTAACCGCGTTGACGTATGCCCCCAGGTTCTCGGTATGCTTCAGAAGCCGGCGACGCGCGTCAACTGGTGAGAAGACCCGGGGTGGTACGACGGCGTAATGCGGTGCCAATGCGGCAAACGCACGAGCGGCGGCTGCACTCAGGGCACCGTGGAGTGTCGCACCCTGCTCCCTCGCTAAGGTGCGAAGGGCGGTCACTTCATCTTTCGCCACGGAGCCGATCCTGACTTGCGGTCTTTCTATATCCGCCGGTCGGTATCCGGGTGGCGGAAAAAGGGCATCAGTTCGAACCGGTGGGAACGACTTGATCGGCATCGAAAGATCATCAACTGCCTGTTCCAGCGACCTGAAGTCAGCCGCTACGGTAACCATCTGACCATTGGTTGCCTGAAGAATATCTCGGATTAGATGCACACTAGATGGCCCGTCTCCCACCGAGTGGTGCATCGTAAGGATCAGAGTCGACAGAGATCCGTTTGAGATCACCTTCAGCCGGATTAGGGGATCGACCAAAGCATCAACAGGCTGAGACAGTTCATCCTCGACGTGGTCGGTCCATGCTCGGGGATCGCCTTCTGCCACAGTTATTGGAATTCCCCGTGGCTCGCCAATCTCGAAGATTGCATGCCCGGTATTGTCCGTTTTAATCTGTGCCGAGGCGAAAGTAAGTTGCCGCCCAATATGCTCAGCCGCCCTCAGCCAGTCGGTCACCGGGAATGCGCCTTCTAATTCCGCGATTGTGCAAAAATGCGTGCTGCGGTTCTGGTTCAGCAGCCAAAAGGCCTTCTCAAGCCCGTCTAGGCGACGGAGCGTGTAAGGCGCACGAGATGATACTGTCACTGCATTGACTTTCGATGCTGGGATTTGCCCAATCACTCGGTCTAAAGCGATCGCCACCCTGGCGATCGCACGACACACGAGTGAGTAATATGGCAGGGGAATATAGCGCCGACGGCTGCCATCCCTGCCCTGATTAGAACGCCACAACCGGGCTCTGCTTAGCAAGCAGATGGTTGAACGCCAGGGAATATTCCGAGGCAGACTGCTGATTTTGGCCAGTGATGAGTTTGCCGTCGGTTACGACGCGCACTCCCCACTGTTCAACGTGTGAAAAGTTGACGCCCGCCTTTTCGAGAATGGGCTGCGGGTAATTAGGGATAAAATTCTTCCCGTAAAGCTTCTCAGCGGCGAGGTCCTCATCAAGCGAGAAGCCGGTCGCGTGCTTGCCGTTCACACGGTCAGGATTGTTTCCGAGAGCTATGGTTCCGTGGCAGATCGCCCCGACGATCTTATCTGCCGACCAGAAGTGCTCAAGGATCGCGGCAACTCGGTCGTTGGGGAAGAGATCGACTGCTGCTCCCGTACCGCCTACAACGTGAACTGCATCGAAATCACTGGGGTTGATCTCATCGAGTGATTTCGTTGTGTCTAACAGCTCGGCGAGCGTTTTGTCCGAGAGGAAGCCCTTGCTGACAATGTCGTTGGCCTCCCATGACCCCTCACTAAGGGGATTGCTCAATCTGTCATGCTTTACCTTGCCGCCCTTGGGACTCGCCAAAGTGACCTCGTGTCCGCGTTCGGTTAGGTGCCAATAAGGGCGTGTGAGTTCCGCCAACCAGTATCCAAGGTCGGCGCTCGTTACAATAAATAGAACCTTCACGGTAGATCTCCGATTTCGGCGAAAGTTCGCCGGTTTGCCACCAGCACAGAACTGCACCGGCAAATTCCAATAAGCTTCAAAATATGAAGCTAGAATGGAAACGTCAAGCTACGACAGAGGCCCTTCGGCGCGAAGTCCACCACTAGGGACGCGCAAAAGCAAATCAGTTGACATCCCGAATTTTAGCTTCATTTAGTGAAGCTAATAGGAAACCGAGAAAGCCCAGCATATGTCAGTCAGTCAAGCCTCCAAATCCCCAGATTTGCTTGCCCCAGACTTCATGGTCATCATCTCTAAGATCGAAATCTCAAAGCCAGCTGATGAGGCTTGGTCGTCGATCGGCGCTTACGGCGATGCGGGTAAATACCTCAATGTCGACAGCGAGCAGATAAGCGGCGACGGAGGGATCGGAAGCGTTCGAACGATCGGCAATTCAATCGTCGAGGTAATGGTGGGCAAAGGCCCCCGTTCCTACACTTACACCCAGACGAAGGGACCAATGGCGGCTTTCAGCTATCATGGGAGTGTCGCGCTGGAGGATGCGGGTGATCGCGGTTCCACGCTAATTTACACGATCAACTATGATCAGACGACCATGGACGCGGCAGCGAGGGAAGCTGCAGTGGGTCGGATTCGTCCACGGTTTCAGGGAATGGTTGAAGCAATGAAAGCCGCTGCAGAGGCGACTAAAGCCTCCTAGCCGCTATGCCTCCCCACACAACAAGTGACCCAGGCTCGTTGGCCCCTTCGCCACGAGATTATCAAATTCGGAATGGTTCCCCAATGAAATATCTGATTATCCATGCTCATCCTGAACCTGCATCTCTCTCGGCATACCTTAAAGATCGAGCGGTAGCTGACCTCACGGCTGCCGGTCACGAGGTCGAGGTTTCCGATCTCTACAAAATGGAGTGGAAGGCAGTCGCCGATGCCAAAGACTTCCCTAGTCGGGCGGAGAACGAGGGGCCTCTGAATTATTCACGGGCTTCCAAAAAGGCGTTTGCGGCCGGAGAACAATCAGCCGACGTCGCGGAGGAGCAGCGGAAGCTGCTTTGGGCTGACGTTGTCGTCCTGCAATTTCCACTCTGGTGGTATGGCATGCCAGGTATCCTCAAGGGCTGGGTCGATCGCGTTTACGCGTACGGCTTCACTTATGGTGTCGGGCCATCTGGCGGTGCCAACTGGGGCAACCGGTTTGGCGAAGGAGTATTCAAGGGAAAGCGTGCGATGATAGCAATGACCGTCGGAGGACGCATGGCGCACTATGGTCCTCGCGGTGTGAACGGAGCGATCGACGACTTGCTCTGGCCCATCCAACACGGGGTGCTCTACTACCCAGGTTTTGACGTACTGCCCCCAACGGTCTTCTACGAGGTCAATCGCGCCGAACCGGATGCCGTCGAGACCATGGCAAAGACCTTTGTCGAACGATTGTTGAGCGCATCCACCACGGAACCGATCCCGTTCATTCCCCAAAACGGGGGCGACTATGATGACATTCAGGTTCTGAAGCCAGGCGTCGGAAGTGAAGAAGCGGGGCATGCGCGGCACCAATATTCGCCCGCCTATGTCTCAAACACGTGGCTGGGAAAATCAGGGGACTACACTGCAAAACATATCCCGCCAACCTCCCGCGATGATGAGTAGTCATGACGACTAGTCGATCCTTGGCGGTCCAAGCGTTAACCCACACATTGTCAGGAAATCACTATGAGTGAAACGTATTCGCTAAACGACACAGCCCTCCTCCTCGTTGACGTGCTCAACGACTTCTTGGATGAGAAAGGCAAGCTGGCCGGTCGCATTGGTCCGATGCTCGGAAAGACGGACCTAATTGCGCACCTTGGCCGCCTGGTGGCCGGTGCGCGTACTGCAGGCGTGAAAATTTTCTATGTGCCTCACGGCTTGCATGAGCACAGCTTTGACGATGTGAAGCATGTTCATCCCAGATGGCAGTGGGCGATGGAGAACCGCTTGTTCTGGAAGGGAGAGTGGGGTGCCGACTTCTTTCCCCCGCTCGCACCCGTCGAGGGCGATGTGATCATCAGCCGCCACAGGACATTTGACAGCTTTGTCAACACGGACATGCTGGCAAAGCTTAAAGAGCATAAAATTGAGAAAGTAGTTCTCGCAGGCCTGACGTCGCACACCTGTGTCGAAAGCGCAGGGCGTCACGCTCTCGAAGAAGGCTTCCACGTTACCTTTCTCAAAGACGCCGTCGCCGAATTCACGGAGGAGGCGCATAACGCGGCTATCAATCTGAGCTATCCGACTTTCGGTCACAACGTCACCACGATCGACGAATTTCTTGCGGCAGTTGAACGAGTTCCTGCGTAACGAAATACCGTGGTTCACAGCATCACATCAACGATCACGGGGGATATGTCCTCCCCCGTGATCATGTTCCAATCGGGAAATTTCATGACACGACAGACACGTAGCGCACTGATCACTGGTGCATCGGCCGGGATCGGCAAAAGCTTCGCTGAACACCTTGCACACACCGGCCATGACCTGGTCCTGGTAGCGCGTCGCACCGATCTTCTAGAGGGTCTCGCGGCGAAACTCCGAAACGAAAGCGGGGTTGACGTTGAAGTTCTGACCGCAGATCTATCGACGGATGAGGGGGTCGGAAACGTCGTCACCCGCATCACCGATGGGCCGCCAATCGATCTGCTAGTCAACAATGCCGGATACGCATCCCGTGGTAAGGTCGCCGAACTCGACGCAGACGCTCTCGACCACATGCTGCGTGTGAACATTATGGCGCTAAGCCGCTTGTCGCATTACGCGATGGGTCGGATGATTGCCGAAGGTCGCGGGAGCATTATCAACGTTGGCTCCGGTACCGCGTTCATGCAGTTCGCCGGGAATGCTGGGTACGGTGCGTCTAAGAACTTCGTGATCGCATTCACCAGGCACATGCACCTGGAAGCCGAAGGCACCGGCGTGAGGGTTCAGCTGCTGGTGCCGGGATTGGTTTCAACCGATTTTCACGCGGTCGCTGGTGGTGACCTTTCTAATTTTCCGCCGGAGCGGGTGATGAAACCAGACGATCTGGTCATCGCTTCGAGCGCTGGAAAAAGAGGAGCCAGTCTGCATCCCTTCGCTGCCTCAAATCAGTGATTGGAACGCGTACGTCAAAGCTGAAAGCGCCGTCGCGGCGAATACATCGCGCGATCACATTGCAGCTCGATACCATTCGAACTGAACGCAAAACCCTGCGGCACGACAGCAGTACGCAGGCGTCTTCCTGCATGTGAAGGCATCGCGGTCATCGGTCATCAAATTGTGTTGATGACCGCGAACGGTTGCCAATCAACTAGCGTCGGGCTAATAGCTTCAATAAATGAAGCATTATTCGGAGATGCAAATGCCCGTAGGTTCGTCGACTTGGAAGGGAACTTGGAAGCAGGGAAGCGGCACGATCTCGACAGAGAGTGGAACACTTCCCGCTATTCCGTATAGCTACGCAAGCCGCTTCGAAGACGCGGCTGGAGCCAGCCCCGAGGAGTTGCTGGCAGCCGCCCACGCGGGCTGCTTCAATCAAGCCTTGGCGAACAACTTCGGCATGATCGGGTTCGAAGCCCAATCCATCGAGACATCCATCAACGTGGACCTACAGTTCGTAGACGGTCGTCCAACGATAGCGGGCATCCACATCACGACGCGGGCCAGCGCTCCGGGAATAACCAAAGAGCAGTTTGCTGGTTGCGCGGAGCGTGCCCGAACGAATTGCTCGATTTCCAAAGCCCTCAAGTCCGAAATCACGCTTGAAGCCCAACTGGTCGACTGAGCGCACTGCAAAGACGGAGGCTAGGCCGACATGACCGATTACCAAACCCTCAGAACTCGATTTGAGAACGGTGTACTCTTTGCTGAAATCGACAGTCCGCCGATGAACCTCCTGGGTCCGGCGTTGGTTCAGGACCTTGTCACGCTGATACCGAAACTTGACGAGGAAGATGGTCCACGGGTCGTCGTCTTTTCGAGCGCCGATCCAGACTTTTTCATTCCCCACGTCGATATGACGAAAATCGCTGAATACCGCCAGATTGCAGCGCAATTGGTCGGCGAGCCATCAATTGGACTGCTGTTTCGCCGTCTCAGCACGTCTAAGGCAGTCACGATCGCCCAGATTTCGGGGCGTGCTCGCGGCGCAGGAAGCGAGTTTGCCTTGGCATGCGATATGCGATTTGCCTCTCGGGAACGCGCAATCTTTGGGCAGATTGAGGCCGGGTTTGGGCTTTCGCCCGGCGCAGGAGGAATTCAGCACCTCGCCCGCCTGATGGGGCGCGGCCGAGCGCTTGAGGCCCTCCTCAGTTCAAACGACTTCGATGCGGACACCGCTGAGCGATACGGGTGGATCAATCGGTCCCTCCCCGACGCCGAGCTTGCGCCATTTGTCGCTGCACTCGCCAAGCGAATAGCTCATTTCCCGCCCGGCGGCGTTCAAGCCATCAAAGAGCGTATGAGCGCGATCAATCTCGCTTCTGAAGATGACTTCCGCCGGGATTCTGACCTCTTCGGCCTTGGCGCACAAGATCCCGAAAATAAGAAGCGGATTGGCGCGATCGCCAAGAGCGGAATGCAAACCCGTGGTGAAACCGAACTCAACTTCGGAAAACTCCTCGGCGAGATTTCGGAATAGCCACCCGGCGACGAAATTCGCGCACCGTTCTAAAACTGTAAAGGATCTCCTCGTGGCGCATAGCTCCCCCAAACCGACCATTGTCCTCGTGCACGGCGCTTTCGCGGAGTCCGCCAGTTGGAGCGGGGTGATCGTCGAGCTTCAAATGCGTGGCTACGCGACTATTGCAACTCCAAATCCCCTCCGTTCCGTTGAGGGCGACGCCGCTACTGTCTCGCGGGTTGTCGCGGCCGTGGACGGGCCGGTGGTGCTCGTTGGTCACTCCTACGGCGGCCAGGTGATCAGCAATGTCGCGGATAGCGGTAACATCAAATCGCTGGTCTATGTTGCTGCATTCGCTCCGGATAGAGGCGAAAGTGGAGCTGCGCTGGCTGGGAAGTATCCTGGGAGCACGCTTGAACAAGCACTTGCGCAACCAATACCTCTGGAAGGTGGTGATGTTGATCTCTGGATCCGACACGATGCATTTCACGCCCAGTTCGCAGCGGACATGAGCGAAGCTGAGGCGGCTTTAATGGCCGCTACGCAGAGGCATGCTGCAGGAAGCGCTTTGAACGGAGCTTCTAGTGAGCCACTATGGAAGACAATCCCGTCTTATTTCATCTACGGCGACGCAGACGTTTGCTTGCCGCCGCAGGGCCTCGGCTGGATGGCTGAAAGAGCTGATTCTAGGAAGACCGTTGTGATTGCTGGCGCGTCGCACGTTGTCATGGTTTCCAATCCGCTGGCCGTGGCGAGCCTGATCGATGAGGCAGCTCAGGCCACCGACGACTTGATGCATATTGAAGGCATCCAGCCTTAGGACAAACATGTGGCGTCGATTTCAGACGTCACACCCGTGCTGATTACCCCCCTCGCAATCATACCTCAGTATTACTTCATTTATTGAAGCGCCGACGTATCGTGTCATTGAACAGCACACGTCCGGCTTCCTTCCACATTAGAAGGCGATTTTCATGACATCGATAAAGGTCAACGGCCAAGCAGTGGAGGTCGACGCGCCAAGCGAAATGCCCCTTCTCTGGGTCATCAGAGACCTTCTAGGGATGACGGGTACAAAGTTTGGTTGCGGGATCGCCCAATGCGGAGCGTGCACTGTCCATATAGACGGTCGGGCTGTTCGATCCTGCGTTATGCCGGTGTCAGCGGTGGGTGACCGTGAAGTCACGACTATCGAGGCCGTCGGAAAGACTGAAGCTGGTCGGCGTATACAGACCGCGTGGCTGCAGGAAGAAGTGGCGCAATGCGGTTACTGTCAGTCTGGGCAGATCATGTCAGCCGCCGCCCTCATCACGCACGTCCCTAGTCCTAGCGATTCCGAAATTGATGCTGCAATGTCTGGCAACATCTGTCGGTGCGCGACCTACGAACGTATCAGACGCGCGATCAAAGAGGCGGTGACCCTATGAGTAAGGCCGCTTCCGAACTTTCTCGCCGCTCGCTGTTAAAAGGCGCATTGGTTCTAGGTTTTGCGCTGCCAGTTGCGACCAAACTGAAAGCCGCCAATCTAGCTCCTGGCGCGGCTCCGCTTTCGCCAACCGGTGAAGTAATGATGCCTAATGGCTTCATTCGGATCGATGCGCAGGACATCTCGTTCATAATCCCGAACGTCGAAATGGGGCAAGGAATATACACTGCCGAGGCTATGCTCATCGCCGAGGAGCTTGAGGTTCGTCTCGACCAGATCAAAGTGGTCCCCGCACCTCCCAATCCTGACCTTTACATGACACCCCTCCTGCATTTCCAGGGCACGGGGGGCTCAACGTCTATCAGGAGCTGGTGGGAGCCACTACGGAAGGCGGGTGCAACAACGCGGTCAATGTTGCTGATGGCAGCAGCTAATCGCTGGAGTGTTGAGCCAGCTGGCTGCGTGGCGGCAGACGGCCGGATTGTGCACGGTGAAACCGGAAGATCTCTCGCGTATACCGAAATAGCGGCTGAAGCAGCCGCCCTTCCACCGCCAGCCGACGTGATCCTCAAAGACCCTGCGACATTTAAGTTGGTTGGAAAATCTGCAAAGCGTGTAGACATGCCAGGAAAAGTCGATGGCTCCGCCATTTTTGGCCTGGATGTCCGCGTCCCCGGCATGAAAGTTGCCAGTGTCATCGCCTCACCTGTTTTCGGTGGAACCCTTCGCTCCGTCGATGACTCGGAAGCAATGAAGATTCCCGGTTACCTTCGCACGATTTCGATACCGAACGCAGTAGCGGCGGTTGCCGACAATACATGGGCAGCCAATCGCGCGGCAGCTGCACTGAGAATTCTTTGGGATGACGGACACAACATCAACGTCTCAACCGCATCCATAAGAGCCGAGCTGGCTACCGCTTCAAAAGACGGAACGCCCATCGTAGCATTAAACCAAGATGGCGCAGTGGAGGGCTTGTCAAAGGGCACGAAGCGCGTTGATGCCACTTATGAACTCCCGTTTCTGGCTCATGCCACGATGGAACCGATTAATACAATCGTCCACGTTCAGCCTGATGCTTGTGACATCTGGTGTGGGACACAAGTTCCGGCCACGGCGGTGATGCTGGCGGCGCAGATCACTGGTTTGCCTCAGGAAAAGGTGCGGATGCACAATCAGCTGATCGGCGGAGGCTTTGGTCGCCGTCTTGAAGCGGATTCGATCGCGCAGGCCACCGCTTTTGCCAAACAGGTCGACTATCCGCTGCAGGTGGTCTGGACCCGTGAAGAGGATATCAGGCAAGACTATTTCCGACCGGCGTATCATGATCATGTATCGGCAGCTCTCGGCGCTGGTGATCTGCCGGTCGCTATGTGGCATAGGACGACCGGCGGCTCTGTGCTCGCCCGGTTCGCTCCTGCCGCGATGGGTCCGGACGGTCTCGACAGCGATGTTGTCGAAGGATCAGTCGAAATCCCCTACGACATTCCCAAGCGACGAGTGGATTGGGTTCGTCACGATCCCCCGAAAGGCCTGCCATTCTCATGGTGGCGCGGAGTAGGCCCCGCCCATAACGTCTTTGTAATAGAGACCTTCATTGACGAGCTTGCACACAAGGCGGGTCAAGATCCCATCGAGTATCGCGCGAAGATGCTGGCCCATAATCCTCGTGCTCTCGCTGTCTTGAGACTTGCCGAGAAAGAGTCGCAATGGGGCACACCTCTACCGGCACGGCATGGGCGCGGCGTCAGCCTTCACCAGGCTTTTGGTAGCTTCTGCGCTCTTGTCGTTGAGGTCGCTGTCTGGCCGGAAGGTACAATTAAGCTGGTAAAGGCCACCGCTGCGATCGACTGCGGCTTCACGGTGAATCCAGACACGATGGTTGCGCAGATTGAGGGCGGCACGTTGTTCGGGCTGTCGGCAGCGCTATTCAGCGGAATCGAGTTTGAAGGCGGCAAAACTGTCCAGAGCAATTTCCACGATTACCGCATATTGCGAATTGATGAAGCCCCGCGAATGACTGTCCATCACATCCAGAACGCGGAAAACCCCGGCGGCATTGGTGAGGTAGGGACGGCTTCTGCTTTCCCTGCCCTTGGCAATGCTTTGTTT
Organism: Rhizobium sp. Rhizsp42; assembly: GCF_047304155.1. Lineage (NCBI taxonomy): Bacteria > Pseudomonadati > Pseudomonadota > Alphaproteobacteria > Hyphomicrobiales > Rhizobiaceae > Rhizobium > Rhizobium sp. Rhizsp42. The sequence goes on along the minus strand of NZ_JBGLYS010000004.1, from coordinate 108,815 downwards.
GCAGCGACAGGCGTCCGCCTCAGGGCAACACCTTTCGATCATAGGCAGCTGGTTTCACAATCGTCGGACAAACCGGTCCTCGGAAGCCTCGCGCCTACAGCTGGCGTCTCGCTGGCCTTGGCGGCGCTCGGCAAAGTGACAGGTCAAACCAACTCCGGAGACAACGAATGAAGAAGCTCGCTGTAGCGGCCTTTGCCATTGTCGCTGGCCTCTGTCTCGTCGTGCCTGCTGTGGCGCAAACGGCGGCGAACGCCGATCTGATCAAGCGCGGCGAATATCTTACCCACGCTGCCGATTGTGAAGCCTGTCATACTGTCGAAGGCGGAAAGCCATACATCGGCGGACGAGCCTTCACGCTTCCCTTCGGCGTCATATTTTCCCCCAACATCACTCCGGACGTCAAAACGGGCATTGGTTCTTGGTCGGATGATGAATTCGTGCGGGCGCTTCATCAGGGCATCGGCAAGGACGGCGAGCATCTCTATCCCGCGTTCCCCTACGCGTCGTACACGGGCTTGAGCCGGGATGACGCGCTCGCGATCAAGGCTTACCTGTTCAGCCTCCCAGCAGTGAAGCAGGAAACCAAGGAAAACACCTTGGCCTTCCCATTCAACCAGCGCTGGGGAATGGCGTTCTGGAACCTCGTGAATCTGGTCGACAAAAGGTTCTCACCGGATCCTAAGCAAAGCGATGATTGGAACCGGGGCAACTATCTGGCAAATGCGCTCGGTCACTGTGGGGAATGCCACACACCGCGCACCCTCTCATTCGGCTTAGATACCAGTCGTCCATTCGCTGGCGCAGAGATCGAGGGATGGCGAGCCTATAATCTGACGTCTGATAAAGATCGAGGCTTGGGCAGTTGGACGGACGCGCAGCTTGAATCCTACCTATCCACGGGTCACGCCGAAGGGCGTGGAGCCGCAGCTGGCCCAATGGAAGAAGTCGTTCGCCTGAGCCTCAGCCATCTCACCCAGCCGGACATCCACGCTCTTGCCGAATATCTCCGTTCCTTGGCACCTCAATCGGCCGAACATGATCCCGTCGTAAACACGAGCCCACCGGCGCTGCAGGAAACTTCGTACGTTCCTGGCGGTTCCAACTCCCTCGGAAAGACTGTCTTTGAGGGCTCGTGCGCTAGCTGCCATGGCTGGGACGGTGTTGGCATCCAGACGCCCCATGCCGATCTCAAGGGAAGCGGTGCGGTCAATGATCTTCAGGCAATGAATCTCATTCAAGTCGTCCTGAATGGTGCTTCCGCGAATACGGCAGCCGGACAGATGCGCATGCCTGCGTTCGGCAAATCGCTTAGCGATGCTGAAGTTGCTGCTGTCGCGAACTACGCAATCGATCGTTTTGGCGGGCAGCAGGCTTCCGTTACGCCAGACGACGTTGGCAAAGCACGGCTCGGTCCCGCAGCGCTAGACCTGAAGCCCTACATCAACGCTGCAATCGTGGCAGCGATAGTTGGATTCTTGGTGCTCGCGGCGCTTATCGCTGCCTGGATCGCTAGTCGGAAGTCTCACCGGCCAGCTACAGAGGTCAGCTAAGTGAGCACCCGCGCAAGGTGACGAAAGCATTGAAAGTTGCGCAACTCTAAGGTTTAAATGTCTACGGCACTCAGTAGAGAATCGGTCAACATTTTTCCAAAAGAGAGCATACACATTGCTTTTCACCATTGTGCCCCGCAACCAGAGAGTTCCCACGCAAGGGGTCGATCACGCATATCTTTGGATCGATCATTGGAATGACTTCAGCTTCGTGACCATGTTCAATGTCACGCTGTTCGACGAATTTGGACAACAGCATGAGTTGGGCGACACCAAGATCGGTTTCGTAGGGCAAACTACCGCTATCGACACGTACACGACGCTGCCTTCCACATTCCCTGGTCTGAACGATCAATATTTTTCGCTGGGCACCGATGTCGAATATTACCGGGTGCTGAGCAACGTCTCAGCATCCTGTCGTGCCAACTTCCTAAACGGTGTTCGAGATATCGTCTTTCTCGATCAGGCGTTGAGCCAGGCGACGGGACAAGAGGTTTTTAAGACGTCATTGCTGCGCTATGTGAGCATCTCAACGGTCTCGGAGCAGTATAAGCGGGTTCTCGGCGGTGACGCTCCGCTCACCAACTTCCGGTTTGACTACGTTCGGCCCCAGAGTGAACGCTTCGCCGGTATTACCCTCAATTTCGCTGTGACTGCAGGATCGAAGCCCAGCACGAACATCCATGCGATCATAGGCCGCAATGGGGTGGGCAAAACCACACTTTTGAACGACATGATCAATCTGATCATGCGAAGAACAGGAGCTCTTGGCGGTTTTTCGACCATAGGTCCGTTTCAGGTGGTAACACCTCTGTCGCCTGTTTATTTTTCGAGCTTGGTATCAGTTTCATTCAGTGCCTTTGATCCCTTCACTCCGCCGCTCGAGCAAACTGACCCGGAACGTGGGACGCGATACTCTTATGTCGGCTTGAAAGATCCTAGCGACCAGGCTGGCAAATTGAAGACCCTCCAAGCGCTAAGGCAAGAGTGTTTGGACAGCCTCAACGAATGCTTCGCTGACACTCGAAAGCGGGATCGTTGGCTAAACGTGATCAGAACATTGGGGTCAGACGGCAACTTCGCTCAGATGGAACTGCATACCCTTCTGAACTATAGTGAAGACGAGCGGCAGCGCGTGGCTGCGTGGCTGGTCTCTAATATGAGTGCCGGACATGCATTGGTGCTGCTGACCGTCTCAAAGCTGGTAGCAAGGGTCGAAGAGAAGACCATTGTGCTTTTGGACGAGCCTGAGAGTCACTTGCATCCTCCGCTTCTGTCCGCCTTCACCAGAGCACTGAGTGAACTCTTGCACAGCCGAAACGGCGTGGCCATTGTCGCTACCCATTCGCCGGTTGTATTGCAGGAAGTCCCTCGGTCTTGTGTAACGGTGATAACCCGCTCGCGTCTGGCGCTCTCCGCACAACGTCCCAACATCGAAACGTTTGGTGAGAATGTCGGCGTCCTAACCCGAGAGGTATTCGGTCTAGAGGTATCAAAGTCGGGATTTCATTCGCTGCTAGAGCGCGACGTGAACCAATCGGATAACTACGACGCCATTGTCGCGGATTACAACGGGCAACTTGGTCAGGAAGCCCGAGGTATCCTTCGCGCCATGCTGTCTGCCCCAAAATCGGATCCGCAACGTTCATGAGGCAGTTATCCATCCCGCCGCACAATGCGGTTGAGGTCTTCGCGACCTGTGTCAACGCAGTCCCAGACGCCCTTGCTCGGGATAACTATGCCGCTAACCATGTCCATATAGTGAAGTCCATCAACGACTACGCGGCGGCTTCGCAAGCGAAATCATGGCATGGCCTCCCCAGAGCCGCATGGGGCCAGGTGGACGCTATCGTCGTTGGGTCTCTCTCTAAGAGCAGTCTTACGGATCTTTATACGAGTTATATGGTGCCAACCAACATGGCAGCCCGAACCACTTACGATGAGATCATGGTTGCGGCAAATGGCAAGTGTCCCTTTTGCGGAGGGATTGGGCTCGTATCAACTCTGGATCACTACCTGCCGAAATCCACATTTCCACTGTATTCGGTTCTTCCTGCGAACCTCGTGCCTTGCTGCAAGGACTGCAATACCGGGAAAAGCGCATCCTTCGGAATGTCTCCGGGGGACCAACCACTTCACCCTTACCTTGACGAACCGAAGTTTTTCAACGAGCGTTGGGTCTATGCGGAAGTGGAACAGACTACCCCAATATCGATCAAATATATTTGCGCTCCACCTCAAGCCTGGCCTGCGGTAGAGCGCAGTCGCCTGCTCAGCCACTTCGAAGACTATGATCTCGGCTATCGGTTTGGCGTACAAGCAGGCGCGGAGCTCGCGAAGGTCATAGATGCTCGGAGGGGAAGTTTGAGAAATCTCTTGGCCGAGGATTTTCGAGCATACCTTGTGGAAGGCGCTGCGAGCTCAGGTTTCGATGTGAACGGCTGGAACCGCACGATGTATTTCGCGCTCGCTAACACAGCCTGGTTTTATAACTCGACCTTTGTGCTACCCACTGTGGGATCATAGGTCGGGCGCTGTCAGTACGCCCTCCCGTTAACTTTGCTTTGGACCTCGATATGGCGGGAAGTTGGGCGGGCATTCCTGTCCGCCCAACACTTTCATGCCGCCCACGGCTCGAGAACCATTTTCCCTGTCGTCTTCCGTCCTTCAAGCAACTGATGGGCTTTTACGGCTTCAGAAAGAGGAAGCACAGTTCCGACGGGTAGTTTCAGTCGGCCCTGCCCCACCAGCCCAACGAGTTCCGCGATCTCTGCCTTCACAAGTTCAGGCTTCCTCCGGAAATAGCCGCCAATGTAAAAGCCGGTGATCGACTGGTTTTCAATAACCAAGGCCTGGGGATCGACCTGAACGGCCTCTCCGCTCGCCATACCGTACACAACCATCCGCCCGAACGGTGCCAAGGCGTCCAGGGCTTGGAAAACGGTCTGCCCGCCAGCTACTTCCAGAATTATGTCGGCTCCTTTGCCGTCGGTCATATCCTTGACGGCTTGAGCCCAATTTGGATCAGTGTAGTCGACGGCGAGGTCAGCGCCGAGATCGAGGGCGAACTGTCGTTTCTCTTCACTGCTGGCCGCTGCGATGACCTTCCCAGCGCCATATTCCTTCGCCAGTTGCACCGCGAACGAACCAACTCCGCCAGCTGCCGCCTCGATCAGCACGGTCTCCCCTTTGACGAACCGGCCATTTTCCTTGATGGCGAAAACGGCGGTCAGGCCCTGAATAACAAGGGTGGTCGCTTCAGCTGGCGAAATGCCCTGCGGAAGCGGGACGACAGTTTCAGCGGGCACAACAATGTATTGTGCGTAACCACCTTCTCTGCAGGTAACGTAGACCGGCGTTCCCACAGAAAGAGCTGAGACCCCGTCCCCAAGAGCTTCAACAGTTCCGGCAATCTCGCCGCCCAGGGTAAATGGCACCGGCGATGGCATCGGGTAAGGATCCCCACGACGCCTCAGAACGTCAGCGAAGTTGACCCCCACCGCTTCGACCTTGATGAGCACCTGACCTGGGCCGGGTGTCGGGTCTGGAACGTCTTCGTAAATCAGGACTTCAGGGCCACCCGTCTTGTGAAAGCGAACAGTCTTCATTCAAAATTTCCTTCTACAGATACCTGATGGGTATCAGGCTCTATTCCACAGTTTATGTGATCGAGACGCCTCAGAGCGCTGCCTGGATAAAGATCAGAATTTTTCGGCCCAAGGTCTCAAATCGACTTCCTGCGACCAGGCGTCACGAGGTTGTTTGAGCACGTCCAGGTACGTCTGAGCGATCGCGTCAGGTGTGAGCAATCCGTCGTTTTGGTCGCTGGCCCCGACCTTCCTAACTCCGCCGTCAATGATGAAATGCGCTACGTGTATGCCCTTGGGACCAAGTTCGCGTGCAGCACTCTGAGCAAGTCCCCGCAAGGCAAATTTCCCCATCGCGAACGCAGCTGACTGGGGAAAACCTTTGATGGATGCGGAAGCGCCCGTAAGCAGGATAGCTCCGTGCCCCTGATCGACCATTCTTCGGGCGGCGTGATGCACAGCTAAGAAGCCGCCGAACGCTGTAATGTCGAGCGCCCGGTGGACATCAGCGGGGTTCAACTCTGCCAAAGGACCGTGAGCCCTTGCGCTCGCATTATAGACGACAATATCCGGTGCACCGATAGCTTCGTCTACTTCGTCAAAAAGTTGCTCGACCGAGAACGGGTCGGCGGCGTCAACGATTGGAAATGCTCTCGCCCCGGTCTCCTTCACGAGGTCGCCGAGCTTGTCTACGTTGCGAGCCGCCATTGCAACGTTCACGCCCGCCGCTGTCAGCAAGCGCGTCAATGACGCGCTGATGCCCGGTCCCGCGCCTATAACCAATGCCGTCTTGAAGTTGAGCATGTGTGTTTCCTTTTCGTCAGAGTTTGCTCCGCTCAGCGATGAGCGGTAGAGCCGTTAGCGCAGCGAGCAGGAGCGCGAGAACGAAGTTGGCAGGCACTCCAAAAACATCCACTACAGCGCCCCCCGATATTGCACCGAACGCAATCCCTATCTGCACCGTGCTTACAAACAATGCCGAGGCCGCTTCCGCATGTTCTGGGGACCTACGTAGCACCCAAGAGTTCATGCCCAACAAGACGGCACCGTTGCAAACGGCCCAGACCACCAAGATTATCAGTGTCGTAACAAGCGACCCCGCAGTGAACGGCAGAGCAAGAAAACAGGCCGCGAACAGAACGACCAGCGTAAGATAAACACCAAAGGCGTTTCGGGCTAGAAATGACGGTGCGCTGAGGTTGGCAATGAAGCCGATCGCTCCGAATCCCAAAAGAACCCAAGGAATCGACAGTGGAGGCATCCCAACGCTATTGATCAGGAAGGGCGCAATATATGTGTATGCGGCAAGATGGGAGGCGATTATCAGAGCCGTAGCAATAAGGCTCAACAGTGTACCACGAGACACCAGGGCAGAGCGGATGGCCGACCAGGTTTGACGGCTTTGCGGTACAAGTGATGGCAAGAATACCAACTGTCCGACGAAGGCGATGGCGACAAGAACAGCGGTCGCCACGAACGATGCCCTCCACGTCGAGATAGAACCGAAATAGGTCCCGAGAGGCACTCCGATAACCGTAGCCGCAGTGACGGCTGAAAAAACGATAGACATCGCACGGGAGGAGTCTTGCGCCCGGACAAGGCTACCGCTAGTCGCCAGGGCAACTGTCCAGAACCCTCCGAGACAAATGCCGAGCAATGCCCTCGCTATCAACAACACCAGAAAGTTCGGCGCAATTGCTGCTGCCAAATTGGAAAGGAATAGCAGGCCACTTAAGGCTAACATGACCGAGCGACGGTCTGCCTCCCTGGTACCGATTAATATAGTGGGAGCCGCCATCGTAGCAATCATCCCCGGAGCGGTTATCATCAGACCGCTGCTTCCCAGCGACACATCAAGCGTTCTAGCTACCTCGGGGAGTAGCCCCACTGGGAGAAACTCGGTGGTGACCAAGGAAAACGCTCCAAGTGCTACAGCAAACACAGAAAGCCATTCTTTCCGTGTCGACTTGCGCACATCCTGTTCTGGGGATGCCGTTCGTACCGCTACGTCCAAATCCATCGAAATCTCTCGGTTGGATGCTCAAGCATGATAGCCATCATGCTTGAGCATCCTTGATGGATCGCAATTGCTCTGTCAATCCGCGAGGATCGGGCTACGCGGCCTTATTTTGAGGGAACAGCGCCTGTAAGGTTTCCTCGTCTACTTCGGACTTGAAGGTCAGATTCTCCTTCATCGCCAAAGCGCGAGCAGCAGCCGGGCGTTGAGCAATGGTATCCATGAAGCGTTGAACATTCGGGTAGTCCTGCAACCCTTTCTCGCCGAATATAAATCCGGCGATCGATGCCCAACCCCATAGAGCCATATCCGCTATCGAGTATTCGGAGCCAGCGAGAAACTCATTCGTGGCGAAACGTTCATCCAGAACGCGATAATGACGCTCCACTTCCTTGAGATATCGGTTCTTCGCATATTCGAGATCGCCAGGAGCAAAATGGAGGAAGTGGACAGCCTGACCCGAAAACGGCGAAAGCCCACTCGCAATGAACTCGAGCCATGACAGGGCTGCCGCCCGCTCTTTTGCGCCGGTCGGCAGGAATCTCCCGTGCTTTTCCGCAAGGTAGAGAAGGATGGCGTGGGAATCGAAAACGGTTACATCGCTGTCGACTATGGCGGGCACTTTTGCGTTCGGATTAATCAGCCGGAACGCTTCGGAGTGTTGCTCCCCTTTGAAGATATCAATTGGCTTGATCTCAACCGGCAGCTCAAGCTCTTGAATCAACAGAGCGGCTTTCATTGAGTTCGGCGTGGCGTGGAAATACAGTGTGAGCATCTAGGTACCTTCCCTCGGAGTGCGGAGGTTATCGATGAAACTTTCGGCGTCGACGATTTGGAAAGCGCACCCGGCGTTATCGCAGCAGCCTAATGAGCGAGATCGGAGCTGGAAGGAACTGGATTAGGTCGACGTCGGCATTCCGACTTGCACGACCTGCGGGGCGTCCACCATATCGTGACGCCTCGTTATAGCTTCAATTTCTGAAGCTTCAAGCCCAAAGATAGCTTCGCTTGGGGGCTGGTCAGAACGACCGATCGCCCCCTCAATAGCGTCAGAAATCGCCGGACAGCTGCCCGATGACTTCTTCCAAAATCTCTTTCGAGAAAGCTTCGTCGTCCACGGCACGCGCGAGGACCATTGCCCCAACGAGGGACGCCGTCATTCGAATTGCCTTCCGGCGCGGGTCACTACTTCGTGGCCAGCGGAAATGCGTAGCTATCTTATTGATAAATGCGCCAATGTATCGGGTAACAGCAGGACGCGCGGAGGGATCGCGCGTCAGTTCGGAGACCAAAGATGACATGAGACAATAAGCGCCTGGATTATCTCTAGCCTCTGCACTGAGGTACGACGAGGCGAACTTGGCTCGGCCTTCCTTGGTGGGCTCATTGCTTGCGATGCGCTGTAGGGCGGACGTATTCACGTAATCCACGCAGTCCGAGACCAAATGCTGCTTTGAGTCGAAGTGATGGTAGAAAGATCCGTGAGTAAGTTGAGCAGCCTTCATGAGGTCGTTAACCGACACTTCGCTGACGCCACGCTCTCGAAAGAGTTTAGCTGCCTGATTTAGGATCCGCTCGTGCTTCTCGGCAGTTTCCGCTGCGGGATACCGCATCCCTCACCCCTACTGAATCTATTCGTTTTTTTGACGTCACCCTGCAATGGAGACGCGTGTATTTTCAGCTCCATGATTATCTGAAATCGGGGGGTGGGTCGAGCGACGGCAGCCCGCGATAGCGCCCAAAAATGCCAAAAATCATCAGAAATGCGAAAATACTTGACTTCAAACACGCGATTGAAACATATGTTTGACTTATCTTTGCGGATTTCGGTTGATTTCTACCGCCCCCGCTATCGGACCAAGGAGGAGGAAGCCTTGAAACTTGCCAGCTTGAAGTCAGGCCGCGATGGCCGCTTGATTGTCGTCAGTCGGGACAACGAATGGGCAACCGATGCTTCCGACGTCTACGCGACCATGCAGTCCGCCTTGGACGATTGGAAAGACGCTGAGCCGAAACTCAGGGAAAAATACGATCGCCTCAACAGGTCAGAAGGATCGCGCTTTCCGTTCGACGAGACGGCATGCTCAAGCCCGCTCCCCCGGGCATTTCAATGGGCTGATGGCTCAGCCTACGTCAACCATGTCGAGCTTGTTCGCAAAGCTCGCAATGCCACGATGCCCGACAGTTTCTGGACCGATCCACTGATGTACCAAGGTGGCTCTGACACGTTTCTCAGCCCGAGAGGCGATATCCCTGCAGGCGACGAAGCTTGGGGTATCGATTTCGAAGGCGAAATAGCCGTCATCGTGGACGACGTCCCAGCTGGCGCTGGTAGAGAGATTGCCGCGAGAGCTATCAAGCTCGTGATGCTCGTAAATGACGTCTCTCTGAGAAATCTCATCCCTCAAGAGATCGGCAAAGGGTTTGGCTTTTTCCAATCTAAACCGGCTTCGGCTTTCTCGCCGATCGCCGTAACGCCTGACGAACTCGGGACCGATTGGGACGGAGCTAGGCTACACCTCCCTCTGCTGAGCTATGTGAATGGCTCTCAATTCGGCAAACCGAATGCTGGTAAGGAGATGACCTTCGATTTCCCCGACTTGATCTCACACGCCGCCCGAACAAGAGCGCTCGTCGCGGGAACGATTATTGGCTCTGGAACGGTTTCCAACCGAGACAATCACGGCGGCCCGGGAAAGCCGATCCAGGACGGTGGTGCGGGTTATTCCTGCATCTCAGAAATTCGCATGGTCGAAACAATTCTCCAAGGCGAGCCAAAGACTCCGTACCTGCGTGATGGAGACGTCGTTCGCATTGAAATGCTGGACCCCAAACAGCACTCCATCTTCGGGCGAATTGAGCAGACGGTTGTGGTGACACAGGCCCGCTAGTCCCTCCGCAGCATGGAACTTGAACATGACAAAAATCTATAGCTCGGCTGCGGAGAGCCTGTCGGGATTGCTTTGCGATGGAATGACGATAATGAGCGGAGGGTTTGGCCTATGCGGCATACCGGAAGCTCTTATTGACGCCGTAAGGGCCTCAGGTGCACGAGATCTCACCGTTATATCCAACAACGCCGGGATAGACGGTGTCGGCTTGGGGCAGTTGATAGAATCCGGTCAGATTCGAAAAATGATCTCGTCTTACGTCGGGGAGAATAAGCTTTTCGCCTCCCGGTACCTGGCAGGCGAGCTGGAGGTCGAATTCACGCCTCAGGGCACTCTCGCGGAGCGCATCCGTGCCGGAGGGGCCGGAATACCGGCATTCTACACAAAGACGGGCGTCGGCACCGTCGTGGCCGAGGGAAAGCAAACGAAAGAGTTCGACGGTGAGACATACGTCCTTGAGCGGTCTCTGTTCGCGGACCTAGCTATCGTTCACGCCTATCGCGCTGACGACGAAGGCAATCTGGTGTTTCGGAAGACTGCCCGAAACTTTAACCCGATAATGGCCACGGCTGCCAAACACACCGTAGCGGAGGTCGAGTTTCTAGACCGAGCAGGATCCATCGATCCCGATCATGTCCATACTCCCGGGATCTTTGTTTCCAGAATTGTTCATGTGTCCTCCCCGGCCAAGCGGATTGAGCAGCGTACCGTAATCACCAAAAGTGTCGCCTGAGGAGCTACAATGGCCTGGACTCGCGAACAGATGGCCGCACGAGCGGCACAAGAAATCCACGATGGCTTCTACGTCAACCTCGGCATCGGTATCCCAACCCTAGTCGCAAACTATATCCCCAATGGCCTGACAGTAAGGCTGCAAAGCGAAAACGGAATGTTGGGAATGGGGCCTTTTCCAGAAGAGGGAAAGGAAGACGCTGATCTCATCAACGCGGGAAAGCAGACGATCACCGAGCTGCCGATGACCAGCTACTTCTCCAGCGCCGACAGCTTTGCCATGATCCGTGGAGGTCACATAGACTTGTCTATCCTTGGCGCAATGGAGGTTTCACGTAATGGCGACCTCGCGAACTGGATGATCCCGGGCAAAATGGCCAAGGGTATGGGCGGAGCGATGGATCTCGTCGCTGGCGTCAAACGCGTCGTTGTCCTTATGGAACATGAGGCAAAGGGCAGTCCAAAAATCAAAGAACGATGCAGCCTGCCCCTTACCGGAAGCCGGGTCGTCGATCTCATCATTACCGATCTAGCAGTGTTTCAAGTGGCTCGATCAGGTCCTACGCGGCTTGAGTTGATAGAACTTGCGCCCGGAATCAAGATCGACGAAGTCGTGGCTAAAACTGAAGCCGAATTCGAAATCGCGCTCAAAGCGCACTGACGCCGGTCAACCGGCAGTATCTGCGGTCATGCCGCCGACGAGAAAGTCGACAACCTCACGCTCCATAGCCTCGACTCCTGCTCGGACATTCCCGTCGGACAGCCTCTCCAGGCGGCTGCCCGGACCTACGTCCGTGACAGTGAGAACGATCGCGCCCACCATAAACACATAACGCCAATAAAAGGATTCCGTCCTTGGTGCCTGCGTCGCGAAGCTTAACGCCTCGATGAACTTGGACGCCATTGGATCAAAGTGGCGTTGAATGATGGTACTTGTCAGCGCTGAGCGCTCAATCCGGTGCTGCAATATGAGCCGCGCCAGGAGCTGACCCTTTTCCGCAGGATAAAGATACGGCTTCACAAAGATCTTGATGATATCGCGGACGTCTGGCCTGATATCACCATCCTTCGCGCTCGCGATCAACGCCTCGAGCGCGGCGAGGCGTTCAGAGTTCACGCGAGAGGAAAGGCGGTCGAACACCGCTTCGGTGAGCTTGGTTTTAGAGCCGAAATAGTAATTCACAGCAGCGACATTCACGTCAGCCGCTGCGGTGATTTCTCGGAGAGAAACGCCAAACCCCTTACGAGCGAACAGCGATTCAGCTGTCTCCAGGATTCGGTCGGATACTTCCGAGCCGATAGTGAAATCCCGTTGATTATCCATGTCGCTCCCGGTCAGGGTCCCTCATCCACTGCGGGCATTTCATACAGAACCCGCCCCTGCTTTGCAACGAAATCGCCTTGAACGGCTCTGAGGCCAGCTGCGGTCGCGGCTGGCCCCAGAGTAGATAGTTGTGACGTCAGTTCACGCTTCTGAGCGTAGACGGCTGGGACGGCGCTTGGGACATAAGACCTCGCTGCTTCGCACCGAGCACGGCGAAGAAGCTAACCAAACTTATTATGCCCAGATAAACCGCTACTGGTACCGAGGACTGCGACCATGCATACAACGCAGTGGCAATCGCTGGCGTGAAGCCGCCGAGAACACCCGATGCGATGGTGAAGGAGGCAGAAATCCCACTGTATCGGACGTGTGGCTCAAAGAGGTCGGCCAGGTAGGCGGGAAGAACCGCGTAGATCGCCGAGATGCCAACCATGGCCAAGCAGACCGCAGCGGACACGCTCGCAAGCGTTCCACCATCAACGAGCAGGAAGAAAGGGTAGGCTGTTACGGCGGTAAAGCCCGCGCCGAAGAGTGCGACCGGCTTTCGACCGATTATGTCTGAGAGCCATGCGAAGACACCCAGTAGGACGAGTTCGACAGCAGATCCGATCAGGACGGCTTTCAGGACGACATCTCGGCCTATCCCCGCCGATTGGGTGGCGTACGAAACGACGAACAATGTCTGAACGTAGAAGGCTACAATTGGGCCAACCGCAACGCAGACGCCAATTACGATCTGCCACCAATGCTTACGGAAGACCTCGACTACGGGTCGCTCGACAACTTTGTCGCTATCAAGAACCTTCTGAAAGTCCGGAGACTCAAAGAGTTGAAGGCGAAGCACCAGGCCGACCACGACGAGGAGAGCGCTGAGAAGAAATGGCACGCGCCAGCCCCATGACATGAAGTCCTCCTTTGGGAGAAGCGCGAGCAGCGCGAACGTTCCCGTGGACAGGAAGAGCGCAATCGGCGAACCCATATGCGGGAAACTTCCGAAGAAGCCTTTCTTCTCCTTTGGGGCATGTTCGACCGCCATCAGCACGGCTCCGCCCCACTCACCACCAAAGGCGACACCCTGCAGCATTCGAAGAATGATCAAGAGGATTGGGGCGATGATGCCAACCTGATTGTAGGTCGGCAGAAGGCCGATCAGGAACGTGACCAATCCCATCCCAAGCAGTGTGATCACCAGCATAGACTTGCGGCCGACTTTGTCGCCGTAATGGCCGCAGATCAGCCCTCCCAGAGGTCGCATCAATGCGCCGATCGCGAATGTCGCGAACGAAAGCATCGTTCCAACCGTTGCATCGTACGACGGAAAGAAGAGCGTGCTGAAGACAAGTGCAGCGGCCGTTCCGTAAATGTAGAAGTCGTACCACTCGATGCACGTTCCAATCAGGCTGGCAATCGCCGTCTTGCGGGCGGTCGCCATCTGAGATGCAGTTTGAGTTCCCATTTCATCCTCCTCCTGAAGATGGTTTGATTAATCGTCGATGAGTGCCACCACTCGCGACCAGCCCGCGCTGGCATCGGCGAGCTTGATGGGCAGTGCCAACACGGTGAAACCGCTAGGTCTCGGGATGTCGGCCAAGTTGCAGAGCTTTTCGATCTGGCAATATTCCTTCTCGCGTCCCAGCAAATGAGCTTCCCAGAAGTGAGAAGGGGAATCCCTCGGATCGGCCAGCATCGCCTCGAAAGGGCGATCCAGCCCCCAGGCATCAATACCGATGAGTTTTACGCCACGGTCGACGAGATACTCCGTCGCAGCACGCGTTAGGCCGGGATGAAGGTTCTCGTACCCGGGCTCCTTGAAGCGCCTCGAGACATCAGTCCTGATCAGAACGATATCGAACGGCTTGAGCGAGTATTCGATTTCCGCGAGCTTGTTTTCGATGTCTGTAGCCGTGATGCCATAGCCAGGAGCAAAGCTCGAGAAATCCAGAACGAGGCCGTCGCTCATGCACCAACGCAACGGGACTTCGTCGATTGTGCGTGCTGGCTTGCCATCGACGCGCGGACCGTAATGCGAGGGTGCATCTACATGAGTGCCAGAATGCGTTGGCATAGTCGTGATCTCGGACGACCAGCCAAGGCCATTCGGCCACACGTCGGTCGGTATCCCACGTTTTTCCTTCACAACACTGGGGGAATTTTCTGGCGTCAGATATCCAATGTGATGGGGAGTAGGCTCAAAATCGGCTGTAGCGTTCTCGAGCCTGTCACTTAGGTCCAGAACTCGCAACTCGCGGCCTGCAATAAAAACTGTCTCCGTCATGCTATCTCCGTTCATTCATCTATTGCTTGTTGGATGGCTCGAATGATCGGCTCGTAACCTGTGCAACGACACAGGTTGCCGCTGATCGCCTTCCTAATTTCGAGGGTGTCGGGACGTGGATTTCTTCGAAGAAGGTCGTAAGCGGCCATCAGCATCCCGGAGGTGCAAAAGCCGCATTGAAAGGCGTTGGTAGAAATGAACGCCGCTTGAAGTCGCGCCAGAACGTTGTCGGCCCAACCGTCGAGTGTCCGGATATCCGCACCTTGCATGCTAACGGCGAGGTTGAGGCATGACTTTCGGACCTCGCCATCGACCAATACCGAACATGCGCCGCAGTCCCCGCTGAGGCAGCCGACGTGAGTTGCTTTGAGATCGAGATCTTCGCGGAGCACGTCGACCAGTAGCTGACGGGTATCGCTAGCGATTTCTCGTTGAGAACCATTGACTGAAAGTGTGACAGCGTCCTTAGTCATGGTGCTCTCCAATGGCTTCGCGCATGACCCTGAGCGCGATTGCGGGAGCAACTCGCAGGCGATATTCGGCGTCAGCGAGTGCGTCTTCCCAAGGCTCCCTCATCATCGAAACGAGCTTGGACACCAACCCCTCCTGGTCTCGCGGTGATAAGACGCCATTGGCAGATATCTGCAACGGCGTGGAATCCAGTCCACCTATGGCCAAGCTGGTGGAGGTGCCCTCTGCTGTTAGCTCTACGACGCACGCGACGGTGATGATCGGCCACGAGCTACCGCTCGGCTTCACTTTTCTATAAGAGCTTGATACTCGCCCCCGTGGACGTGGAAGGATCAAAGCGACACCAACCTCATCATTCCTGCGAGACGTCAGAAATCCGCCAAGGAAAAACTCTGCCATCGGGACGTCGCGGATACCCTCAACGCCGACAAGTCTGATTTTGGCCCCGAGTGCAGCCAGGCATACGGGTACGTCGGATGCCGGATTGGCAAAACATGCCGACCCGAGGAGTGTTCCCTGTCCCGTTATGCTCCGGCCCCCGGTAACGCCCGACGCCATGTGGACCAACAGCGGAGCTTCCTTAGCAATCAAGGCCGAGGAAAGGACATCGTCGTAGCTTACTCGCGCCTCAATCACGATGTCAGCGGTCTCCAGGGAGATTTGCTTCAGGCCGATCCGGCGCAAATCGACGAGCAGCTCCGGTTTAGACTCCCCTCTTGTCATGGCCGGAACAAGCATTGTTCCACCGCCGATGACCATCGCATCGCCGTCGAAATTGGCGAGCAGAGAAGCCGCCTCTTCGATGGTCTCCGGCGCTGAATAGCTGAATGGATTAGCTATCATGATCGCCCGCCAATCATCGCATCCAACACCCGCTCTGGGGTTGCCGGGACAGCATTGAGTCTTCGAGCCGCTGCTGGACCGATGGCATTCCCTACGGCGTTGATGACTGCAGCCATCGCGCCACCGACACCCGACTCCCCAGCCCCTTTCATACCAAGTGGGTGAAAGGCGCTCGGCGTGACCCGATGCCCGATCTCTATTGGAGGAATGTCTGACGCCCGAGGAAGGAGATAGTTCTTTAGGCGGTCGGTTATCTTATGACCGCTCTCGCCCATCTGCATGCGCTCCCAGAGCGCAGCACCGATACCCATGACGACAGCGCCACGCATTTGGCCGTCGACCAATGCAGGATTGATCACGGTGCCACAGTCATGAACCACCGAGTATTTTAGGACACGGACAACTCCAGTGTCCCGAGACACCTCGACCTCCGCAGCATGTACAGAATAGGGGTATGATGGGTAGGCGCTGATACGGCCGTGCTCATCTGGCGAATGCCTTACGTTCTGGGCCTTGTAGCTTTTCGTCGATTGAAGTGGCAACTCCACTCCGTCGCCCGAAGTAAAGGGATGCGTGTAGACCGCGAGCGCGACGGCTGGGAACGGCAATCGGCTGTCGGATGCCGAAGTTGAAAAGACTTCACCGTCGTGAAACGCGATATGGGTAGGCTCACATTTCAGCAGGTTCGCAGCACACCTTGCCAACTTTGTTCTGACGTCCTGCGCAGCGGAGACTGCTGCGGCACCACAGAGCATGAGGCTTCGGCTACTACTATTTCCACCACCGAATGGCGTGACATCAGTATCACCTTGCCGGATCGTGATCGAGGACGGCGGAGCGCCAAAGACGTCCGCAACGAGCTGCGCCAGGCCAGTCTCATTGCCGCCACCAGGGGACGTTATGCTTGCTAGCACGGTTATCTCACCGCTTGGATCAACCTTCACGGTCGCGGTTTCAAAGCCGCTTGGAACCGCGCCGGGAAACGCTGCTCCCTCGGGTGTCAGTTCGAACGCGTATCCGCGACCAATGATATGTTCATCGTCCGCTGTCGGTACGTCTTGCACCCACCGAGCAGTCATTTCCTCAATTTCGTCCAGTGCAGGCTCGTAGTCGCCGCTATCGACCATCATTCCCGACGGAAGCCGATACGGGAACGCTTCCGAAGGAACCAGGTTTTTCCGACGTAGGCTGTTGGAACTCATGCCGAGTTCTTGTGCCAGCAGCTCGATGGCTCGCTCGACAACAAGGTTTCCAATCTCCTTGCCGTATCCCCTGATCCCTTGCCATGGGGATTTGTTGGTCGTGGCGAGATAACAATCAATCAGACAGTTCTCGATCCTGTAGACGGTCGGCATCACTGCAGCGGCCACGAGGGCCATCTGCCAACCTCCTCCAGCGCCGACAGCACCAATGTCGGCAACCATCCGGTCACGAAACGCGACAATCTGGCCGTCTGGCTTTGCTGCGATCTGAAAGGAATGCTTCTGTTCACGGCCTCGCGCCAGAAAGCACTCGTCCCGATCCTCAACAAACGCGACCGGACGACGTGTCTTCATTGCGAGGAACCCCACCAGAACTTCTTCTGGGTGACCCACCATCTTCAGACCAAAGGTACCGCCAATGTTGGGCGCTACGATCTGAACCTGGCTCTCCTTTAGACGGAGTGCGTGTGCGATGGTCCAGCGCGAGGGATGAGGCATTTGAAATGCTCCCTCGACCTTCAATCGTGCCGATCTCGGATCCCAGTGAGCCACATAAGATCGCATTTCCATTGGCGCACTCGTTGAGCAGTCCACAGAAAGCTCACCCGATACCGTGATGACGTCGCTCTCGAAAAATGCGGACTCCGGATTGCCAACGCGAATGACGTCGTGTGCGGCTACGTTCGTTTTCCACAATGGATGCACAAATGTATCCGAGGTAATCGCACCCGACGGATCTAGAAGCGGCGGAAGGATCTCATATTCGATAACCACCTTGTCTGCCGCCAACCGTGCGCTGGCTTCGCTATCGGCAACAATCGCGACGATTGGCTCCCCGACATAGCGAACCTCATCGCGAGCTAGAGGGCGAACATCGAGAGGTCCAGGGAAGCGATCTTTTGAGAACCGAGACGGGGTTGGCTCGGTGAGCGGCCACATTTCATGCGCGGTCACCAGTGTGACGAAGCCGGGGACTTTCTCGGCTGCCGAAGTGTCGACACGGAGAATTCTCGCTCTTGGATGGACGCTTCTCACCAGCCGAAGCCGCAAGGCGTTTTCCGGAATGATGTCGGCGGAATATACAGACTCTCCACGGACAAAGCCCTCCGCGTTGAGCCGGGGAACGCTGATTCCAACAGAGAACGGGCCGTTTGAAAGGTGGCCGACCGACGCCTTGTCGCTCATTGGGACAGCCCGCCCAGTTCAGCGCTTCCGCTTCGCAGAGGCTCCCGAAACAGCGCATGCGCCATCTGGCGAATGAAATATGACATCAGCTCCTCCTCAGTCATACAAGTGTTTAAAACATGTGTTTTAATTTGTCAAACTTGCTGGGACCGCTTTTGAGCGCGGCGTTGCTACGCGTGCTCGCTAAACGCGCCCCCGGCATTCGCAAGCGCTTCCGGCGTATCGACATCCAAGAGCGCGGCAGCACCGATTTCGACATCCACGATGTCATGGCCGGTGTTCTCAATGACATGTCTTGCGCCCACGTCGCCTTGTAGGGCCAAGACCTCGGAAAATAGGCTCCGAGGGATAATCACCGGGTTCCCGCGTTTGCCCTGCGCACTGGCCCGAACTACCGCTGATCCACCTGCGTCGTTGAAGCTGCGGATCAACAAGCAGATATCGCTTGAGGTGACATTCGGCATATCAGCGAGCAGGACCAGAACGCCGTCTGGATCCTCGTCGATCGCTCGGGCAATCCCGCAACCCAGAGAGCTTGATATCCCATCGGCAAACAGTGGATTATGGACCAACTCCAGTTCAAGCCCTTCGAGAGCCCGTTCGATCTCATCGCTTCGGCAGCCCGTCACCACATGGAGTCTTGCGACGTTGCTGTGTAAGGCGGCCAAAGCCGAGCGTCGGACCAACGGCACACCATCGAACGTCGCAAGGAGCTTGTGCTTGCCGACGTCCCCCATGCGGCTCGAGGTGCCTGCTGCAAGAAGCACAGCGGCGACTGATATCGACGGTTTTGCAAAGTGGACTTGTTGGCGCGGGCTTGGGCGTGTCGGAATTTCCTTGAGGAGACCCCCTACCCCCATGCCAGCAATATGAATTGAGTCAGGCCGCTCGCCCGTCAGCACTCTGTTGAGAACCCAATCGAAACCATTTTCTGTTGGGCTTCGTGCGCACCCTGGCGCTCCTATGATTGGCACGCCCTCGACCTCCCCAAGCACCAGCAAGTTGCCTGGATCGACAGGCATCCCAACTCGTATCACCCGTCCACCGGCGAGGCGAATGGCTTCCGGTATAACGTCACGCTCGTCCGTGACAGCAGATGCGCCGAACGCGACAATCAAGCGCGGCCTCGGCGACCCCATCTTCAATGCCTTCTGGATCTGCGCGGCCAAAGCATATGGATTGTGATCAGAGACCCGCTCACTCGCTCACCTACTCTGCGAACTTTCGAGCCTGCGCAAAAGGTTCCGTGTCGTCTTTCCGACAACGGATAGCTTTAGATTAGGAAGCAATGTCGAGATGAGCACGACGTCGTGGCTCAGGTACTCCTTCACCGAAAACACCTCGCGATCGCCAAGCACAGCGAGCGTCGCGCTTATCGATCGGCTGGTGACCGCAAGAGGTATGATTTTGATTGTGGCGACCATCTCACCGCTGTGAACGGATCTGCCTTCAGCCAAAGTTGCCAGAGTAATCCCGGGATCGACACTGTTGAAGAGATCAACGGCTCCTTTGTCAGGCCAGAAAACTCCGCTCTTTTTCGCGTAAAAATTCACCCTGCCCGTTGCCGCACGCGAAATCCGCACGCCCGAAGTACCCAGAGCATGCGCAAGCGCGTCGGCGGCGTCATTTTCCGGCACGTCTCCATCTTCCAGGGTTGCGACAGTCAACGTAGCTACGCCACCGGCTAGCAACGCGTCTACGGCGCTCTGGTTAAGGATTACTCCTTTAGCAAACGACCGGTTCGCGGTTTTCACCGCATGTGCAAGAATGCTGTCGATAGCGTCCCGCGTATCTTTCAGGCCGAATCTCATGCCAAGGCCCTACTCGGCTGACGCCAGGCGTTAATCAAATCGGCAAGAATGGCCACGGCGATCTCGGATGGCGATTTCGCACCAATGTCGACGCCGACGGGGCCGCGAATTCTCGCAAGATCCGACGCTGCCACGCCCTGCGCCGCCAACCGCTCCAAGCGTTTCGCGTGAGTCTTCCGGCTTCCCAGAGCGCCGACATAGAAGCATTCCTGTCGCAGCGCCGTAGCTATGGCAAAGTCATCGATTTTTGGGTCATGACTCAAAGCGACGAGCGCGGTAAATTCGTCCAGCGATAGTGTTCGAAAAGCGTCTTCGGGCCATTCAGCAACGACGTTGACTCCTCGGAAACGCTCCGGCGTTGCGAAAGCGGTTCTCGGGTCTACGACTACGACATCAAACTCAGCAATCTGCGCCATTGCTGCCAGCGCCTGCGTTATGTGCACAGCGCCGATAACGACAATTCGACGGTTGGGTTGGTAGACGTTCACAAAGCTGGAATGCTCTCGCGAAGGATTGTCGGGGCTACCTCCAATCTGGGGCATAGACTCTAACGCGCTCAGCTCATATTCAAAGGCGTCCTGCCCGATCAGAACGCTTTGTTCTCCAGTTGCCAGATTGGTAAGAGTCACGACCTTCTGTCGCTGACTCCTAGCTGCATTGATACGTGCCAGATCGGACAGCTTCATCAGTCGATCCTTTCGACGTAAACGCTGATACGACCGCCACATGACAACCCAACGCGCCATGCCGTCTCATCAGCAACGCCGAAGTCCACAACGCGCGAACGGCCGTCAGCAATCGCTTCTTGCGCTTCAAAAATCACGGCGGCCTCGACACAACCACCAGATACTGAACCCTCGAAATTTCCCATCTCATCTATGGCAAGATGGCTGCCTATCGGCCTTGGCGCAGAACCCCACGTTGAAATTACCGTCGCCAAAGCGACCTGTCGCCCCTCACTTTTCCAGCTTTCCGCAACGATGAGCGGATCGCACCCCAGCCGTTCTTCTTGCATCGCGATTGCACTTCTCCCAATTCGAGGACGGAGATTTGGGGGATTATACCTGATCATCATCATTAATGGCATCATATTTAGTGGTTACTTCATTTTTTGAAGTTTTCGTTGCGTTGTGCCTGTTGCAGTCGCTATATGCGCCGCAGCGGCACCTCGGGAATCCTCCTTAGAAGGTCCAGGCTGAACCCAGTAGGACTTCGGCATGAGTGGAATCGATGCTACGCAAATCGTTCTAGCTTCCCGACCCGATGGGAGGCCAACGACGGATAATTTCCGGCTCGAGACTACCTCGTTACCGGCAATCTCCCCGGGTCAACTCCTCTTGAGAACCGACTACCTCTCGCTTGATCCGTACATGCGGGGACGCATGAGCGGTGCGAAATCGTATGCCGAACCGACACCAGTTGGTGGCCTCATGGAAGGTTCGGGCGTCGCGACCGTGCTCGAATCCAAACATCCCGACTTCCGCGAAGGCGATGTTGTTCTGGCCAGGACGGGCTGGAGAACACACGCGGTGTCAGATGCGGCTGGCCTGCGAAAACTCGACGACACTTTGGCACCCGTCACCACCGCGCTCGGCGTCCTTGGCATGCCCGGCTTCACCGCCTATAGCGGTATGAAAATGATCGGCAAGCCAAAGCAGGGCGATACTGTCGTCGTAGCCGCAGCTTCGGGTCCCGTCGGGTCTTTAGTGGGCCAGATTGCGAAACGAGCCGGAGCGCGGTCGGTCGGGATTGCCGGTGGCAAAGAGAAATGCGCATTTGCAAAATCGATGTTCGGGTTCGATGAAGTTGTGGATCATAAGTCGGCTGACTTTGCTCAGCAGCTGGCAGAGGTTTGCCCGAAGGGTATCGACGTCTATTTTGAAAATGTGGGCGGCGCGGTATGGCAGGCCGTACTCCCGCTTCTGAACACCTATGCTCGCGTTCCCGTCTGCGGCTTGATCTCTCAATACAATTCCTTCCCAGCTGGGGATAGCCAAGCGCTTCTCGCCCAGACCATGCATACTGTCTTGGCAAGAAGCCTGACGCTGCGCGGCTACATCAACTCTGAATTCGCCGGAGAGCTTTACCCCTCATTTCTTGGAGAGATCGGCGGAGCCGTTGCCTCTGGAGAAATTCGCTATCGCGAGGACTTCATCGACGGCTTGGAGAATGCCCCAGTCGGACTGATCGGCCTCCTCGAAGGCAACAACTTCGGCAAATTGATTGTCCGAGTGAACGTCCGCTAATTCCCAGGAGCAATTGATGTCAAACACCGCACCACTGAACGCTACGGGTCCAAGGCACGAGCAAACTTTCCCGGTTTTCAATCCACATGAACTTGAGATTCTCAAAGGCTTCGGAAAGCTCGTAACATTTCAAGATGGCGAGACAATCTTGAAAGCTGGCGAAAAGAGCCCTGGACTCTTTGTCTTCCTCGAAGGACACGCCACCGTTGAGGTCAAGAATATTTTCGGCCAAGTAACACCGATCGCGGAATATGGCCCGGGTGGGTTTATGGGCGAGACAGGAAATTTGTCTGGCCGAACAGCCTTGGTGGATGGTCATGCGGAAGGCGAAACGCAGGCTCTGTTGATCGAGCCCGATCGACTTCGGTCCCTTCTTATTGCCAATGCAGAGATCGGCGAACGCATCATGAGGGCCTTGATCTTGAGACGGGTCAACCTGATTGAGGGTGCGACCGTCGGCCCGACGATTATTGGATCGAGGGACAATCACGACGTCGTGCGACTGCAGGGATTCTTCAGGCGCAATGGGCATCCTTTTGTCGCCATCGACCCCTCAGAGGATGATGATGCAGCTGAACTTTTGAGCCGCGCTCACGCAAATTCCACGTCGTTGCCACTCGTTGTGCTCGCCGACGGCACAATACTTGAGAATCCGTCGACGGAGAAAGTAGCTTCGATCCTTGGGATGATGGCGGAAGCAAGCCGCAACCACTACGATGTTGCCGTTATCGGAGCAGGCCCATCTGGACTTTCGACAGCGGTTTACGCGGCATCCGAAGGGCTCAGCGTAGCAGTTTGCGACGCCAAATCGTTTGGTGGACAAGCTGGAGCTAGCGCGCGGATTGAGAACTACTTTGGTTTCCCGACAGGGATTTCCGGATTTGCGCTAACGGCTCGTGCGTACAATCAGGCCCAGAAATTTGGCGCTGAAATGATGATCCCTACCGAGATCAAATCTTTGGATTGCACTCGACCGCAGGGATATTTCGTTTTGAAGACCACCGATGGCCACGAAGTCCGTTCGAGGTCTGTCGTCATCGCAAGCGGAGCTTATTACCGCCGCCCCGAGATCGATGGTTTGAAGGACTTGGAAGGACGCGGCGTTTGGTACTGGGCCTCCCCAATCGAGGCCAATCTGTGCAAAGACCAAGACGTCTATCTGATAGGCGGCGGCAACTCAGCTGGCCAAGCCGTGGTCTACCTCTCCTCGCACGCACGGACTGTTCAAATGCTTGTACGCGGTGAAAGTCTTGCTGCAAGTATGTCGAGCTATCTCGTTGATCGCATTCAATCGGCACCGAACGTTACCGTGCACTATAATACCGAGATAGGCCAGTTGCACAGTGATGCCTCTGGGCTGACCGGATTGACACTTGTCGATAAGGCATCCAGCCAAAAGCGGAAAGTCGATACGCGAAATCTCTTTCTTTTCATTGGCGCGGATCCAACGACCGAATGGTTGACGGGTTGCGGCGTCACGCTTGACCAAGCTGGCTTTGTCACGACCGGCGCGACGGAAGCATTTCCGTCCGCAACCGAGCTGGAAACTTCGGTTCACGGCGTTTTCGCCATTGGCGATGTGAGATCTGGATCGACAAAGAGGGTCGGTGCGGCGATCGGCGAAGGCGCACAAGTTGTGGCGGCGCTTCATCGATTTCTATCCCTTCGTCCGGCGTCGGTGGCCTGACAATGGCCGTCGCCGGAGCGCTGGAGACCCAGACGGAAAGAGACGATCAGAAGAAGAACAACTGGGGTGTCGTCACCACGGCGGATCAAACACCTTCCACCGAGGCCCCCCCTAGTCCACCACCGTTCGTGCAGATGCCTGCATGGCGATCGGTTCTCTATTTCCTATCGTCTGTAATGTTCTTCCTGACCCAGGGGTTGGGAATGAATCTGGCTCTTGCAAACCTCAACCAAATCCAAGGGTCAATCGCTGCGACAACGACAGAGGCGGCGTGGTTGTCAGCCGCCTATATGGCCCCAAACGTCAGCTTGGGCATTCTCCTGGTGAAGGTCCGAATGCAGTACGGCGTTCGCGCATTGGCCAAAGTAGCCGTCATGTGCTTCATTGGTGCGTCAGTCCTCAACCTCTTTATCTCGGATCTCCAATCAGCAATCGTCGTGCGCTTCCTTAGCGGAATCGCTGCGGCCCCGCTTGCAACGTTGGGTTTCCTTTACATGCTCGAGATTTTCCCGCCCCAGAAGCGAGGAACGGTGGGCTTGTGTCTTGTGACGATGAACTCGATGCTTGGGGCCCCATTGACGCGGCTGGTCTCGCCCACACTAATCGATTTTGGGGGATGGCGAGGTCTCTACACATTGGAGATGTCGCTTGCACTGTTCGTTCTGCCAATCATCTTCCTCCTCCCGCTGACCGCACCTCCACGCGTCAAAGTCATCGTCCGCACAGACATCATCAGCTACATGTTCATTGCGATCGGCTACGGTTGCGTCGCAGTCGCGCTTTCAGTGGGTCGTCCCTATTGGTGGTTCGAAGCACCATGGCTCGGCACCACGCTGGTTGTCGCCGTAGCATCGTTGTTCATCGCCGCGATGATCGAACTCGGACGCGAACATCCATTGATCGATTTTCGGTGGCTGCTGTCGTGGCGCAACATCCACATTTTCGGGATCCTGCTGATCTTCCGGCTCCTAGCAGGTGAGCAATCCGCGATTGTGATGCTGTGGTACCAAAACGTCGGACTGCTCTTCGATCAGCTCCAGATGCTCTACGTTATAATCCTGGTGTTCACGGTGACTGGGGGATTCGTCTGCGCGGCATTACTGAACCGTGGATACAGCCGAAGCATTCAGATAGTCGCGTTGGTGATGCTCGCCACAGGCGCGTTTCTCGATAGTCAAACGACGAGCCTAACGCGCCCAGAGCAGATGTACCTCAGCCAGGCCCTCGTTTCGATGGGGTCGGCAATGTTTGTCCCGCCCACTTTGGCTGACTTTTTCAATTCCGCCTTTGCAAAAGGGCCTGCGTACGTTGTGACCTTCTTTGTGGTTTTCATGTTCACCCAAGTCATCGGGGCGCTGATTGCAACGGCCTCCTACGGAACGTTCATAACGATACGTGAGAAGTTCCATTCTAACATCCTGTCTGAACAAATCACTCTCACCAATCCACTTGTCGCAAACCGCCTGAGCACTCTCGTCGCTCCATACGCAAAAGTGCTTGGGGACCCAGTTCAGATGAATGGCGAAGGCCTGTCACTCTTGTCAGCCCAGGTAACACGAGAGGCCAACAGCCTTGCTTTTGGTGACGCGTTCCTCGTTGCAGGAGCGATCGCCGTAGTCGCTCTCCTCATGATGCTCGCCCACCTAGCCTATCAGTTCGTCCGCTCGAAGATCGCGAGGCCGTCCGCATCTTCTGCCGTAGCCGCGTGAAAGACCCCTTTGCATGAACAAGCTAATTCGTTCTCCACTTGAAGTGATTGCGGCGATCGTCGGGATCGGCGGCGTACTGCTTTTGCTATACGCATGGCATTTGCCGCCCTTCGACACTTCCGTCGAAACAACCGACAATGCGTACGTGAAGGGTTATGTGACGATCGTCAGCCCTCAGGTCAGTGGGTACATCACCAACGTGCCAGTGAAGGACTACCAAACTGTGCAAGAGGGACAGCTGATCGCGAAAATTGATGATCAGATATACGTTCAACGACTGGAACAAGCGCGGTCGGGGCTTGAAGGGCAGAGAGCCGCCTTGTTGAATTCCCAGCAGCAGGAGCGTTCCGCTCGAGCAAGCATCGCATCCAGCGAAGCTCAAATCGATAGTGCCAAGGCGGCCGAAAAGCACGCCCAATTGTCTTGGGACCGCGTGGAAAACTTGCTGGCAAAAGGCATTTCGACAGCGAGCGATTCTGACGCGGCTCAAGCAGGGCTCGATCAGGCGAAAGCTGCGGTCAACCAAGCCCAAGCGGCGCTTGAGGTATCTAAACAGAATCTAGCGGCAATCATCGTCAACCGAGCCTCTTTACAGGCAGCTGTCAGCGGCGCGGAAGCAGCTGTGCATCTCGCCGACATTGATCTTCAACACACGTCGATTATGGCGGCGAAGTCGGGAAAGCTCGGCGAAGTCGGTGTCAGGCTTGGGCAATACGTGACCGCAGGCACCCAGCTGGTGGCCCTAGTTCCGCAAGACGTGTGGGTCATCGCAAACTTCAAAGAGACACAGCTGGAGGGGATGAAAGTCGGCCAGCCGGTAACGTTTACCGTGGACTCCCTTGGTCATGCGGAGTTGAAGGGACAAATCGAAAGCTTCTCGCCCGCTGCAGGGTCTGAGTTCGCGGTTGTGAAGCCAGACAACGCGACAGGGAATTTCACGAAGGTTGCACAGCGGGTCGGCGTAAGAGTTTCCGTCGACAGATCACAACCACTTCTGACCCAATTGGCTCCTGGGCTTTCAGTTGTGGTGTCGGTCGACAAAGACTCTTCGCCGGGCGCATCGCTCGCATCGAAATAGACACGCTGCCCTGGGTCAGGCGTGAGCGGCCGCGTTCTTGATGCTCTTTGCCTCCTTGAAGGAGGTCAGCTTTCGCTGTCGCTCCTGTGAAAAGGCTTCGCTCATGACAACCTCGGTCTTAGCAAATCTCTCCAGATCGCTATCGCCGAAAGTCATGAAGTTGTCGCGAACCGGCTTGCCCGTCTCTTTGTAGACGAGCTTGGTCGCGGGCTCTTCATCCGGGCCGTATTCACCCCATTTGAGGCCCCACGCCCTTACTGCCAGAAGGACACGATCCAGTTCCTGCCCCTTCTGCGTAGCGTAGTATTCGAAGCGTTTAGAGCCACCCTCAGGAAGGCGACGCTCAATCACTCCATCCGCTTCCAACTGCTTCAGTCGAAGCGACAGGAGGTGGGATGACATTCCGGTCTGCGCCTGTATGTCATCAAACCGTCGAGAGCCCATGCCAAGCTCTCTCATAATGAGAAGAGTCCATCGTTCACCTACGATAGACAGTCCTCGGGCGATAGGACACGTTGTGTCCGATACACCATCCCAGCTCATCTAAGTCTTCCTTTGTCATAAGAATGCAATTGAGATCCGAAGCGGTCCCACCCGTTCGAACACCAACTTCCCGTGCATTCAACATTTCACCCACGAATAAAATGGGCAAATCCGTTGACAACCGCAAGAGAAACTTCAAAAATTGAACCGAAGATTCGCATTTTCTTCGGTCAAGCCGCTCCGCTTCCATCATATTTTCGAGGATTTTATGAAGATCAGTGATAGCTCAAGCGTTTTTTCAACGTCAACATCCAAGCCCAAATCCCAAAGCAGCGATGAATCTGCATTCAGCGCTTTCATGGATTCGGTCGGGAGCTCTGCTTCAACTGAGAGCGTTTCAGACGATATCGCCACTTCAAGCGGAGAGGACGGCCTTTCTGCCTCAGGTGATGATCCAGATGCGCATCACCAGGATTTGGTGGATGAGCTGCACAAATGGGCCAACATGAATCCTGCGGAGATGATCCGCGCCAAGTACCTCTCGTCCCACAATCTATCTGAAGATGCACTGGCACAGCTTCCGCCCGATGTCCGCCAGCAAATCGAGGATGAGATTAAGAAGCAGGTTGAAGAGCAAGCCAAACAGCAAGCTAGCAGCGCCAATGACGCGATGTCTGCTCTTTCCCTGTAAGAGAGCTGTGTGCGGGCGCAAATAGCGTGGCCGCACATTCTCCCCACATATCAGCTGATATTGGAGACGCACTTCTCCATTTTCGATTTACTCGGCGGTCACTAGGACTTTGCCGATGAGTTTGCCAGACTCTTGAGCCTCGTGGGCAGCAGCAATTTGATCTAGCGGATATCTCGCGGCGATAGCAGGATTGTACGCGCCAGCCTGAAGGCAGGCAGTAAGCGCTTCCACCGCCGTTTTTTTGGCATCGCCTGGCACCGAGTAGACGAAAACGAATCGGACTAAGACTGCCTTCAGCATCGCTCTGAGAGCAGGCAGGGCGACAGCTTCCTTGGCGTCAGCGGCAGCATAACTGGAAATCACGCCGTTCGTTGCAATGCACGACAGATCTGTTTGGATGTTCGCTGCCAGGTCAACTTCTACAATTCGATCAACGCCACCCCCGCCGGTGGCCATCATGACGACGGTGGGAATATCATCTGTTCGACGATTGATTATAAGATCCGCGCCTGCGTTCCTAGCGACATCCGCCTGTTCCGGGCGGCTAATAGTTGTGGCTACCCACGCTCCAGCCCACTTCGCCAACAAGATCGCGGCTGTGCCGACAGCGCCCGCGCCTCCCTGTACGAGCACACGCTTCCCCCGAATGTCACCGTCCGCAAATAGGCAACGATGCGCGGTGAGCGCCGGAATGCCAAGACAAGCACCGATTTCGAACGAGACGTTGTCTGGCAATGGGACTGCTCGCTCGGCCGGTACTACGGTATATTGAGCGGCCGTGCCACTTGGGCGTCCAGCTTGTGCCTCGTAGATCCATACTCTCTCGCCCACTCGGGTTTCTGACACCCCTTCCCCCACGGCGTCGATTATCCCGGCACCATCTTGATGTGGAATGATCCGAGGAAACGCCATCGGAGCGCCTCCATACCCAGCACGCGCCTTAAGGTCCGTGGGATTGACGCTCGAGACCCGAACGAAGACCCGCACTTCGCCCGGGCCAGGTGCGGGATCAGCCAAAGCGCCAACCTGCAGGACATCCTTCGCATTACCCTGACGATCGTAAAATGCAGCCTTCATACTGTCTCTCGTCGTTTGCGTGAGTAGGTGCCACAGAAGCGTGTGACACATCCGACCCATGACGTACCGTCAACAGACGGCAGCGAATTTCACTTCATTTATTGAAGCTTTATTCCCTGATGTCAATCTAAGTCCTAGATCGAAAGACCCAATCTCTTTTGGTCCATGAGCTTCGATACTAAGCTGCTTCCGAGATGTCGGCCTTCCGGACCTGCCATGGCCACGGCCCTACCCGCACCTCTGCATGAGAGGCCACATCACCTGCCCTAGCTTTCCGACCTGACCGAAGGACAACATAGAAGACCGGTGTGAGGAACAGACCAAAAATTGTCACGCCGAGCATTCCTGAAAACACTGCGGTCCCCAGCGATTGACGCATCTCGGCCCCGGGCCCCTCCGCAAACATCAACGGAACCACGCCGAGAATGAAGGCAAACGCCGTCATAAGGATAGGGCGCAGTCGCAGATGGCTCGCTTCTACCGCAGCGTCCACCGCGCTCTTCCCTTCCAACTGCGCCTGCCGGGCAAACTCGACGATGAGGATCGCGTTCTTCGCCGCGAGACCGATCAGAACAATCAGCCCGATTTGAGTGAGGATGTTGTTGTCCATGCCGCGCAGGTCGACACCCACCAGGGCCGCGAGAACCGCCAAGGGAACGATTAGGATGATTGCCAACGGGAGGATCCAGCTTTCGTACTGGGCCGCGAGAGCGAGAAATACAAAGACCACGGAAAGCGCGAATATATAGATCGCCGTGTTGCCGGTATTTTTCTGCTGATAGGCAAGTTCAGTCCATTGAACCGTCATCCCGGGCGGGAGAATATCTGCCGCCAACTTTTCCATGGTCGCGAGGGCGCTCCCCGTGGAATAGCCCGGGGCCGCCGTTCCCTGTAGAGGTACCGACACATACATGTTGTAGCGCTGAACGAGGGTCGGGCCGCTGGAATCCTTGATATCGACCAACGTTCCAAGCGGCACCAGTGCGCCCGTTGCGGATCGCACCTTCAGCCCAAGGATGTCATCCCTATCCATCCGATACTTTGTGTCAGCTTGCGCTCGCACTTGGAAGACGCGCCCGAAAGCATTGAAATCGTTCACATATGACGTTCCTAAATTCACAGACAGCGTGTCGAAAATGTTTGGAATTGGGACGTTCAGGACGCGAGCCTTGTCACGGTCAATATCGAGATAATACTGCGGACTGCTTGCGGATGAAGTTGTGTAGACACCGGAGAGGCCCGGGGTTTTGTTTGCCTGCCCCATCAGTTGATAGGCGACCGGCAAAAGGCGTGACATGTCCGAGTTCTGACGGTCCATAATCTGCATTTTGAACCCACCGGAATTGCCTATCCCGCTGACAGCAGGCGGCGGCACGACGATGATGAACGCCTCCTGAATGCTCTGAAGCTTGCCGTACATCTGCTTGATCAGCTGGTCGGCAGATTGACCCTGTTTGAGCCGGTTCTCGAAGCTGTCAAAGCTGGCGAAAACAACCCCTGCGTTGGAGGCGTTCGTGAACGTAGCTCCACTGAACCCTGCAAATGAGACGGCGTTTACGACACCGGGCACCGTGCGGATAACATCTGATGCCTGCCTTACGACAGAATCCGTCCTCGCCAAAGATGCACCGTCTGGCAACTGAATAACGACGATTGCGTATCCTCTATCGATCGTTGGGATAAATCCTTGCGGAACGATCTTCGCCATATAGAGCGTCGCACCCAACAGTAGCGCGAAGATAACCAGCGATCCGGTCAGCGCCAAGCGAGTGCTAACCAACCGTCGGACAAGCCAAGCGTAGCCTTGGCTCATACGGTCGAAGCCACGATTGAACCCATCAGCGAAGAAACCCGCTGACCTTGCAACGATATTCTTACGGGCGTGCTGGCCGTGCGGCCTCAAGACTAATGCAGCAATTGCTGGTGAGAGTGTCAGCGAGTTCAGCGCGGAAATCGCGGTCGCGACCGAGATCGTCACGGCGAACTGTCGGTAAAACTGGCCAGAAATGCCAGGCACAAAGGCGGTTGGCAGAAAGACCGCTATTAGGACCAGCGAAATTGCCAGGACGGCGGTGCCCACTTCGTTCATCGTGACGTGGGCGGCATCAAGAGGGCTCATCCCTCTCGCAAGATTTCGCTCGACGTTTTCGACAACAACAATGGCATCGTCGACAACGATGCCGATTGCGAGCACGAGGCCAAACAGGGTCAGCAGATTGAGAGAGAAGCCAAAAGCCGCTAGGAATGCGAACGTTCCTATGAGTGAAACCGGAATTGCGATAATGGGTATGATCGCCGTGCGCCACGACTGCAGAAAGACGAGCACAACGATCGCAACTAGAACGGCGGCCTCGAAAATTGTCCGATAGACGTCTGAGATGGAGTCAGCGATGAATTCTGTCGGATTATAGACGATGCGGTACTCTAACCCATCCGGGAACTCTTTTGAGACCTCGACCATCGTCTTCTTGATGTCTTCGGCAGCCTGTAGGGCATTCGTTCCGGGGCGAGAGAAAATCGCCAATGCAATAGCGGTCTTTCCAGACAGATAGCTGTTGGTGACGTAATCCTTCGCGCCCAGCTCGATGCGTGCAACGTCCTGAAGCTCAACCAAGCGCCCTTGTGGCGTGGTCTTTACGATCACATAGCGGAACTGGCGTGCATCGGAGAAGCGTCCCTGTGTCGTAACCGTATATTGGAAAGCGTTAGCTCCGGGGTTTGGGGGGCTTCCCAGACTTCCGCCAGAGACTTGAACGTTCTGGTCACGAAGCGCAGCGACAACGTCGCTGGACGTCATGCCATATCCAGACAGCTTCTCAGGGTCGAGCCAGATACGGATTGAGTATTCGCGTTCACCAACAAGGTTAATGTCGCCGACACCCTTTAAGCGGATCAGCTCATCTCTGACCCGTGTACGCGCGTAATTCGAAATGTAGAGCTGGTCGTACCGGTTGTTGGGGGACAGCAGATGGACGACCATCATAAGATCAGGGGAGCTTTTTGTGGTGGTTACGCCAACTCGTTGGACTTCAGGGGGAAGCCGAGGTTGAGCGATCGCCACTCGGTTTTGCACGAGCACCTGCGCCTTATCAAGATCGGTGCCAGCGGCGAACGTGATAGTAAGAGCAATCGAGCCATCGGCCGTAGAATACGAGGACATGTACAACATGTCCTCGACGCCGTTGATTTCCTGCTCGATAGGGGTCGCGACAGTGTCCGCAATGGTCTGTGCATCAGCTCCGGGATATGAAGTCCGTACAACAATGGTTGGCGGCGCGATTTCCGGGAATTGGGCGATCGGCAGCGTCGTATATGCAATTCCGCCAACGATCAGGAGAATGATCGACAGGACCGACGCAAAAATTGGACGGTCGACAAAGAAATGAGCAAACCTCATCGACCAACCTCCATTGACGCCGCCTCAGGCGGCAAATCTTCGCGGGTCTGTGGAAGTTCTGTCATCTG
Source organism: Rhizobium sp. Rhizsp42 (assembly GCF_047304155.1). Taxonomy (NCBI): domain Bacteria; kingdom Pseudomonadati; phylum Pseudomonadota; class Alphaproteobacteria; order Hyphomicrobiales; family Rhizobiaceae; genus Rhizobium; species Rhizobium sp. Rhizsp42. The sequence goes on along the minus strand of NZ_JBGLYS010000004.1, from coordinate 76,491 downwards.
AGGCGTGACCTTCGTGCCAGGTCGTGCTCGCATCAAACCTGTCACGACGATCGTCTCGTCCCCGGTCAATCCCTCTCGGATCGCGCGATACCCGTAAAGACGTGGCCCTGGGCGCACCGGCTTTGTGCTTACTGTTCCGTCAGGACCAACGACATAAACGACACGCTGGTTTTGGTCCGACCCAATTGCCTCGTCAGGCACGAGAACGGCTGTGTATTTATTCGATGCCTCGACCTGCACGCGGCCAAACAGACCTGGTTGAAGGATGAGATCCGGGTTGCTGAACCGCGCCCGAACTCTGATTGTCCCAGAATCGCTGTCGATCCGGTTTTCGGCAAAGTTCAAGCTGCCTTTGAATGGTTGATGGTTTGCATCCGAGATCGATACTTGGACGGGGACGCCGCCTCCTCCAAGCTGAAGGTCGCTTCCCCGCTTGCGAGCGGTATCGGCAAAATTAAGGAGCCGCCGCTCATCCACATCGAAGTAGAAGTCGATCGGATCAAGAGAGACGATCGTCGTCAGCTCGGATTGGTCCGCTTGGATCAGATTTCCAGTCGAGATCAGTCGGCGATCGATGCGGCCGCTGATCGGGGCAGTTATCTTGGTATATTCAAGGTCGAGCGCAGCGCGATCGGCTGCAGCCTGCGACCCACGAACGTTAGCTTCCGCCGAAATCCACTCACGGCGGCGGTCATCGAGAATGGAAACAGATTGGCTCCCATTTGTCGCCAATGATTCCGCTCGCTTGAACTGGGCTTCAGCGTAGGTCAGGCTTGATTTCGCGACCTCAAGCGCGGCGTTCGCTTGATTGAGGGCTGTGATGAAGGGACGCTGGTCAATCACGAAAAGGAGATCGCCTTTCTTGACGAGCGCTCCGTCTGTGAAATGAATTTCTTGGAGATATCCGCCGACCCGAGCCCTTACCGAAACTTGATCCACCGGCTGAAATCGTCCGATAAAATCGTCGTTATCAACAACTTCACGAACGACGGGCTTCGCAACGGTTACAGGTGGTGGCGCACTCTGTGCGTTAGCGACAGTCCCGACAATGGCGGGAGCGAAAGATAAGGCAAATAAAAGGGTCTTCAGCTGCATTGGCTGCGGTACTCTCAGGGTTGAGCAGAGTGGATGATCACGATGGCAGGAATTTCGGGGGGTCGCGCTAATACCCGCCAATACTGCGGGTTCTGGATGGTCTACAGCCGTGCCAGAAGCTCGTCCGTTGTCAGAATCGCGTGAGCATAGGTCGGGCCGTTGATCCTGAACGCGACATCCATGCCCTCATGGCTGAATGCTGCAGCACCGTCTTTGACAAGTGTGACGTGATAGCCAAGTTCCATGCCGAACCGAGCAGTTGACTCGATACAGCTATTGGCGATCACTCCCACGAGAATGATCTTTTCGATGCCTCGTTGTCGAAGTTGGAGATCAAGGTCGGTGTTGGCAAAGCCACTCTGAGCCCAATGCTCCTGGACAACGACGTCACCGTCCTTAGGGCCAAATTCACTGTTGAACTCCCCGCCCCACGTTCCAACTTCAAACGCCTTCAGAGGTGCGCCCGACTTCTGGAAAGGTGTCATGTGTTTCCAGTTCACGAAGGCATGATCGTGAGCGCGATGGTGAGGCAGGATCAACACCGATATACCCGCAGCTCGGACGGCGCTGATAATTCGGCGGAGATTATCGAAGAAGTTCACGGATTCTGCCGTGTCTCGGATCGCTTCGAAAAGCTTGCCGCCTTCGGTCATAAAGTCGTTGTAAGGGTCAACGATCAAAAGCGCTGTGCGATCAGTTTCATATTTTGTCATGGAGTTCACTCGTCCGTCATGCCGCCGAGAAGAAATTCGAGACAACTTCGCTGGTAGTCAGGATCTCGTGAGCAAACATCGGCCCGTTCACTTCGTGAGCAGCATGCATCTCTTCCAAAGAGAATGAAGCTGTCGCATCTTTGACCAGCGTGACGTGATATCCCAATTCCATCCCAAACCGGCCAGTCGATTCCAAACAGGTATTAGCTCGCAAGCCGACAAGTATGATCTTCTCGATTCCGTGCTGGCGGAGCTGCTCGTTCAGATCCGTATTGGCGAAGCCGCTTTGGGACCAGTGTTCCTTGACAACGACGTCTCCCGGCTGAGGGCCGAATTCTGGATGCCATTCCCCGCCCCAGCTTCCCTCCGCGAACGTCTTCAGGCGGTCCGAAATCGTGTGCGTGGGGTTCATGTGCTTCCAGTGAGCGTAGTCTCCATCGCGCGATCGATGATGCGGTACGATGAATATCTGGATATTGTTCTCTCTCGCCGCCTTCGTGATCTGCCGAAGATTGTCATACAGACCAACAGTTTGAGCGACATCCTTGATACGATCGTGGAGCTTCCCACCCTCGCTGAGGAAATCATTATACGGATCGAGCATGAGGAGCGCGGTTTCGTGACTCGGGTACAGGAGGTCGGGCATTGGCAGAGTCACTTCCTATCGAGACGGGAATTAAGCTTCAAAATAAAAAGCTAATTGTACAATCTGTCAACCTGCTTCAAAATCTAAAGCTACTTGTCCGCAACCGATTGTGTTGATAATGCCGTTTAGGTGGCTTTGGATTCAGCTGACCCTGGCGATCGTCCCGCTGGACGTCGCCGCCAAAGCCTTTCCGATCAAAGTAGTGAGGTCTCGATGAGCCGTGTCTTGGTTCTGTTCGCACACCCCGGCCAGCGGCACTCAAAGGTGAACCTCGCGATGGCAAAGGCCGCTGGGTCTGTCGCCGATATAACGTTCGCCGATCTGTACGCCGAATATCCAACCTTCGGCATCAATATCGATGTCGAGCAGGGAAGGCTCCTAGCGCACGACACTATTGTGTTTCAGTTTCCGCTTTATTGGTATTCGACACCTTCTCTCCTGAAAGAGTGGCAGGATCTCGTACTTGAGTATGGGTTTGCTTACGGGCCCAGTGGTGACAAGCTCCACGGCAAGAAGTTTCTTGCGGTAGTGACGACCGGCGGGCGACCGGCTGCCTATGATCCTGCAGTCAATCAAATGCACGGGCTGAGATCGCTACTGAGCCCCCTGCAGAGATCGGTGGAAGTGTGTGGAATGACGTTTCTCCCGCCCTTTGTCTTGTTCGGTGCTATCGATGCCCACACCGATGGCCGAGCGCCTTTGCATACTCTCGCGTATCGCTCGCTTTTGGAGGCGCTGCGTGACGATACAATCGACACCAACGCACGAGAGCATGGTGAGTTCTTGAACTACGACCTCATACCGATGAACGCGGGGATCGAAGCGTGAATGGTTTTCTTTTTCAGGCCTTCATCTATTTGCTGGCAGCGGTTGTCGCAGTTCTCATCGCCAAAAGGCTCGGCCTTGGATCGGTGCTTGGCTACCTTATAGCTGGGGTAGTGATCGGCCCTCTCCTGCATCTGGTCGGAAACGAAACAGAAGATCTACAGACATTTGCCGAGTTCGGCGTTGTCATGATGCTTTTCCTGGTAGGTTTGGAGCTTCAGCCTCGGACGCTTTGGCAGATGAGGACGAAGCTGGTTGGTCTTGGCGGCCTTCAGGTCCTTGTGACAGGCGGTGTCCTGACCGGCCTGGGTGTGGCCGTAGGGGTCTCTTGGGACGTCTCTATGGTCGCTGGTTTCGTGCTATCAATGTCCTCGACGGCGATTGTCCTGCAAACTCTTGGCGAAAAAGGCCTTCTCAAGTCAGATGGCGGTCAGTCGTGCTTCTCGGTCCTTCTTTTCCAGGACATTTCGGTTATCCCTATTTTGGCAGTAATCCCGCTTCTGGCTCGACCAGAGCTGATTGCGTCTCAATCGACATCACACGCTGGTGGTCACGGATCGCAGGCAGCAGATTGGATGAAAGGCATGCCGGGTTGGGAAGTCGCCCTGATAACGGTGGCTGCCGTCGCATTCGTTGTGATCGCAGGGAACTACCTCTCGCGGCCCTTTTTCCGGATTATAGCCGCTTCAAAGCTCAGAGAAGTCTTCACCGCTGCGGGTCTTCTGCTCGTTATAGCCATCGCTCTGTTGATGACCACAGTGGGTCTTTCGCCAGCGCTGGGCACATTCCTGGCGGGCGTGGTCCTCGCGAATAGCGAGTTTCGTCATGAGCTCGAGAGCGACATCGAACCTTTTAAAGGTCTACTCTTAGGCCTCTTCTTCATCACCGTCGGGGCTAGCGTAAACTTCGCTCTATTGTGGGATCAACTTCCCTTGGTCGCTGCCTTGACGGCTGCCGTGATGGCGACGAAGGCTGCAGTGTTGTACGGACTTGGACGCCTCTTCAACCTTCAGGGCTCTGATCGATGGTTGTTCGCGCTTGGTGTTGCCCAGGCCGGGGAGTTCGGCTTTGTGCTGCTGTCATTCACGGTCCAAAGCGCAGTCCTTGCTGAGGGAATAGCCGCGATACTGCTCCTCGTCATCGCCCTTTCCATGATGCTCACCCCCTTGTTGTTCATTCTGCTGGACAAGGTGATTATCCCTCGGTTCAACCGCGTGGAAAGCAAGCAAGCGGATAAGATAGCCGAGCAAGCACACATCATCATCGCAGGGCTTGGACGGTTCGGCCAAGTTATCAACCGCATCCTGGTCGCTAATGGGCACAAGACGGTCGTTCTGGACTACCGCGCGGACATTGTTGACGGCCTCAGAAAGATGGGGATGCGATCATTTTTCGGCGACGCAAGTAGGCCAGATCTGCTGCATTCGGCAGGGCTCCATGAAGCCAAAGTTCTCGTCGTCGCGATTGACGACATGCCGAGAGCGCTTGAGATCGTCAAACATGCGCGACGAGAAAACAGCAGCCTGCATATCGTCGCTCGCGCCGGAGACCGCGCAGATGTCTACAGGCTATATCAGGCAGGTGCCACGGATATCGTCCGTGAAGTTTTCGACAGTTCTGTTCGGGCGGCGGGCTACGCTTTGAGTGCGACAGGCATGCATCCCTACGATGTCGAGAAGAGCAAGAACGTGTTCGTGCAGCACGACCGCGACGGACTACGCCAATTGGCTCCCCTTTGGCGGGAAGACGTTCCGGTGTTCGATAATCCGGAATATGTCGCAAAGGTCAAGGAGATTACCGGCGCTATCGAGGAAGCGATGCTGGGCAACCGAGGCGCGCTCTTGGAGGAACTCGACCGAGGTTGGACACCTCCGGCCACCCCGGCGGCTTAGCGACCGAAAAGCGCCGCATTTAGCTTCCTTTATTAAAGCTATATCGATGGCAGGACGCGGGTAGTTGCTCGCTGTCAGAGGGCTGAATGAATGTCTTTTTCTATTGCTCACAGCCCTGTCTCGCAGTTCCTCGCTCTTGTCGCACTAGACATCATCCTCAGCGCAGCAATTCTTAGACAACATCCATTATCCAGGCTGCTCGTCCACATCGCCTTCTTCGCGTCCTTGACCACGCTGCTTATCGCCAATGGGATAGAGCCATATAGACCGGGCGGCGAAGACGTCAGCATGGCTCAAGGACTGTTCGCCGGAATGGCCAAAACCGTTTGGTGGATAGGCGGCGCAATGGTGTTGGTCAGCGTCGTCCGCATGGTTCGAACTTTCGAGAAACATTCCCGGGAAGGCAGGCTTCTCCAGGACGTTTTGGTCGGGTCAATCTACCTTGGCGCTGGACTGTCGGTGGTCGCGAATGTCTTCAGCGTTCCAGTTGGAACCGTATTCGCTACGTCGGGAGTGCTGGCGGTTATTCTCGGCCTGGCCTTGCAGAGCACTCTCAATGACGTTTTTTCCGGAATCGCCTTGAACCTCGGACGCCCCTACAGCGTGGGAGACTGGATTGAATTAGCGGATGGGGCAAAGGGCCGTGTCGTCGAGACCAACTGGCGCTCCACTCATCTCCTGAGCGGATCAAACGATCTCATTGTTATCCCGAACAGTTCGCTCGCGAAGGCAACGTTGACTAACTTCTCGACGCCGGATGAAAGTCACGGCATCACTCTTACGCTAAGTGTTGCGCCGGTGCGAACACCGGCTGCAACAGAGGATGTGATGCGAAACGTCCTTCTTAGCAGTAACTCGATTCTAAAATTCCCGCCCCCGTCGGTGACCATCGCAAGTATCTCCAACAGTGCCATTGAGGTCGAACTCTCGTGTCGAGTAGCCGACAGGACCTTGGCGGCTTCCGCCAAGAATGAGCTTTACGACCTCGCGTTCCGTCACTGTCGGGCAGCCGGTCTACCCCTGGCTGGACAAGACCTGCCCCTCCTACCGCAACCAGGACCTAATCAGCATGGCGACCAAGCTCACACAGCCCAAACTGGATCTGCCTCACGCTTGCTGGCTTCCATACCCTTGTTCGCGCCGTTGACCGACGGCGAGCGCGAAACGCTCTCCACCAATATGTCTCGGCAAGTTTTTCCGAGGGGAGCCGTCATAGCGGAGCAAAGCTCGACACTACGTTCGTTAATGATCGTCCGCAGTGGTGTCCTCCTCGTCACGCGCTACGAGCTCGGTGCGGAGACGGAATTGACGCGATTGGCCCCGGGCGATTGCTTTGGCGAAGGTGGGGTTCTGACGGACGTCGAGGAGGTCGGCAAAATTACAGCTCTTACCTTTGCCGTGGTATACGAGATCTCCCAAGAAACCCTCGCGGAGCTGATGCGCGAGCGGCCAGCACTAGCTGAGGAGCTTGGGGTCATGCTTTCCCAGAGACTTGAGGCCGAACACAAGCTAATCGGCGCATTCCGAAGCTCTTCGAACGACAACCATCCCCATAGCCTGGCCCAAAAAATCCGGCACCTGTTTAAACTGCAACGTGCGGGCTGACACGACGTCCAGCAATCCAGGGCCGGTAGCTAGGGCAGTTTGTTTACCAGGTGGCAGCTGTCATGGCTGCCACCTAGCATTCCTTTTGTTATTTTCCGGCCGCGTATCTGGAAGCCGACTTGCTGCTCTGCGACGCGAGCAGGAGCTTCAAGCGAGCAGCGTCATACTCAGCGAACAGCTGGTGGTCCTCAACTGAAGGAAGCGTAATCGTTTCTCCCTGATCGAGACCGGCCAAGGCTGCATCAACCATGTGCTCTGCGTCCATAACCGTGTTCGGGTCCAGAGCAGAGATAGGCACACCAGACAGAGGCCAAATATCAGTGGCGGTTGCGGCTGGCAGCACGAGCTGAACCTTCACGTTCGTCTCTGCTACTTCGTCCTGGAGCCCGCGTGTGAAGTTATTCACGAAGCCCTTGGTACCGCTGTAGATGCTGCTGATCGGCAGTGTGTGGAAGCCAAGCACGGAGCCAATGTTGATGATCGTGCCTTTGTCCCTGGACTTGAATGCGAGAAGGGCAGCAAGGCTAAGACGCACGAGAGCGCCGATGTTCAGGCCGGTCATCGCATCAACTTCGGCCTGCTTGACCGCTGTCAGCGAGCCCAGGGTCGACGTACCCGCGTTGTTGACGAGAAGCGAAATGCTGTCGTCATTCGAAAACAGATCAGCGACAGCATCGAGATCAGCACCAATCGCGAGGTCTGCTACTACAGTCTTCACCTTGACGCTGAAGTCGGCGCGGATGGAGGTCGCCACTTCCTCCAGGAGATTAGCGCGGCGGGCGACGAGAATCAGGTCGTATCCACGCTTAGCGAGACGCTGTGCATAGATCTTGCCGATACCAGCGGAGGCACCCGTGATAACGGCAGTGCCCTTGTTTTCGTTCGTAGTCATTGTCACTCCGTTTGGGTCGATAGCTAACGGCCCTGTTTGAATTTCCAAAAGCGGCGATCGCCGAATTTCTAAGCATGATGGTTATCATGCTTGGCAGTTGATGCATGACGGTTATCATGTATAGTGTCAATCAGAATTTTTAAGGAGATGATGGTGCGATACCCGGCAGCAGAGACGGCAGAAAAGCATACACGGATACTTGAAGCGGCCGCCCAAGCGTATCGCCAGAAAGGGTTCTCGGGCGTCAGTGTAGCGGAGATCATGAAGGCCACGGGCTTGACCCACGGCCCGTTCTATAACCATTTCACCTCGAAAGATGCGCTCATCTCTGCGGCCTTGCAGCACATCTCCGACAGCAGTGTGAATCTAACTGACGGATTTGAAGCTAGCGGGAAGGGAAAAGCGGATTTCGTCCGGGCCTATTTGTCGGAGGCACACCGGAATGACTCTGGCAAAGGCTGCCTGATGGCATCTCTGGGACCCGAAATTGCTCGCGAACCTGCGTTCAAGCCGACCTTCACGCGTCACGTGACGGGAGTCATCGCCAAAATGGCCGAGCGCTTTCCATGGACATCCAGGTCGCGTGCGAAGAAGGAGGCGCTTCGCACGCTCGCAGCCATGGTCGGTGCCCTTGTGCTCGCCAGAGCGGTCGATGACGATGAACTCGCAAACGAAATTCTCTCAGTAGTCGCCGATGGGCTGGTTAAGCCTTAACGGTCTTAGCAGAGTATGACCACGACTACGGCGAGGATGATGGTCAACACGTCTTCGGTTACCGCAGCTGGCCGATCTGAACGGAAGAACGCTGCCAGCCGGGATCGCATTGCCGAACCAGCAAATGTCCCAATCGCGCTTCCCATGATCCCTAGCGCTAGTCCAGCTGCGAGCGACCCACCCGCCGCCCCGATAGTAGCGCCTGACAGGCCGCCCATGAGAATTCTAGTGAGAAATTGAACGGGCACCTTACGGCTTGGCGTCGACGGCAGCTTGTCGCTGACGAGTTCTATTGCTGCAAACGCGGTGAAAATCCACGGCGTAAACCGGTAGCCCATAAATGCCAATGGCGTTTCACCTACCGCGACGATCGCCATGGCAGCACCCCAAGCCACCGCAGACGGCGCTACTAATGCTCTAAGCCCAGCAACGACGCCAATCAGAAGGGCAAGTAAAAACATCATATCGGCCTCGCTGCTTTTCAGATTCGGTTGATGGCGCGAGTGCGTCCGCCGTGAGCGAGAAGAACCCTGACTTACAATTTAGTATTATTTACTTCATTTTTTGAAGCAAGATAATTATGTGATGGGGCGCTTCTTGCGCCTCGGTTCTTGCCCTTTGTCGAAATTGGAGACGTCCATGACTCACCGTGTTGTCATCATCGAACCAGTCCGCACCGCGATCGGCAAATTTGAAGGCAGCCTTCAAACGGTAGCCGCAACCGAGCTGGGTGCCGCAGTTATCAAAGAAACAGTATCTCGATCGGGCGTTAAAAGTAGCGATGTCACAAGCGTTTACTTCGGCAATGTGATCCAGGCTGGCAACAAGATGAACCCCGCACGCCAAGCTGCGCTGGGTGGAGGGCTGCCGGTCAGCGCAACGGCGTCCACAGTGAACAGGGTGTGTGGCTCCGGGGCCGAGGCGATTGTCTCCGCCGCGAAAGATGTTCTACTCGGCAACGCAGAACTTGCGATCGCCGGGGGGATGGAGAACATGGACCGAGCTCCATATCTTCTGTCCAAGGGTCGGGGTGGATACCGGATGGGGAACGCTGAAATTATCGACAGCATGCTCGCAGACGGCCTCCATGACGCATTCTCGGGCAAACATTCTGGGTGGCACACTGAGGACGTTATCAACGAACTCAACATCAGCCGCGAAGATCAGGATCGCTGGGCAGCTCGCTCTCACGAGCGGTTCATCACTGCTCAGCTAGATCGGAAGTTCGAGGCAGAGATCACGCCCATATCCATCGCATCGAAGAAAGAACTCGTCACATTCGATGTCGACGAAGCCCCGCGACCGGGCACGACTATCGAGGTCTTGTCACGCCTGAAGCCCGTGTTCAGACCTGATGGCTCGATCACCGCCGGTAACGCACCAGGCTTGAACAGTGGCGCATCTGCAATGATCGTCGCAGATCAGGATTACGCCGAGCGAGAAGGGCTCAGCCCAATTGCCCGCATCGTCTCTTATGCCGTTGGGGCAGTAGAGCCAGAGAGGTTCGCTTTGGGTCCGATTCCAGCCATCAATCTCGCTCTTCAGCGAGCAGGCTGGAAGCTGTCGGAGTTGGATCGACTTGAGATCAACGAGGCGTATGCCGCCGTTCCTCTTGCCGTGATGAAATCTCTTGGCATTCCGGAAGACATTGTGAACGTTGAAGGCGGAGCAGTCGCTCACGGTCATCCGATCGGTGCAACTGGCGCGATCCTCACGACCAGGATTTTGCATTCAATGCGCCGGGATGGCCTCAAGAAGGGTCTAGTCGCTCTTTGCATCGGCGGTGGCCAAGGGATCGCCCTGGCGTTCGAATTGCTCGATTGATCGAGCAATTCGTCTCGCTAGTGTTGCGTCAGTCGGCCGTCGTCTCGTAAAGGAACCAAGCACGGCCTTCCGTTTCTTCAATCCAGTTTTCTAACACGCTCGTTGTTGCGAAATCATTGAAACCCGACGTCAACTCATGGGTGCGCCGCATGTCGGCCGCTAGCTTTTTGTTGTCTTCGCACAACTCTGAAATCATCGCAGCGGGATCGACCAGCTCCAGATCGTTATCCCTTATTGTCTGAAGCCGGGCGATGTGACCGATTGAGCGAATTGTCGTACCGCCGATTTTGCGAGCGCGTTCGGCAAGCGCATCCGTCATTGCGAAGATCTGCTCGCCCTGTTCGTCCAACATCCGATGATAATCTCGGAAGTGACCACCACGTACATGCCAATGAAAATTTTTGGTTTTGATGTAGAGCGCAAAAGTGTCTGCGAGCAGTACAGCCAGGGCGGATGAAATTTCGGAAACAGCCTTATCATCAAAAGCGCCCAGCACGGGGCGAGAAGTACGCGTCGCTGACATCATCATATCCTTCATTTAGCTTTGAGGGGAATTGCTCGGAGATCGGTGCGCCCATCAATCGAGTAATCGGAGCTGTTGAACGGCTCGAAGCGACCTTTAATGCCCCAGGCCGTTGAGCGATCTCACACTTGTGTATGATATGCCGCACCGGTGATTTTGCTTACCGTCAATACATCGCCCCGCATCTCCCAGCCGGGGCGAAGGTGGAGCACTTCCCCCATCCACCTGTGGCCGGGTATCACCCCTCGCCCGGCCAGCGGAGCTATCCGCAAAGACCGCTCCCTCAGGAGCGGTCTTTCGATTCTCCACGAACGCATCACGCAAAAGTCAGAGATCGGGGCTGTAGAAGCCAGACCCGAGGACAAAATTTGGGTTCCCCCATCAATCGAAAGCTACTATATATTTCTAACCTGATGACTATCAGGCTTGAAATGTATAGCTGTTGATGGCTCGCTTCTCGCGGGCAGCGACGGCTCCGGCGTCTTTGCTTGAAGGAAACCTGTCTTGGTCAGGCTATGGAAATGGCTCCCTGGGGAGCGATCTGCCATTGAGCGTGAGAACGACACCGCCTTAGCGATTGCGGCAGGATCAAACGCGTTTGCTGTTTTCATAATCGATACCTTCACCAGTATCGAAAGTGCCGTCGCGGTCTTCTACGTCATTATCATGCTCCTTTCTGCGGACTTCCTGTCGCGCTTCGGTGTGCTGGCTGCCGGGGCGTTGTGCACGGGACTATGTGTAATTTCCTTCTTCCTGTCGCACGGTCTGGATAATGATCTCGCCACCTTCCTGCGCTTGGTGGGCTCATTGTCAGCGCTCCTGATCACTACGGCACTGCTCTACAAGAATGAGACTGGTCGCCTTGCACTTCTCGCATCTCACCACCGCACCAAGAGCAGCGAATATCGCTACCGATCAATCTTCAAACAAAGTGGTATCGCCCTCTGGGAACAGGACCTGACAGAGCTTAACCGCCTGCTGGAAAACCTACGCGCCCAAGGCGTGGTGGACCTCTGCGCTTATACGCGCACGCATCCGGACTTCCCCAAGGCTTGCGTTGATGCCATCCGCACAGTCGCAGTCAATGACGCCGCGCTTGAGCTGCTAGGGAACATCACTCACGAACAGGCAATCGGTCCTATAGCGCGTTTTATTCCACATGATTGTCCGTCGCTGTTTGGCTTCGTGAAGGCCTTTTTTCACGGACAGAGACGGTTTGAGGCGAAGGGACGCATACGAGACTATCACGGCGAAGAATCTGTGATCCTCATGGCGGTGGAATTCCCCGATGACCAGTCCGGACTGGATCGTATTGTTATCGGCCTTGTCGATATTACCGAAAGAGAAGAGGCTCAAGCCACGATGATGGCCGCGCAAGCAGAGCTGGCTCGTGCCTCCCGTGCTTCTGCTGTTGGAGCACTTTCAGCTTCCTTGGCACACGAGCTTAACCAGCCTTTGGGTGCCCTGCTCATGAACGCTCAAGCCTGCCTGCGCTGGCTGAGCCGGAACCCGCCCGATCTCAATGCTGCTATCCGTGCTGCGGAACGCACTATGCGCGATGGGGAACGGGCAAGTCAGATCGTGAAGACAACGAAGGCGATGCTGTCACGTAGCCCGATAGCTTCTGAAAAAGTCGATCTCCCAAGTCTTGTGGAAGAGACAAGATCGCTTCTCGAATACGAGATTGATCGTCAAAATATCTCGATAGATCTCACCTCACCACCTGATGTTCCCCCAGCCAACGCGTCCAAGAGCGAGATCCAGCAAGTTCTGATCAATCTGATCACGAACGCCATGCAGGCGATGGAGGAGGCTGGGTCGAAGACCCGTCGTATCTCCATCCGTCTTTCAACGTCCGACACCGGCTTCGTGGTGATGACTATTGGCGATACAGGTCCTGGCCTGTCGGATGAGGCAATCGAGAACGTCTTCGAGCCGTACTTCACCACCAAGCCGTCCGGAATGGGGATGGGTTTGGCCATTTGTAAATCAACAGTCGAGGCACGGGGCGGAAAGCTCACAGCCAGAAATAATGAAACGGTCGGCGCGACGTTCGAAATCGCACTTCCGGTTGAGAACCAGGGTCGTCTCACACGTATGTATGATGTCCCGCAAATGGTGGCGCAGATAGGATGAAGCCTTCGAATACAGTCAAAGGCATAGAAGACGATGAAATCCAATTGCATCATTGCGATTGTGGACGACGACCAGTCGATTCGCGAAGCTATGGGAGATTTTCTGCGGTCGTATGGCTACGAGAGCTGTTCGTTTTCCTCTGCCGAAGACTTTCTAACATACGGCGAGCGTGGATTGATCGACTGCATCCTGCTCGACGTCAAAATGCATGGTCTATCCGGTCTGGAATTGCAGGCAATCTTGAGAGGCGGCTCAAGCCCGACCCCTATTATCTTCATGACATCACATCAAGAAGACGCAATCAGGCGAGCCGCGATGGCAGCCGGAGCGCATGCGTTTCTAGGAAAGCCCGTGGATCTCAACCTTCTGATCAGCCACCTGGAGAAATTGCTCGGGACCAAATGACAATCGCCCGCGAGCCGGTCGAATGCAACACCTCAGTTAACGTCTCGGTCCTTGCAACATCCTCGATCCAGTTGATCTTCTCAGCGGAGAGAAAAATATCATGGACGTAAGGATACAGCACCGCCATAGCTCCCAGCTCGATTCCAGCGCGACAATCTTTGTCATCGATGACGATGACGAGTTTCGTACCGGCATCGTTGATCTACTGCAGTCCCTTGATATGAAAACCCGCGCCTATGGATCGGCGAAGGCGTTCCTTGACGAGGGCCACATCGAGGGTCCCGCATGCATCTTGCTTGATTTGCGAATGCCGGGCCTCAGCGGACTTGAGCTTCAGCAGCATCTTGATCGCCAAGGCCGCAAGATCCCGATCATTTTCATAACGGGACACGGTGACGTTCCTGTTGCCGTTCAAGCACTTAAGGCCGGGGCATCAGATTTCATCGAGAAGCCGTTCCGCGAAGACGTGCTGCTAGGTGCCATTTCGATTGCACTAACGAAAAGCGCCGAGGAGGTCAAAAGCGCATCCGAAGCTGACGAAGTTCGAGCACTAGCAGCCACACTAACTCCACGTGAACGTGAAGTTATGACCGTCGTTTGCAAGGGCCTGATGAACAAACAGATCGCCTACGAGCTTGGCATCAGCGAAGTGACCGTGAAGATCCACCGTGGAAACGTTATGAAAAAAATGAAGGTCAGGTCTGTGGCCGAGCTAATTCGGAGAACTGATCTAATCGTGGAAGCCCAAGCAGCCTAAGGGCAATACCGTTTCCACCCTGTCGCCGCGACGCGCTCATCCAGTTTGCTGCGCCTCTAGTCCTATTACCAACAAGCGGCATAACCCGCTGCTCAGGGCTTCAAGGTAACTCCCAGTATCTTCTAGCCCGTCCTCCCGACGCAATCTCAACCCTATTTGGAGTCCTCCATGGACAGTACACATGCTCAAAGCCCCCGTGGGCTGGCGAAACGACTATTTGTTCTATTCGCAATCTGCTGCTCATCAGCTGCGATGCCGCTCACCTTCACCGGGCCAGCAGTGGCAATACCGGCAATCAGCAGATCGCTTGGAGGTGATCCGGTCGCACTGAACTGGGTGACCAATGCGTTCATGCTCACCTTCGGAAGCACCCTCATGGCTTTTGGTGCCCTGGCGGACTTTTATGGAAGAAAGCGTGTCTATATCCTTGGTCTGACTGCGTTCGCTGTGTTCTCGGCCGCACTCGCTTTTGCGCCGAACATTTTGGCTCTTGATTGTCTTCGCGCACTTCAGGGCTTCGGAGCTGCTGCCGCCTTCTCCGCTGGCATGGCTTCGCTTGCTCAGGAGTTTGAAGGTCCGGCGCAGATGCGGGCATTCAGCGTTGTCGGGGCAAGCTTTGGCGTAGGCCTTGCATTTGGGCCCATTGCGTCAGGCGCTATGATCGAAGCGCTGGGATGGCCCTCAATATTTGCCCTGGTGGTGCTCCTCGCCGTCATTGCAATCTCGCTTGGACTTCCGCTTCTGCACGAAACCAAGAACCCCGGCGCGGCTGGACTTGATTGGATGGGTGCGACAACCTTCACGCTTGCGCTCACCCTCTTCACGTTTGGCGTCCTTAGAGGACCCGCCGTCGGCTGGAGCGATGTTACCGTCGCTGGGCCGCTCGCCGGTTCTGTGCTCTTAATGATCGCGTTTTATTTCGTAGAGCGCTCAGCAAAACATCCCATGCTGGATCTCACGCTCTTCCGCTATCCACGCTTTGTCGGCGTCCAGCTTCTCGCGGCCGCGCCCGCCTACGCATTTGTTGTACTCCTCGTGCTTCTCCCCGTTCGATTTGTCGGGATAGAGGGCATGAACGAGATCGCTGCTGGCCAGCTCATGATGGCGCTGTCGGGACCCCTTCTCGTGCTCCCCATAGCTGCGGGTCTCCTCACGAGATGGTTCTCTCCCGCGTTAGTCTGCAGTGTCGGTCTGCTTATCTCAGCTTGCGGGCTCTACTATCTGAGTCAAACGCCAGTCGGGTCCACGCCAACTGCTCTTACGGTCCCGTTGCTCATGATTGGCGTTGGCATCAGTCTGCCTTGGGGGCTTATGGATGGTCTGGCAGTCAGCGTTGTCCCGAAAGAACGGGCTGGTATGGCCACTGGTATTTTCAGCACGACGCGGGTCGCTGGAGAAGGCGTTGCTCTAGCCATCGTCACAGCGGTTTTGTCCGCCCTTATCAAAGGGAATCTTCCTGCTAGCGTCGGCGCAAGTTCCGCTGACGTCGCACAGCAGCTCGTGACCGGCGACATTGCTGGCGCTCGTACGTTGTTACCAGCTGGCTCGGCTGTCGACCTGACACTCGACTACGGAACCTCGTTCACGTCGCTATTGTGGATCCTGATGGCGATCACAGTGGTGACTGCCTGCGTCGTGTTCGCTTCCTTGCGCAAGGTTACCTCGGAGGCACTGTCGGAAGCCGAAACTTTGGAAACAGCCTGACTCTCGGAAGTCGCTATGGGCCCGCCAGTCGGGCCCAAAGTCGCTACGACCTATGTATGATAGCCCATCCCAATGAGGTTTCGTACAGCAGATGAAAGCAACCTCTCGATGACAGAGCAGGGAACGCGGGATGATCGGCTCGTTCAAGCCGTGTGGGTGTCAGCCCAGCCCATCGCGAGGTAGCCAGATGGATGCCCGCGTGTTGGCGAAACACCGGCTAATGCCAGACTTCGAGTTTTGACCGAAACGCAACCGCGCCGTGTCCGGCGTGGCAACCCTTTGGCGTGTCAACCTCGCGCCTATAGCCGGAAACCGCACATCTCCGGCCGTCGGTAGCTCCTGACCCCAGGAGATATCCGGCGCAAGTGCCAAACGTTGATAAGGAATTGGACGATGAAGGCAACTGGACTTTCAGAATGGAAGGGCAATTGGAAGCAGGGTTCGGGAACTCTCTCGACTGGAACAAACATGTTCAAGGACAAGCCCTACAGCTTCTCGAGCCGCTTTGAAGGCACGCCAGGCGGAAGCCCTGAAGAGCTGTTGGCGACTGCTCAGGCAGGTTGCTTCAATCAGGCTCTCGCTAACAACTTCGGAATGATCGGCTTCGAAGCCGAGAGCATCAAGACCTCTGTCGAAGTTGAGCTTGGCTATGGTGACAACGGTCATCCGGCGATCAAAAGCTCGTTCGTAACGGTCGAAGCGAAAGTTCCGGGCATCTCTCAGGAGCGGTTCGAATATTGCGCAGAGCGTGCGCGGACCACATGCACCATCGCCGTGATCCTCAAGCTCGACATCGGCATGAAAGCTACGCTCATCGCTTAATCGGAGCGGCTGCAGCAATCACAGGCTCCGATCTTTCGATTGGAGATAGATTCATTCTCTGGCTCGCGTGTCTCTACGTCAGCGCGTGTCCAGCACTAGGAGATTCAAATGTTTATCAAAGAATTCAAGCCCACACAGTTCCACCTCACGGAAGTGACGCCGCAGTATTGGAAGGTCGCCTTCAACAACCCGCCCGTCAACGTCATTGGTCCTGACATGATGCGCGAAATGAAGCTCCTTCTCACGGAGCTTGAAACCAACAAGACCGTGAATGTCGTTGTCTTCGAAAGCGCAGACGAGGACTTTTTCCTGGCGCACTATGACCTCGTTGCGGATCCGGCCATCGCGGAAGCCCTGCCGAGCCCGACGGGTTACGCTGCCTGGGTCGACATTCTGGTACGCATGCAGCATCTGCCGGTCGTCACCATCACTGCCATCCGAGGCATCGCACGCGGCGCAGGTAGCGAATTCCTGCTCGCGACCGACCTTCGCTTCGCAAGCCTTGAGAAGGCGATCCTTGGGCAGATGGAAGTTGGCTTCACGGCACTTCCGGGCGGTGGCGCAGCCGGTCGCCTGCCGACCCTCGTAGGCCGTGGACGCACCTTCGAAATCCTGTACGGTGGTGACGATTTCAACGCTGAGATCGCTGAGAAGTACGGCTACGTGAACCGTGCTATTCCGGACAAGGACTTTGCCGCATTCGTCGATGCCTATGCACTTCGTGTGTCGAAGTGGGAGCGTCGCGTGCTCGAAGAGATCAAGCAGTACGTCAACAAGTATACACTGCTGCCCGACGCTGAATACCCGCTTCATTCCGACGCCTTCTGGGGTGCAGCGAGCCGTCCGGAGTTCCCGTCGATCACGAAGCAGCTCCTTGATCGCGGTCTGCAAACACGCGGTGACCTTGAATACAATCTCGGCCGCGAAGTCGGCACGATCTTCCCAGAGAAGAACTGACCACTCACGAGCCTTCCGTGTTAGCGGGAGGCTCTTTCGTCTTCATCAATAACTCAAGCAGGATTTCAGACATGAGTATTCGCCCGTATATTCTTGCCGTTGGCCTGGCTCTGTCGAGTGTCAGCATGGCATCGGCTCAAACAGCATCACAGACGACCCAAGACATCTCTGACACCGCGCTGGTCAAGACCCTCCCCGGCTTTACGGACAATTTCGCGAATGTGAACGGAATCAAGCTTCACTACGTCGCAGGTGGTGACGGCGATCCGATCATCCTCCTCCCTGGCTGGCCGGAGACTTGGTGGTCGTACCATAAGATAATGCCTGAGTTGGCGAAGACGCATCGTGTCATCTCCGTCGATCTGCGTGGGATGGGTGCCTCGGATCGCCCGGACGGCGGGTTCGACAAGAAGACGATGGCATTGGACATCTCCGAACTCGTCAAGCAGCTCGGCCTGAAATCAGCGACCATCGTCGGTCACGATATCGGTGCGATGGTTGCATTCAGCTTCGCCGCCAACCATCCCGAACAGACGACCAAGCTGGTGATGCTGGACGTTGGCCACCCATCCGCTGGCTACTTCAAGATCCCGATGCTCCCTGCCCCGGGTTCGTTCAATGATAAGGCAGATGAAGATAACGTCTATCTGTGGTGGTTTGCCTTCCATCAGGTGAAGGGCCTTCCCGAGAAGCTCATGGACGGCCGCGAGCACTTGGAGCAGGAATGGTTCTTCCATTATATGGCGAAGGACGAAACTGCGATCGACGCAACCGACCGAGCGGTCTACTCAAACGCCTACGCTAGCAGCGATGCAATCCGCGCTACGAATGGATGGTATCAGGCGTTCCTTCAAGACATTGCTGACGACGGGACCTACGGAAAGCTGACGATGCCGGTTCTCGGCCTTGGCGGGCCAGGATTCAAGCGGCTCAAGGCATCGCTCGATGATCGGGCTCCTGGTTCCAACACGTTTCACGTCGAGGGAAGTGGTCACTTCATCGCCGAGGAAAAGCCCGAGGCGCTGCTCGGTTACTTGAAGGACTTCCTGAGCAAGTAACGACACGGCGCAGGGGTCCTTCTCGATTTTGCAGAACCCCTGCCGCCCTGCTTAGAGTGTTCGTGCATCTCTTGGACTGACACCGTACTGTGCCTTGTACGCTCGACTGAAAGCAGCTTCGGATTCGTACCCGATCCTGTGCGCTATCTCTCCCACCGCAAGACTCGACCGCTTCAGCAAGTCAGAAGCGGTCGCCAAACGCCACTTATGAAGGTAGCGCAGTGGTGCCTCTCCAACCGTTGTAAGAAACAGTTGCGCGAAACGAGAACGCGACATCCCAGCCACCGAGGCCAGATCTTCAACCGACCAGGCGCGGGATGGGTTTTGATGAAGCGCCGCGACTGCCCGGCTTATACGAGCGTCTTGTAGTGCTCCGACCCAACCCTCCCGGGGACCAAGCGATTTCGCCCAAGTTCGAATAGTCCGAATGATCAGAATGTCGATGACCCGCGATATCATCAGAGTGGCACCCGGCTCCCTAGCCGAGGTCTCGACGATCAAGAACTGAGCTACGTCTCGGATTAGCACGGCCGATTGATCAGCATCCCTTGCGATATGGATCGCATTCGGAAGAAGCGTGAGCAGTGGAAGGATGTTGCTAGGGTTCGCAAACTGAAATGTAGCGCTAATCGTCCGTGCTACCGTAGCTCCTTCGCCATGTTGAACGACGGTCTGATGAGGTTCCAAGCCATCCAACACAAGGTTGGCGTTATCTCGCTGCGCAGGTCCGACTGATCGCATGCGGTAATTCACGGGATGAGGAAGGACTAGCACATCTCCGGAAGCAAGCTGCAGTGGCGGTTCACCGTCAATCTCGACGGCCAGTTGCCCTTCCTGGACGACATGAAGGACCGCCGAACTGGCTAGAAACCTGACGTCAAAGCCCTCCTTGAGCTCCGTCGTAAACACGAGCTCTCCAGCCAACTGGACGAACCGGAGGATGTCGGACAACAGATCGTAGGCCTGGCCACTTTGGGACGATGGAGCAAGAAGACCGTCGTCGCCGTCATGGGGTTTGGACGCCATCGAGGCTACCTTCTTCATGAGTTAAGGCACCATTCTATAGGGACTTAGGAGACAGTGGAAGCACTGGCTCCCGGAATACTCAAGAGTTTGGATCGGCAGACGTAACTTTGCCAAAACGCCAGCATCCCGATGATCCAAAGTTAATTTGGCAACCCACACGGAGTTTGGAAATGAAAAATCTTCTGCTTTCTGCTGCAACCGTCCTCCTCGCCGGGGCAGCTTTCGCAGCTCCTGCAATGTCGGCAAATTTGCCTAAGGGCGCTGCACACAACATCGTCCTCGTGCATGGTGCCTTCGTCGATCAAACGAGCTGGAAGCCGGTCGCTGACATCCTGACGAAGAAGGGCTACAACGTAACCCTCGTCGAAAACCCGCTGACCTCTCTGGACGCCGACGTTGCGGCCACGAAAGAGGCGCTCGCCAAGCAGACTGGCAAGACTGTGCTTGTTGGTCACTCGTGGGGCGGTGTAGTCATAACCCAGGCTGGGGATGACCCAAAGGTTTCGGCACTCGTCTATGTCTCGGCGTTCGCGCCTGACAAGGGAGAATCCCTTGCAGCTCTCGCTAAGGGCGGCCCTGCTACCGAAGGTACCGCAGCAATTCATCCGGACGACAAGGGCAACCTCTATATCGACCCGAAGGTTTTCCCGTCGGCGGTAGCGGCTGATCTGCCCGCGAAAATCGCTGAAAGCCTGGCCAACTCCCAACTTCCTCTGAACGTCACCGCCTACACCGCTCCGGTGACCGTTGCGGCATGGCATGACAAGCCGAACTTCTACGTCATCAGCACGAAGGACAAGACTGTCGCTCCGGAAGCGCAGAAGATGTTCGCCGGTCGCATCAAGGCGAAGACAACCGAAGTTGCAGGTAGCCACGCATCCCTGGTCGTCCACGCGAAGGAAGTCGCTGCCGTTATCGAAGAGGCTGCACTCGCTAAATAGCGAAGAGGCCTCCGGTCGTAAGCACGGAAACCTCTCGCCTCGCTGAGATTTGGAAGGGGAAGCCTCACGCAGGCTTCCCCTTTTGTCAGCTGTTTGTCTTCTCCACGTGACCGCCAAAACCGGCCCGCATCGCTGAAAGAACTTTGTTGGCGAACTCGTCGTTATCGCGCGAGGCGAAGCGGCCATACAGAGCAGCGCTCAGGACCGGTGTTGGCACACTCTCGTCGATGGCCGCCATGATCGTCCATCTGCCTTCGCCAGAGTCTGACACGCGACCTGCATACTTGGCCAAACCGGGATCAGCGTGGAGCGCATCCGCTGTCAAATCGAGCAGCCATGAAGTAATCACGCTGCCTCGACGCCAAACTTCGGCGATTTCCGGCAAGTTGAGGCCGTACTGATAGTGCTCAGGATGCGACAGCGGCGCGGTCTCTGCGTCAATCTCGTGGGTACCCGCACCAATGTTGGCGTTTTGAAGTATGTTAAGCCCTTCGGCATAGGCCGCCATCAGGCCATATTCGATACCGTTGTGAACCATCTTGACGAAGTGTCCAGCACCATGAGTCCCGCAGTGGAGAAACCCTTGTTCAGCAGTGCTCACCACAGAAGTAGCCGCCACGCGGTTAGGTGATTGCTGTGTCGATCCCGCGCCAGGTGCTAACGTCGCGAACAGAGGGTAAAGACTTTCGACGATTGATTTCTCGCCGCCAATCATCAGGCAGTACCCACGGTCGAGACCAAAGACCCCACCACTGGTTCCAACGTCGACATAATGGATCCCCTTGCTGATCAGATCAGCGCCACGGCGGATATCATCGTGATAATGCGAGTTTCCCCCGTCGATGATGACGTCGCCGGTTGACAACAGCGGGAGCAGTTCCTGGATGACATTGTCTGTGATTGCCGCTGGAAGCATCAGCCAGATCGCCCGAGGGCGAGCGAGCTTCGATACGAAGTCCTGGAGTGAAGAGCTGCCTTTAGCTCCGAGCGCGATAAGCTCATCGATGTTTTGTTTATTAGCGTCATAGACAACGCATTCGTGCTCGTCGCGCAGAAGGCGCTGGACCATAAAGCTGCCCATTCGGCCCAAGCCGACCATGCCAAGTTGCATAATGTTACTCCGGATTTTTGGGTTTTAGGACATCAGGGCTGATGTCGGTGTGAGACCTGAGTGCAGGTCCAATCGCATGAGCGTTGTACCGCCAAACGCGGCATATCACAATAACTTAGCTTCATATTTTGAAGTTTATATTGATCCTGCCTCTCTGTCCTTGTAAGCATTTTCGAGGTTTAGGAGATACTATTTTGGATGCAATACCCGCCCCTCCTGTCACTCTGGTCATATTCGGTGCTACGGGCGATCTGACCCGCAGATTGTTGCTGCCAGCGCTTATTAATTTGTCCCGGAGCGGCTTGGTCGGAGACGATCTGCGAATTATAGGCGTTGGGATAGAACCCGGCGATAGCGAGATTCTTACATCCAAGCTTCATGAGTTCCTGCAGTCCTTGGATGGCCGAGAATCCCTAGCGACCGATCAGGCGTGGCTCAGGCTGCGGCAGCGGATCTCCTATGTCTCCGGTGACTTCACCAAGGATACCGTGTTCGAAGAGATTGCACGTGACCTGACGCTTAGCGGGACTGGAAATGCTGCTTTCTATCTGGCTGTCCCGCCGCAGTTTTTTGGGGTGATTGTAGAGAAGCTCAGCCAGCATGGTCTAATCACAGAAACCGACGGCAATTTTCGCAGGATTGCGATCGAAAAGCCCTTCGGAACAGATTTGGCGTCGGCGCAAGCGCTGAACAACCAGATACTCAGTCACGTTGCCGAAAGCCAAGTCTATCGTCTCGACCATTTCCTTGGAAAGGAAACGGTTCAAAACATTATGACGGCAAGATTTGCCAACATGATGATCGAGGCGTTGTGGAACAGCAACTACATCGACAATGTTCAGATAACCGCCGCAGAGGTTGTTGACGTTGGTACACGAGGCAAGTTCTACGATGCGACGGGCGCTTTAAGGGACATGGTCCCGAACCACCTGTTTCAGCTTTTAGCCATGGTCGCCATGGAACCGCCGAATAGTTTCGATGCTGAGGCCATACGCAATGAGAAGAGTAAGCTCCTCAAAGCGATCCGCATTTACAATTCCGACGAAGCTGCGGTACATTCCGCACGCGGCGCGTACAGCGCAGGATCATTGAGCGGCAACCCAATCGCCGCATACCTCGACACAAAGGACGTGTCTGACCTGTCGAATACGGAAACCTTTGTTGCTCTGAAGCTATATGCTGATACTTGGCGCTGGGCAGGAGTTCCGTTTTACCTCCGGACCGGCAAGGCGATGGCCGCACGAGATACCGAGATCGTCGTTACCTTTCGGCAGGTTCCGTTCGCCCAGTTTCGTGAGACAGATGTCCACCGGAACTTGCCGCCAAACCGGCTCCGTATCCAGGTTCAGCCCGACGAAGGGCTCAGCATGGAAATGTCCATAAAGTCGCCTGGCTTGTCAGTTGAAACGGTACCCGTCTCCCTAGACTTCCGCTACGCCGACCAATTCGACATCGGTAAGATGACGGGATACGAGTCTTTGCTCTACGAACTGTTCGTAGGCGATCAGACGCTTTTTCAACGCGCAGATGGGATCGAAGCCGGTTGGGCTGTGGTTCAACCCTTCCTTGACCTCTGGGCCAAAGGAGGAAGGCCTGACACCTATGAACCCGGAACCATGGGTCCTAAATCGGCGAACGATCTGCTTGAGCGTGACGGCCGCCGCTGGCGTGAACTGAGTGTCTTGAGTCGAAGAAGCCATAAGTCGGCTCCGACGTCCTAGCGGCAGACATCGTCCTTCCCGTTCCTCAAGCTGATAGCTGTGCAATGGAAAAAAACATCGGTCTCACGAGAGAGCAACTGGAGGCGGGGTCCTGGGGAGCGGAAATAGCCCGCGACGCTCCTACTGTTGTGCTATGGACGGACGAAGAGAGAGCCGAAAGCATTGCCGCTACGCTAGCTGCTCGCCCGGCTGGCGACGTCTGGGTATTTGCATATGGATCATTGATCTGGAACCCGACCTTCAAGTTCGAGGAAAGCCGTGTTGCGATTATCGACAACTGGCACCGCTCCTTCTGCCTCTCCGTATCCGCCGGTAGAGGCACCGTTGAAGCGCCGGGTCTCGTACTTGGTCTCGACCGGGGCGGATCGTGTTCCGGTGTCGCTTTCCGCGTCGCTGAAAAAGACCTTGAAACCGAACTGGCCGTTCTCTGGAAGAGAGAGATGATTACGGGCGCTTACGCTCCCCGCTGGATAGAGATTGCGGACGCTGACGGCAAGCCGTTCGGCAGCGCCATTGCCTTCACTATCGATCACGAGAGTCCAAACTACGCGGGCAACCTGGAACGCGAAGTCGTTATCTCCAGACTAGCAACTGCCTCCGGTTTCCTTGGGACCTCGGCCGACTACCTCTTCCAGACGGCGGAGGGATTGCGAACTCGTGGCGTTTTGGATGATGAGCTCGATGCCTTGGCCATTGCCGTAAAGCAAAGTATGGCCGCGCTGGCTTAGTCGTCTGCCATCTCACTTCGGAGTCGTTGGAAACTCAAGCTCAAAGCGGGCAAGGAGTTCGCGGTCATGGGCCGGGAAGAACAGCGACAGAATGGCGGGAGACACCCGCCGGGCTTCGACGTGCCAACGCTTGGCAAATTCCATGAACGGAGTCTGATCCTCCGTTTCAACCGTAATAATGTGCGCGTCGTCCTGCATCCCGGCATTGGAGATTCTCAGCGGAATCTTTCGTTCGGTCAATTGCTGCCCTCTTTTAAAAACGCTGGGGACTCTCAACATATCACGCCGTAGATAGGACCGCACCCCGTCGCCGAGGGATGCGGTCGCTGCTTTCTCAAACGGTAGCACCGTTGTCGATCGTCCAGGCTGCACCGGTTACCGACCGAGCATTGGGCGAAGCAAGGTAGCCAACCACGTTTGCGACTTCATCCGCCTTGGCAAACCCGACCGGGTTCGACATCAGATCCACCTGCGCCCAGGCGAAAGGACCATCGGCGGGATTCATGTCTGTGTCGGTGGAACCCGGGTGAACTGTATTCACAGTGATCCGTCGCGGACCCAGTTCGCGAGCCAGGGCTTGCGCCATCACGGTGACGGCTCCCTTGGAGGCTGAGTAGACGCTCAACCCAGGTGCATGGATGCGTAGCGCGAGCGTGCTACCGATGAAGATGATACGGCCCCCGTCCGGCATCGACTTGAGTGCGGCACGCGATGCGGCGAAGCCAGACCTCACGTTGACGGCGAATGCGCGGTCGAATTCCGAATCGGCGGTATCGCCGATCAGACCGGTCGGGAAAATACCGGCATTGTTGACGAGGATGTCGATCGGGCCAAACTCCGAAACAGTTCGAGCGATGGCTTTTTCGACTTGATCGGTATCCGCACCATCGGCCTTGACCGCCAATGCCTTGCCACCATCCGCCTGTATCGCAGCGACGACCGCGTCGGCGGCGGACTTCCCATTTACATAAGTTATCGCAACAGACGCACCATCAGCGGCCAACCGTTTCGCGATCGCGGCACCAATGCCTCGGCTCCCGCCTGTAACGAACGCCACCTTTTTATGCAGTGTGAGCATGTGATTTTCTTTCAATGGAAATGATCAGTGGGATGAGACTTCAGGGAAACTGACGTCGTGAGCCGCGAAGACCCGCGTACCCGACCAAAAGCGCAACTACGAAGAGCACGCCTTGGGAAACGATGACGGGCAGCTCGTTACCGACCGGGGCTACCGCATGGAGGACCGGGACCTTCTGAAAGCTCTGCGCGATCAGCACGAGACAATTGAAGTACAGAAGCGTGAGAGCGCCAATTTTGTAGGTCACCGGCCACAACCCGCGCGCGCCACCTTTCCGGTAGGCAATGATCGTCCCAATCAAGATAGCGGTGTTGATGACGCCTACAACAATCGCTGGTGTGACCTCATGGAAAGGAAAAAGGAAGCCCGTCAGAAGGTTGGCAGCAGTAGACCAAAGAAAAGTTAACCGGGTACCGCGTGGGTCATCGCCCTTGGCGAACGCAGCCGCGAGTGCACCCCCCGAAATCAATGCGATCAGGCTGATCAGGACGTGGAGAATGGTGAAGTCGAATAGCAAGTTCATTGTGGGGCTCCAGACAAAAGGCCCCCACTCTCTGGCAGTTTTTCGGCAGAGTAACACTCATACGAAGGTGCTATAAGCATCGCGGCATTAGTTAACGCTGCTTTAGCTAATCTTTAATAGATCTACCATCAACATATTAATCGCGGACCCCTACCGCCAAAGCGCATGAAGCGCCCTCAAACAATTTGCCAAGGAATACGCGTGCGGCTGCAGAACGTTGCATCGCGTATGTTTCCGCTAAGGTTACCCCATGAAAAATCTCAAAATCTCGTCTCAGTTGATAATATTGATTGGCGGTCTGTTCGCGGCTTTCACGCTCGCTGTGTACCTCCAGATCCACAGCTCGTCGACGGCTATCTACAACGAACGGTATGACATGCTGCGGACGCAAACCGAGTCCGCGATTTCAGTCTTGAAGCGTTTTCATGACAAGGAAATTGCCGGGGAGATGACCCGCGAAGACGCCATGAAGGCAGCGTTCGATGTCGTAGATGACATGCGTTTCAAGCCTGACGGCTACTTTTTCGGCTATGACTATGAAGCCACACGCGTAATCTATCCCGATCGAAAGGGCCTGGGCAAAAACTTCGCGGCTCTCACCGACGACAAAGGGAACAAGTTCCTTCTTGAAATTGTGCGGAAAGCACGGAACGGCGGTGGATGGACCAAGTACGATTGGCCGCAGCCGGGTCGCCCCGATAGCCAGCAGTTTCCAAAAGCCGCCTACTCAGCGGAGTTCGCTCCGTGGCAGGTAGTAGTCGGAACCGGGGCTTATCTTGACGATCTCCATGCTACGGTGATGCGTGAGGTCTGGAACGCTATCGCGATCGGCGTGGTGGTCCTCGTCATCGGAGTGGGTGCTTCTTTCTGGGTTGTCCGCAGTATCGCCAATCCGCTGTCTGCAATTCATCGTGCACTCCAAGCTGTAGCCGACGAGGATGTTTCCATAGCGATTCCTCACACCACCTTGAAAAATGAAGTCGGTCAAATGGCAAAAGCCACCCTTTCCCTCCAGGAGAAGGTCCGCGAGCGCCAGGCGATGAGGCAGCTGCAGGGTGAGCAGGAGGCAGCGCTTAACGCGGAGCGCCAGAAGAATTTCGATCGGCAACGCGATGAGGCTGAAGTGCAAGCCAATGTCGTCGCGACGATCGGAAGGTCACTGCAGCAGCTTGCGAGCGGCGACCTCACGGTGAGATGTGCGGATTTGGGTCCCAAGTACGTAGCATTGCGCGATAGCTTCAACGCAGCCCTGGCTCAACTGGACGAAGCCATGACCCGCGTCAGCCTGAAGAGCAAGGACATTGAGATCAGCAAGGACGAAATCCGGCTTGCATCAGCCGAGCTTGCACAGCGAACCGAGCGACAGGCGGCTAACCTTGAGGAGACCTCAGCTGCACTGGACGAGCTGACGGTCGCTGTTCGCCAGACTGCCGAGGGAGCCTACGAGGCAGCTGGCCAAGTCAAGACGGTCAGCAAGGAGGCAAGCGACAGCGATACCATCGTTGAACGGGCAATTGTTGCTATGGGTGCCATTGAGAAATCAGCCGCCGAGATCAACACTATTATCGGCGTCATCGATGAGATCGCTTTCCAGACCAACCTGCTCGCGCTCAACGCGGGTGTGGAGGCTGCGCGTGCCGGGGAAAGCGGTAAAGGTTTCGCGGTCGTCGCCCAAGAAGTTCGCGAGCTTGCGCAACGTTCAGCAGCGGCCGCCAAGGAAATCAAGGCACAGATTTCGAACTCATCTACGCAGGTAGCTCAAGGTGTCGATCTCGTCGCCAAGACTGGTGACGCGCTCAAGAGGATATCGGCGCAGATCAAGAGCGCTGACAGCACCGTTTCTAAGATCGCTCACAGCGCCCAAGAGCAGAACCTGACCCTTCGTTCGATCTCGTCTGCAATGAACCAGCTGGACAGTGCTACTCAGCAGAACGCGGCAATGGCGGAAGAGACAACGGCATCAGCTACCGCATTGGCGGCGGACACGGGCGACCTCGTATCGCTTATCCAAGGCTTCCAAGTTTCTGCGAGCCGTGGTGACGGGCCTGTCTCGTATGGAAACGTGGCGCTTCTTCGTGCAAGCTGATTCATCGGGAAGCTTAAGGAGACGCCGGAACGGGCACCCGGCGTCTCGATTGATATAGAGCGCAAAAGAGGGGATGGCGTGCTTCAAAATGCAGCCTCGTGCAACCCTCCTCGTCGGAATAGGTGATGGAAGCCGAATGGACGTTTTTCTGCGGGCAACCGTTGGGAAGGTCAACCAAGAACACGTTATTGCCACGCTGACGGTGGACAACGCCGAGTGGGAAAGCTTGCAAGACGCTGCGCGACAAACTTCGTTGTGGTGCATGTTTCGACAGCGTGTACTTGATCGAAGACTTTACGGGATCGGGCAGCACGTTTATTCGCCAAGAGGAAGATGGGAAGTGGGACGGCAAGCTCGTGGCCGCTAGCCGACTGTCGGCTGAACACTCGACACGAAAAGCGTACATCGGAGTTCTTGCCGCCAAAGGCTGTGAGCGCCCCCAGACATCTTTCACGCTAGTCCCACGATCACCTAGCCGATCAGGCACCGATGAGCACCGCGAGAACGGCTATGTATTCCGGCTTTGCGAGTAGTTCGAGCATGCCCATGCTCACTCGCCTTCATATTCGTGGATTTCGTTTACCAGTTCGAGCTCCTGGCGACCGTATGGCTTGAGTTGGCAGTCGTACACAGTCTTGCCGCAGACGACAGCGAACAGCACATTTGCTCCTGCCTCCTCGAGCACCTCCATCGCCGCCAGCAGGGTTCCCCCAGTGGAGAGGACGTCATCGATGAGAACGACGTCCTTGCCGTCGACATCGGCGATCACTTCGAGATGCGGCTTCCAGTATCCTCTGTTGTGATGCCCACCTTCATGGGATTTAGCCAATTTCTTCGTCCAGCGCACGCCGTCGGTGACGCGATCCTCGAAGTCCCGGCCGTCCATAGCCTCTTCAAGCATTTCTAACGATCTGTAGGTGTCTGTGTTCTTGAGCGCGTCCTTAGACGGCACCGGGATGAGTAGCACGTCGTCCTCGACCTCACTGTCATCTTTGTTGAGACAGTAGGCTATGAATCGGCCGAACATCTCCCGTGCGACGCCAATATTGTCGGCGGTGACCTTAACCGTCCTGTTCTTCATCTGTATCAGGAACTTGTTCTTGTAAGTGCCGAATTTAACGGCCCAGACGAACATGTACGCTTCCCAATACTCAGGGGGACGTTTTTTGATATGCTTGTTTGCCCGCTCCGAATAGTAGGCACTGATGAAATGGACGAGCATTTACCCGATCCGGTCGAGGATGTCGTTCACGCTCGTAAGGACCACGGTTTTCGGCTCATTTCGAAACCGCTCAGGCCACGACAGGTCCTTGTTGTCCATCACGGACTTCATGATGAACAGCCAGCGGCCGAGTCGAATGCATTCGGATGCCTGATGGAGCGTTCCGGAGGTGTCCGATGCCTCGACGATTACGCTGCCGTCGGACAGCGCCGCCATGAGGCGATTCCGTTTGGGAAAGTCGGATTGGAACGTCCGCTGACCCGGATGGAGATGAGAGACCAGAAGATGGTTCTCATAGATCTCGCATTGCAACGCAGCGTTCTCGGCTGGATACACGCTCGCCAAGGGCGTGCCTATGACCGACACCGTGCGGCCGCCAGCCTTTATTGCGGCGGTGTGGGCGGCCGTATCAATACCCTTTGCAAGGCCGCTGGTCACGACGACGCCCGCGTTTGCCAGCTCCCTTGCAACGCGCGACGCGCGCATCAACGCTTCAGTCGAAGCAGATCGTGCGCCGATGACGGAGATCGACTTGAACTTAAGGAGGCCGAGATCGCCGGAGTAGAAGATCATAGGATCGCGCTCTTCTGGCTTCTTGAACAGGCCCTCCTGCTCTTTCAATATTGGACGGCCAGCGTATTCCATGAGCTCGCCAAGCGGAATCGGGGTCACGTGCTGAGGCGGGACGTATCCCGACCGCTTCACCACTGTTTTAGATGGCGCTGATGTCGCGCCTGCTTCATGATCCAATCCCATACTAAGCATTTCTGCTCCCCTGGAATGCTCGTTTTCGCGACGCTAACGCGATTCGGGCAACGCAGAGAAGATCAACTTTCGGTTTCACACTAGCTCTTCGAGAATTGAGCGTACGGCCTGACCGCTACACTTTCAACGTCGGATGCCATTATTCGGTTCTTCCTGCGACGACATCACGCGCACCAATTCAGCGTGCAGAACTCAAGGCAAACATGACGCTGAATCCGTGCGCACAACCTATGTTCTCTTTATGTTCTAACTTCGGCAGTGTCAATCTTAATGGCGGGTTTGCGCAAGTAGCGGTTTTCAACGGACCGGTCTGAACGGCAAAACAAAGGTCCCTCAAACCTACCGGTCATTGCTGACGGGGAAGCCCCAGCGCATAGGGTCCAAATATTGCTGTTTCGGTCTTATCTCCTGCATATCGACCGCCCGGCGGGTGAGACTATTCGTCTCAAAACTTTCACCAGCGCCCCAGCCCGATGTGTGGATGTCCTTGAGTGGGATGCCGTCTGATGTCAGGCACTGCGATCGACCGGCGTCGGCTACATTCGGCATGAGATCAAACCAAGTGCATGCTTGCCCAAGGTATGTATCGGTGCGGCCGAGATTGACCTTGCCGGTAGCCATGTCGAATCGATTCCAAGGCCGCTTTGGATCGAGACGCTCGCGACGAAAGTCGAGTCGGCGCTCGGTCTTCGACGACGAATAGTACAGCCCCTGGTTTTCCTGAGTGTTCCAGATTGTCAGCTGCAGACTGCCGTCGTTGCCGCGACGCTCGCGCAAATACCATGGATAATGCCGCAGTAGCCTGACCTCGGACCGGTCACCAACCTGCTTCGCCTCGAAATCGGCTTCGCCAACCACGTGGTCAGGATAGTTCGCGAAAGGCTTGAGCCAGAAATTTACATCGAACAGCGCCTTGGGTGGGAGCACGTCGGCTTCGGCTACAGGCATGCGTTTCAGTTCTGTCAGTCGCATTTCCGACATAAGCTTTTTGTCGCTGAACAAGACCTTGTTCGCGACCTCGATTCCATCTTCGGTGATGCAGCTCATCCAAATCGGGCCGTATTTTCGTTCTTGCGGCGCGCCGCGCTTCAGTTCCAGCCACTTGCATTTCTCGCCCGCTACCGCCTCTTCATCTTTTGACGCAATGACTGCTTTGATTCCCGAATAGTCGTCCTTTGGTTCGACAAAGCGCACCCCGAACCAAATTATCTCGTTGCCATGTTCCCGACCGGCCCTCGAGGTGACGTTCTTGAAGAAATTTGCATAAATCGACTTTGTGGAATCGCCACGCTTTTCCTCGACAAACGTCCAACCATCGTGCTGCTTAACGGTGCGAAAGGTGTCGGGAGCCTTGGAGTACGTCTCATGCCCGACCATTGTGGCGACGTAATCCGGGACGTTCGACCTGCCGAAAAAGGGAACCTCGTCCGCATTGGCAACACCGCCAGTTGCCAAAATAGCAATCGTCAGCATCAACGATTTCACAAACGTTCCCTCCCCTCGACTTCGGACAGCTATGGGTAGCTTTAGGGCTTTATTTTGATGTGTGACTGCAAACGCGAGCTGCCTTCAGACGGGTGATCACAACCGGGCCCTTTGGTGGAGCTTATTATGATCCCCGGATGGGCCACTGGCTTGGAAGGTGCTGACGACCTCTCCATAGCAATTATGGGCGTCGTAGCTTTATAAGATGGCGGTGCCCAACACCCGCTGTATGACTGCAGCTGGGAGTTGACACTCCATGTGCGCAATGGGCCGATGCAGCCATGGCCCGAACGCTCAAAAAAGCACATGGCGGCTGTCGCAGGACACAATCCGGAGACAGCCGCCAAATTGGAGTTTAGGCAACAGCTTTCGGCCGACCAGCTCTCATCAACTCGACTAGGCCTTCGAGACGCGTTACCACGTCACTAGCTTCCAATATTTGCTGCTTCACTTCGATGCTGTTCGTTAGCAACGGGGCAACTGTATCGGCTAGAAGACTTGAGTCGCCGATAGAAGGTAGGCTAAAACGGGCTTTGGAGCCCAACGGAAGCGCGGAGTAATCAACTTCGGCGTAGGCCTGGTAGCGATCAAGAACGGCACTCGAAAGTGCAGCCGCCTCCTTCGATTGGCCACGCTGCTCTTCTATCGGCGCAATCTCCGCCGCCAAGCACTCGCCATCGAACAAACGAATAAGCCTTGTCCGCTTCAGTCCCCGCACAGTCACCTTGAGTGTGCCATCCACCTGGGTTTGGCGGTCTATCACGCTCGCCATGACGCCGACCGAATGAAGGGCTTCGAGTGTGTCGGGATAATCATCTTTGCCATGTCTCTGGGCGACAATGAGGATAGGCTGACCGCTGCTAATTGCGCGCTCCACAGCTTGGCGAGATTTATCGCGTGCCACGAAAATGCGGGAGATCATATGCGGGAACAATACAAGATCTCGCATAGGAATCAGGGGGATGCCTGCTTCATAGAGAGTCGGGGCACTTTCTCTCATAGCAGAGACAGGCAGATTTGCCGCTTCGTTAATCCTTGCGGCCAACACGTTCCAGTCACGGAAGCCTAAAATTCGAGCGATGAGCTCCTGGCTCTCACTGGTAGTCAAGACGAAACATTTGACGTGAAGTGCGTCACGTCATATAATGGGTATCACCTCAGAGGCGATCTCATCGATCACATCAGCAGGCAATCGTTTAGCCGTTGTCAGGTTGAGCGCCAGATGGTGAACACCGGCCTCTTTCATCGCATGTAGTGCATCGACGAGGCCATAACGCCCGGTTCTCATGCCGAGGGTAATAGGCTCGGGTCTCGCAGAAGGATCGTCCGCCAGTTCAAGCGCCATGGATTGTCCAAAACCTCGGAAGTCCGCTGCGCTCTTACTAACAGCGGCGTGCCACAGCGCAATTCGATCTTTCTGGACGTCCAGACTACGATAGTAGGTCATCCAACCAATCGAGTGCCGAGCGATCCACTCCAGCGATTGAGAGGATGACCCAACCGACAGCATTGGCACCTCAGGAGTAGGACGAGGCCTGACTTCAAAATCGTGCCTTGGATCACCGTTGGCATCCAGCACTGCCTTTGCGCTACCCAGTACGGCAGCCACCTGATCCCAATGATCTCGGTACAGCGTCTTGCGCTGCTCGATGCTCTTGCCGAAAACCTCGTATTCCTTTGGACGGTCGCCAGATCCGAGCCCCAGCGTAAACCGACCGCCTGATAGGGCCTGGATGGAGAGCGCCGATTTCGCAATGTGCAATGGATGACGAAGTGGCAGGACAATCGCCCCCGTGGCCAACTGGATCCTTGAGGTAGTGGCTGCCAGCGCTCCGAGAAGAACCCACGGATCGGAATGTCCGATTGGGTCGGGATAATCGCGACCGTTCAATGGCACGTCCCTAACCCACAGCGCGGTAAAGCCCGCCTCATCGGCATTTCCGGCTAGGGCGAGCTGGCTATCAAACTCGAAGTCAGATTTGATCCGGTCCTGTGCTGGGAGGACGAGCCCTAGGCTCAAATGATCTCGTCGGAATAACATATCGCTCGCCTACCTTCGTACCGATCCCCAAATGGGTGGGGAAGAGTGTTTCCGAAATCAAGGGGCAATAAGCCGCGACAGACGAGCAACTGGAGATGAGAACCGGCCCTTCTGACAGAAGAGCCGGTTCCCGGGGATCAGGTCCTGATCGTAAAGGCCACGTCGACAGTTGCCTTAATGCTATTCGAATACGGGCAGATGTTGTGCGTGGCATCGACCAATTTATGGGCGTCAGCTTCAGCCATGCCCGGCAAATAAACGTCGAGCGCAGCAGTAATTCCGAAACCACCCTCGGAACGCGGCCCCATCCCGATTGTTGCGGAGACCGTCGAGCCCTCGGGCACCTTCGTTTTCAGCTGCTGTGCGCCAACACGGAGCGCTCCGAGGAAGCATGCGGAGTAGCCGAGTGCGAAGAGCTTTTCGGGATTCGCGCCATCACCGCCGGGACCGCCGAGTTCCTTCGGAATCACGAGGTCGAATTCGAGGGTGCCGTCGAACAGCGCGGTATGGCCGTCGCGTCCGCCGCCTTGGGCGGTTGCGCTCGTCTTGTATAGTGCATTGACCGTCATAGGTCACCTCCATGTACTTGCTATGTGGGGCGGTGACGCTATGCCACCGGCGGCTCCTGTCGTGACCGCTGCAACCGCAATACCTATCGGTCAGACCCAATTTGCAATCCATACCCTGGTGCTATTGACGGATGACGATTGCATCTCAAACTCACGCCGCACCTAATGGCTATTAAGTTCTGTCGAACGCACGTCGAAATTCCCGAAAATTATCCAAAATCTCGAAAAGTAATTTTTCGGGATTTTGGATAATAACCGGCCCATGCAGAGTTTGTCTCACCCCACGAACAATGCGGCGAAAATCAGTTCAGGCCGGGGGTGTCTTGTCGTTTTTTTGGGAAATCTTCCGCTTGGCGCGCGGCGCTGGATCGGGGCGGCGTTCCCGAAGCCGTTTCGTGAGGTCGATCCCGATGACCTTGATGCCGTCGACATCGGGGCGCTTCGCAATGTAGTCGTCCACGAACTCCTGCAGCGACGAGCAAAGCTCGTCGAATGTCAGGCTTGCGCCGGTGAGCGGATGCACCCAATTCCCTCGCTCCACGCCACGATTGGACATCAGGAAAACGCCGTGAGATGACCGGGCGTCGCGCAGGTAGTCGTTGACCAACTGGTTCTGCAGCCGTTCGAATAGTTTAGACCCGGTCCACTTGTCAGCCACCTTAAACTCGATGGGGACTGGGCCTTGGACGCCAGGTGCGTGTATCCTGAGGTCAGGCCGCTTCGCATCGGCAAGCTCTTCTTCATTTGGCGCGAAATATCGGCCGTTGGCGCGGTCTCGAAAGAGCTTCCCGAAGAAGTTTCTTTGCTCCGTCTCCTCTGTCGCCTTGTGGATTATGCTGGCGATGCTGTCGTCAGCCTCCTCCAAATCCTGTTTGAAGTCCAGCAGCCGATTGCAGACGAGGTCGAACAATTCGCGCGGACTTCCAGGTTTCCGATCAAGGTCCTTTCCGAACGCATGAAAGTCGGCGGCGCTCCAAGGCTTTAGATTGGCGTCCGCTTCTGCACGCGCAATGGCCGCACGTCGGATATACGGACGGAGGTTTAGGTCAGAATGGGTATCGGCCAGCTCCATCAAAGCGACGAACGCTTCTTTACCTTCGATCTCCCCAAGCATGGTCAGAATGGCATCCCGCTCTCGCTGCGCGTAGTTCCGACCCTCTGGCGAGGAGGTTCGACGATCGAAGCGCTTGGTATCCTCGGGGCGTTTGATGTGGCGGCCGAATATTTCAAAAAGCCGTTTCAGTGACGAAGGGGTTTTGAAATTCTCCCGCCTTGAAACCCAATCGTGATCGTCCGACATGAAAGCCGAGCTGACAGCCATGGCGAAACGCTTGGCTTCTTCCTCTCCCAAGGCCCGCAGGCAGCTGTCCATAAAGCTGATCGCTTCCGGCGCTTGAACGGATATCCAAAGCCCCATCCAAAGGGGCTTGTTGCCAGCCACGCCGTTGTCTCTGACTTTTCTCTCCGCCAAAGTCGCGAGCTCGGCATCGCTGACCGTCTCGTCCGCCGAGACGATTTTCAACGCTCCCCTCAGAACCCCTGCGGACCGAGGCTCCTGTTCATTTAAAAGTGCGAGGAGGCGATGGCTAACCAAAGATCGGAGCTGGTCGCCATGCCATACCAGGTCAGAAATCACGTAGCCACCAGGCCCGTCTTGAGTAAACTCCCATGCGATTTCCGTGAACAGGACCTCGACAACTTCGCTGCGGAATTTCTCGCTCAACGCGCCAAGCCAGTCTGAGAAGCCATTCATCTCCCAAAGGGCATATCGTGCAGCAAGCCTGGCGTCTTCAGATGACAGATTGTCGAGCCATCCTGCTTCCTGGGCCTCGAACTCTAAGCCGGTCAGGCCTAGTGAGACCTGACGCGGCACGGAGTTCATATTCGCGAGACCTTCAGAGCGGAGCTGTGGAATATAATGTCGCCAGTATCGCTGGGCTCCTGCCTTGAATGCCTGGACGACTTCGACACCGTGGCTCGGCACCAACCCCTGCCAGTTAGGGTGCGCGTGACGATTTCGATCAAAGTCAAGATCTCGGAGGGCTTCTAGCATATAACTCTGAGCGCGTGTTATGCCATCAGGGGAGACGGCAGCCAGCCAGCTAAGGTTTTGTGACAGCTCGACCTTCCACTCCGCATGTCGGCTCTCTCGCTCAACCTCGTGCCGCTCCATCTCTTTCTCGTGCTGAAGCCGTCGGCGCTCATGCTCGAGCATTTCCGGAGTTGGATTCGGGTTTGACAACTCTTCGAGGCGTGCCGTCAGCTCTGGATTGTCGCCTATCGCTTCGCGGATTGCGATGACGCCTTTTTCCCACCCATCCGCCGGAACGATCTTCACAGCAACTGAAAGGGCGACGAACCTATCATCGCCCTGTTTTTGGGCGATCTCCTTAACGATGCGCGGAAAGTCGGCGCTAGAAAACTCCCAAAACGATGGAAAGCCACTCACCTCCCACCAGTCTCTGACAGTACGCCCCTTGGCTCGTTCATTAGAAATCTCACGCCAGAACAGATGATCGTTCAGATCCACCCAGGGCTTAACCGTGTGTTCAAGGTCCGTTTTTAGCGAGCTGAGATCATATGCCGCCGATTTTTCGATGAGTGATATGACATCCAGAGCGTTTGGCGTGAGCGCAAAGGGGTCCCTCGCAGCAACAAGCCTTTCGCACGCTCTAGCGACGACCGGCAGAAGCCAGTAGGCTTTATCCGAAATACGGTAGTGCCCACCCTCTCCAAAGGGACCCTCGCGCAATTTCACGGAGATCTCATCGATCACCGTTCGGCATTCAGCCAGTGGCAACTCCGTTACAAACGCGACAAAGCGACCCTTAAGCAATTGAAATCCAATTCTGTCCGGCCCCAGCAGCTTCGACGCCATGTCGACCGCCACTTTCGTGTCCAGTATCGCGCCAAGGCTGCGAAGGCACTCGCCGAATGCAATGATATCCCGCTCACCTAGCGATCCCAGCAAGTCATCGCGAAACCTTGATAGCTCCTGAGGCTCGGCCGTCGTGGCAACGACCTGAATTGCGGCGCTACGAGTGGTACCGTCAAGCGAGGCCTCCAACGCAATCGCTCTAGCCTGCTCAAGGCACTCCTTCATCCTACCTTGCCATGCCATACGAAGCAAAGTCATGCGAACGACCCCGTTGTCATGGTATGTCGTGAGCAGTTCGCTTATTACTGATCCCAGCTCGCTGGTTGCCATCCTTTTGACGGCGGCAGCATCCAGTAATCGACCTTGCCCTTCACCACTTCCCTTTGAGCAGATGTCCCTGATAAGCGCTTCGCGAAAAGCGGGCGGGAATGCGCTCGGGTCACCGCCCTCTGTGAGGACCTCCGGCGCGATGATAGCAAGCTTGTTGCGGATTGGCTCATCCTTGAGCGCGATCCACGGCAGCAGTGGACGCATCGCCGGAATGATAAGCTCGATGCCATACTGGGTCGCGAAGAATAGCTGCTCGACTCGTCGCCGGGAGTTTCCTCGTTCCAGCATTTCTAGAATCCATAGTGCCGCCAGGTATTCCCTGACGGACCGATGATGGAACCGAACGCGTCCATAGATGGCTTCATCGAAAATCGGACGCGATAGCAGGGTCTGGCAATCAACCTCGTTCCAATTGCTCAAGATCGCGGCGACATCGATCCCTTCAAGATCGCTATCAGTCTCGGGCACGCGAAATTGCTGATCGCGGAGTAGCAAGGATGAGGCTGCAAGTACCTTGACTCCGACCCGAGCCTGTTCGACCGCCAGGGGTCGTGCCTGCGCTCGGTCTTGGTCGCGCTCTCTCAGCTTTAATGCAATGTCGTTTTGGACCAGCTCCAGTCGCCCGCCGATTGCCCCGTTCTGAAGCCAATATTCGGCCAAGTCTTCAAGATCCTTGGGTCTGCTCGCAAAGCCGACGGCGTCAGCTCGCTGAACCGCGTCGTAAAACGCATTCACATCGTTGACACCGAAATGACCAGCCAGCTGTCGAATGCGCGGCTCATCCAAAGGCAAGAGCGAATAGACTTTTGCTCCGGTCCGCTTCTCACCGCCATCCACGGCATCGGTCACCGCATCAAAGATTCGCTCCAAATTGTCATCGTTGGCGGTCGATGCCTCTTCTTCCGCTTCAGAATACGGAAGGAAACTATTCACCAGCCTCAGATCGCTCTCAGGTCGCCATTCGCTCGCGCGGCTAGTGATGACGATGTTGGCCCGTTGGGCGGCGTCCCCGAGCTTTCCGGAAAGATGCTTGATTGCCCGTTCGAAATTCTTTGAGCTCCCAAGTCGTGCCTCGTCTACCGAATCCAACATGAACCAGCCGAAATCGGTACCGCTCAGCCATATCTCCAAGTCTCGAAGAGAGCCTGTGTCAGACCCGTCGAAGGAAGCCCGTGTCACACCTTCATAAAGCTCTTCAAGACGTAGGAAGAAGGCGGCTTTC
This sequence comes from Rhizobium sp. Rhizsp42, assembly GCF_047304155.1. NCBI lineage: Bacteria > Pseudomonadati > Pseudomonadota > Alphaproteobacteria > Hyphomicrobiales > Rhizobiaceae > Rhizobium > Rhizobium sp. Rhizsp42. Next base: position 38,197 of record NZ_JBGLYS010000004.1, on the reverse strand, counting down.
CCTGCGCCCCGCAGCTTCCGTACAGTCGCCTTGATCTCTTGAGTTTTGCCAGCGCCTGCCTCAGCCAAGACTATGGCACGACGTTCTTCGATCAGGCTCTCCCAGCCTACCCCTGGGCCAGCGTAGATCCACTCATCAACATTTCCCAAGAACTCGTCGTCTAGCTGCACGAAGTGGCGATCTAGGTCAACAAAGGTCTGTTTCGTCATGAGAATCACTGCTGAGCTGGCGGGGAACGGATGAAATCGCGGCAGCTTAAGAACGCGAATGACCCATTGCAAGCCGCCTCCAAACGCAACCAGAAATTCAGCCAATCCAACCTCGCAGCGCTCCGACTTTCGCGTGAGACATCACGTCCAGACGCCCTTGACACAGCGCCCTCTACAAGGTCATACCTGATAGCTATAAGGCTTCAGGGAGGTTCATGTGCTTCACAATCCGGGTAAAAAGTCGCTGCGTCATAAGCTGTGGTTTACGATCGTTTCTGGGTTGGTCTCGACAGCGGCGCTACACGCTCCCGCATTCGCCGCACCGGTCGATCAGCCAGCTTCCGTCACCCAGATTCCTTCTGTGTACTCGTTCAAGGTCGGCGCTGCTAAGGTTTCTGCGTTGTCCGACGGTACGGCCGCCCTCGATCTCCATAAGCTGCTAAAGGGGGCCAGCGAAAAGAAGATCGACAGCCTTTTGGACGGTGACTTTCTGGCAAACCCAGTTCACACGTCGATCAATGCTTATCTTGTCCAGATTGGAGATCGAAAGATTCTCATAGACACGGGCACCGGTGACCTTTTCGGGCCCGAAACCGCTGGGAAGCTACCCGGCGCTTTGGCTGCACTTGGCGTAGCTCTCGACCAGATCAACGACGTTCTGATCACGCATGCGCATACAGATCATATTGGCGGTCTCGTGCGAGGTGGCAAGATTATGTTCCCCAACGCGACCGTTCATCTCGGGCAACCCGACCTCGACTTCTTCTTGCGCGACTCGAGATCGAGCGCAGACGCCTCTCTTAAAAAGGAGGCCTCGGAAATGCTAGGACCCTATGACAAGGCTGGAAAGGTGGAAGGCTTCACAGGCACGGCAGAGATCACGCCAGGCATCACAGGCACCGTCCATCCTGGCCACACCCCAGGCAGCGCATTCTACACGCTCGAGAGCGAAGGCCAGAAAATCACCTTCGTCGGTGACATCGTTCACTCCGCCGTTCAGTTTCAGGATCCAGAGATAACGATCATCTTCGATACAGATCAGAAGGTGGCTGAGAAGACGCGGGCGGCAGCTTTCAAGGAGATTGCGACAAAGCGTGCACTGATCGCCGCACCACATTTGCCGTTCCCTGGTGTGGGTTACATCAAGCGAACGGGCGACACGTATGAGTGGTCTCCGGTGAACTACGCCGACTGGCCGTCGAAGTGATTAAAACGAAAACACACTTTTAATAGAGCGAAAGACTTGGGCCACGGGGGGTATCACCTCCTTGTGATCTCACGACATCGCATGGCTCGCGACGACCCGGTGCGATTGGCGGCCGTCTGCTCCTGTGGATTTATCCACATCCAAAATAGCCAGACCGCAATTGCTTTCCATCATACAACCAGATAATAGCTTTATTTATTGAAGCTATTATTTTGAATGCCGTGATGCCCGTCGCGCTAGCCCGGTCGGCATCAGATCGACCCTGTTCGCTTATTGCGACCATTCAGGACCCTGAGATGCTGGATCATATTGGAATACACACCCATCAGCTTCCCTTGATGAAAGACTTCTATGAGACGGCCTTAGCGCCGCTTGGATACGAGAAGATTTTCGAACATGAGGACGGTGCTGGTTTCGGCCAGGATGGCGAGATTTCGCTTTGGCTTGTGTCGACCGGTCATAACGGCCGTGGGGTCAATATCGCTCTTCAATCGGAGGATCGCCTGGGCGTGGTGAGGTTTTACAACGCCGCAATGGAAAGCGGAGCCACAAGCAATGGTGGCCCGAGTCTCCGACCTCAGTTTCATCCGGACTTTTTCGCCGCCTTCGTCATCGACCCTGACGGCAATAACCTGTCGGCAATCTGCCGCAGTCCCGAGTGATTGGAAGGTCGGCCAGTCATGAAAATAATTATGGATGCGATCATTGCTGTGATGATTTGCGGGGTGTTGAGCATGGCCGCGCTAGCATCAAGCTCGCACCAGATCGCAAAGGGCCAGCCGCTCCAGATGTCAATCTCCAACATTAACGGTCAAAGCCTGGTCGGCGCTCGCCAATAGCGCCCGTCGCGCGGTCGAAATCAACAAGCCTTCCTAAGCCCTAGAAATTTTCATCAGGAGACGTGGCATGACAGTTGGACCCGTTCAAAAAACTGGCGATAGCTCTGGCGCGGACCAACCGCAGTCGGCTGGCTCAAAGGCAGGCGCGAAAAATATGCTGGACTACAACAGCTTCCTGACGCTGTTGATCGCGCAGATAAAGCATCAAGACCCGACCCAACCATCTGATCCTGCACAGCAGCTGGCACAGTTGGCGAGTTTCTCACAGGTGGAGCAGACCATCCAGTCGAACGCCAAGCTCGACTCCCTGCTGTCACTGTCGAACCTGCAAAGCGCCCAGGGCTATGTTGGCAAGTACATTGAGGGCCCCGGTGATGACGGCCCGAAGGGCATCGTTGCATCGGTAAAGATCTACTCCGACGGCGTCATCGCTACCCTGGAAAATGGAAAGCAAGTGCTCATGGGGCCCGGCGTCGTCGTGCGCAACGAGGCTCCAGCAGACAATTCCGGAGACAGTGGCTCAGACGATGGCAAGGATGATGGTGCCGACAAGAGCGACAAGGTCTGATCACCGAAGGCGCATAGGGCGGATCGTCGGGTCGTCAACACACCAAATCTTGGCGATGCCTACAAAAGTATGACAATTAAATCTGGTGTGCACTCACATAGCAGACGCCCGGATAGAGATCCGAACCGGGCACCCTTTCGAAAGCCCCCGTAATGTCCGCAATGCAAGATAATCCGGCCGCCTCGCCGATCGCTGTCCCCTCTTCATCTTCGAAGCAAGTCGGAGCCCTTATCGCTCTCACGTCCCTGTTCTTCATGTGGGGGTTCATAACCTGCCTCAACGATATCCTGATCCCCCATCTAAAGAACGTTTTTAAACTCAGCTATACTGAGACGATGCTGATCCAGCTCTGCTTCTTTGGCGCATACTCAATCGTCTCGATCCCGGCGGGCGCTCTCGTTAAGCGGATTTCCTACAAGTGGGGAATTGTCACTGGACTGGCGATCGCAGCGATAGGATGCGCACTGTTCATCCCAGCGGCCAGCTACCGGGTATACGCAATCTTTTTGGGAGCGCTCTTCGTTCTGGCGACAGGCGTCACCATTCTGCAGGTGGCCGCAAATCCGTACGTAACAGTGCTTGGCAAGCCTGAGACGGCGGCGAGCCGCCTCAACCTGACCCAGGCGTTCAACTCCCTTGGCACCACCCTTGCACCTCTTTTCGGTGCACTTCTTATATTGTCGGCAGCTACGGTTACAGTTGACGCCTCTCCAGAACAGCTGGACGCAGTGCGCGTCACAGAGGCAGCTGCGGTAAAGCTGCCATATCTGATCCTGGCCCTCGCTTTTCTTGTTCTCGCGGTTGTTTTCGCAGCATTGAAGCTTCCGAGCGTTACGGAGGAGGAAAGTGGCGGGGAACAGCTTCCCGGGAACTCAGCGTGGGATTATCGTCACCTTGTTCTGGGTGCCGTGGGTATCTTCGTTTACGTCGGCGCTGAAGTCAGCATTGGCAGCTTCCTCGTAAACTTCTTCGCGGAGCCGACGGTGGCCAACCTACCGGAAGCGGACGCTGCTCACTACGTCTCTTACTTCTGGGGTGGCGCAATGATCGGCCGGTTCATTGGATCGGCAGTTATGCGCTATGTCGATGACGGCAAAGCTCTCGCCTTCAACGCCCTTATTGCAGCCCTTCTGCTGGTCGTGACAGTGCTTACGACAGGGCACGTTGCGATGTGGTCCGTGCTCGTAATTGGGTTCTTCAACTCCATTATGTTCCCGACAATCTTCAGCTTGGCGCTACACGGGCTTGGCAGGCATACGAGTCAAGGTTCGGGTATTCTCTGCCTGGCGATCGTTGGCGGGGCCTTGATTCCTTTGCTTCAAGGGTTCTTGGCTGATACGATCGGCATCCACCTCGCGTTTGCGATGCCGATAGTGTGCTACCTCTTCATTGCTTACTATGGATTGATCGGATCGCGCCCAGCGTGAGCGTATAATCTTCTCAAAGCTCTCGGCGCTGGACGCCGGGAGCCGAAGAGGAGCTTATATGCGGATCGACCTAACGAAAATCGGCGGGGCGCTGCTCAGTTCGTCGATCTGGTCTACCGATACAGAACCTTAACGCAGTCGATGGACTGGAGAGCATGCGAGTAATCGTTTGCAAAAGTCGGAAGTCGTTGACGCTGCAGATCGATGAATTTCCCAAACGTGCGCTGCGCTCCGCACATAGCACCATCAAAGTTTTCGTGCCAAATGACGGCGTTGCATCCGCTACTGTTCAGGCAAGCAGCGGCCGTGTCGAGCTCATTGATCAGGATACTTGCGCTCTCTTTGGACTGCGAGTTCGAGAGGATGGTTGTCCTTGCCTTCGTCTGTCGGTCATGGACAAGGTCGTCGCGTTTCGCCGGTTCACTTTTCGCGGCAACGATCATGTCGATTGTCGGCTTCACGTTCTTCAATGCAGGCGAAAGAACCGCGTATAACGGCTTGGTATGATCATTGAAAGCGTCGCTAGCGGCGTTAGCCTTGTCGACACCGATCTTATCGGTCCAGCGATCTACGATAATCGTCCAGATTTTTTCGATCTTGGTCAAACCGTCAGCTGTATAGACCATCGCCCCAAAGGTTGTTCCGATCGCGATCCCGGCAGCCAACAGCGCTGCCTTCATCTTGAAGCCTGAAGGCTTCCCCGGATCGTGAAGGTCGCGTTGGCGCATATCCGGCGGAAAGTATGCCTTTCCACTAATGATATCATACGGCGAAGGAACACGACCCCCGTCGACGGCAGCGCGACCGCGAAACTCGCTGTAAGATCCAGCGTATGAGTTCGTTACAATCATGAAAACCTCCTGAGCGACAATCGTTTCAAAGGCGAGTTCGGCATTAGACAATGCTACTCGTGGCTTGGAGACGAAATCGCGACTGATGCCACCGAACGATTTCGCCAACACAATGATCATAATTCGAAAAATCGTTTAATAACAGAGCCTTAATTATTCAAAACTCCGCAATAACTGGACAGATCTGTGCAAAGACTGCGCAAAACTGTGCACGCCACCGGCTCGCTACGACAGCTTGTGCAACTGAAGTCTGTGTGTAACCATTGCTTGGAGAACAAGGGGGAAGACTTTGGTTTCGGTTGAGTGGGTGGACGCGGTCAGAAAACTGACCAAAGAAGCATTCGATGCGCAATCTGAAGGCTGGAAGGAATTCGAAGGTGAGTTGGGCCATAGACGGGCCAAGGATGTAGCCCACAGCCGTTGGACGCCGACAAGGGAATACGCATATGTACTTTGCAAGCATGTGCGACGCGCGTCTCTCGTGAGTGAGATAAATCCAGTTATTGACGAGGACGGCCTTTACGCCCAGTTCGAGCGACAAGCGTACATCGGTACGCCTTTCCTAACTGACATGGCGATCAACGACACGGCTGTAACTCGATCGACCAAGTACAGCGGCAACTATCGCCTGATTATCGCGAGCGATGCGGATGAGTATGCAGTGTACTACTGCCTCCTTCGGAAGGCAGTAGGCCCTGATGGTGCGCCCCAGTTTGTCATGTGGAGAGAGACAGAAGCCAATGAACGACGAACTTATCGTGGAGCCTTTTTTGTCAATGACGAAAAGCTTTATCTCGTCGGCGGCCGTCGAGAGTCAATTGATCTGCGCATGTTCATTTTTCGGATCAATGTAGGCGAGAACGATAACGACTATCGTGGTCTCTCGCTGTTTGTGTCAAGTAGCGAAGATTTAACAGCGGCAAAATGCGTTTTAGAGAGAATGCGAAAGACTGCTCCCGGCAGTCCAATTGCACCCAAGCTACGTCGATTGATTACAGCCAGAGAGCTGAGCGAGATCTCATCATCAGCCTCCCGATTTCTCGCAACGGACAATAATGCTCTCGTCGTGTCTCCCGAGTTCGACTGATTAGCGCGTCTCGGCGCTCACCCATCCTCGGCAACACGCCGGTTAAACATCATGTCGTTGTATTCGTCTTCACTGAGTTGGTCATCCGGTTCGTACGGGATGTCCAACTCTTGCTCGGCGGGATATCCAGCCTCAAAAAAGCGCTCGACCTGGAGATAAGCTATCGCCTCCGCTCTCAGCTCAACGCTTAAGACGTGCAGGTTGACCTCTCCCATTTGGTCGGTGACGTCCTCCGCATAGCTATACGTGCACCATGGAAACAGCTTCGCCATTATCTCAGGCAGCCCACTAGCTGACAAACGATAATCAACCTCCAAGTCTGGCTTTAGGGACCTATCTCCATCGATATGGATTCTTAGGTTTCGCCAAGTCAGCCCTTTGTTGACCCACTCTTCCCATACGAATATCGCAGGATCGCCTGTCTTCTCGATTTCCTCGATCAGTTCGCGATCAAGCGCGAAGTTCGACCGCATCATCGATCGGGGATCGTTAGAGGTGAAACGCTCGAAAAATGCCTTAGCGGACGCATCGAGCGCGTTCTTCTTAGGAACTTTGATTTTCCACCCTTTTCGAGTGGGCTCACACAACCGCCGCTCGACCTTCACCCACAGAAAGACCTGTTTCTTTGGATCGGCGAGGATCAGGTACACCGGAAGATCGTACTTGGTCCAATATTCAAGATGTCTGTTCTTGATCGTCACGGCGTAACTATCGCCGAAACTTCGAAAGTAAGACGCTCCAGTCTTGATTTGTAGGGCAATCAACCGACCAGTGGGCTCGTCGTTGTCGAGGATTTCAACGATCGCGTCGATGCCCACGTCGGACACTTCCTGCGGCCGAAAGAACCACTCGAAATCGTCTCCGAGGAAGATGGAGCCGACCGCATGGACACCACTTCGATTGGTCCTCTCCGTCCTCGCGCTCCCAGCCCTTTCTCGATCGCTCGACACTCGTATGCTCCAGGTTGTTTGCAGGCATTAAAGGCGCGGCCCTGAACAAGCCGATACAGTTGACTTAATTTCCGTCGGCTTCTTCGCCAGTCTTCGGGAAGAGTTGCAATACATTTGTGCCATTCGTACGGATCACCGGGCTAGCCTTGCGACGATCAGCATTGCGCTCCCCGACACTCTGGATCGCGGCCGCCAAACCCTCTCGCTGATTGTAATAATCTGGCTTTGCGGGCAAGGTCAGGTCGAACTCTTCAAGCATCCTTTCGATTATGTCGAGTGCCTCAGCTGCCAGCCCAGCGTACCCTTCCTGACGTCGTTCAAAGAAACCATCATAGTTCGGCATGGAGAGATCAAGGGTGTCCAGCGCGTTGGAGAGGTTCTTTACCCTGTTGGAAAGCCAAAGAACCTCTTGTGCTAGGTCCGTCCCCAAGATGCTCCAATCGACATCTTTCGGTAGCGAAAGGCGAGGATCTGGTACATGGAACGCGAATTCTCCCTCGTCCATTGGGTTGAACTCAGCGGTGTCAGTGATAGCTGCATAGCTAGCGCCCGCAAAATCGTCCAGCGCCAATACCGTCAACATTGCTAAGCTACGCGCTTCCTGCTTCGGCTGCCGATGCAAACCCATCTTAGCAAGGCGAGCGAGGTTAGGAAGAACGGTTCCGGCGGCAAAACAGCCAGCGCCAATCAACGCTCCAATCGCCATGATCCCCTGGGTTGTCTCGAAAAACTGCGTCAAATGTCACCTCACTTAACTGGAGACGTAAGTGGCGTCACGATGCACGCGAAGACGGAATCAGTGTTTTCCGCTCAAGTGTGCCCTGAACCGAAAAGATAAGAAACTCCGTTTCCTCACCGATCCTGTCGCCATCGAGCAATCGGACGACATCGTCGATCCCTGCTACCGCTGACCCATTGATGGCTAGGACCAGATCGCCCTCCTGCAGCCCACCTGAGCGGGCGGGGCTATCGGGTTCAATGCGTCTGATCCGGACAGATGTTGTCTGAAGTGACCCTGCGGCGAAGGCGATCTTGCGGTGAAGGTCGACGGTATCGGCTGCGATCCCGATATAGCCCCGGCGCACGCGGCCAAACCGCAGTATCTCGGACACCACGTAGTTGGCGGTGTTGGAAGCAACGGCAAATGCAATGCTCTGTGCGCCCTGGATGACTGCCGTGTTCACACCGACAACCTCGCCGGACGAGGAGACGAGCGGCCCTCCAGAATTCCCAGGGTTCAGCGCAGCGTCAGTTTGAATGACGTCATCGATCAATCGGCCATTGGAGGCTCGCATTGAGCGCCCGAGCGCCGATATGATACCGGCTGTCACCGTCCACTCGAAACCAAGCGGGTTTCCGATAGCTACGGCAATGTGCCCTCGCCTCAGCCTCTTGGAGTCGCCAAGCCGGGCCCATGATCCTACGCTGGTGTTTGCCCTTACGAGGGCTATGTCGGTATCGGGATCGCGACCCAATACCCTACCCTCAGTGGTCAGCCCCTCGGCCGTTTTGATCCGCACGGCCTTAGCGTCGTTGACGACGTGATTGTTGGTGATGATGAGACCGTCGGGCGAAATCGCGAAGCCTGAGCCATGCCCGCCCTTTCCGCCGATCCGCTCGATGCGGCTGACCGCTGGGCCAACCAGGTCTACAGCACCTGCTATCGTTTTCGAATAGCTGTCCAACAACTCCCCGTCGTCGGCGGCGCTGATATTCTTCTCGATGATACCCATTCTGATTTCCCGGACGTCTTCAGGCGTCGTTGCTGAGGACCGGCAGCAGCTGCTCTGGCAAGGAGCTGTCAGTTCAAAAATTGAAGTCAACATATCAAGTGAGATCGACGAGACGCGCTTTCAAGGACCGAGACAGTGCATGAGGGCAACTGGGAAAAGGGGCCGCCTCAGGGCGGATGGAGGCGGCCCAACGCGGAAGATATTATCCGCGAGCACACGACGGTGGAGAAACGTCGCGGCGATCACTTCGCGGTCATGAGGGAGGATAGCGAGGTGATGGGGTGAACGTACGCTACTCCGCGTCATCCACCATCATACTTAGGTATGCAGCCGCCACGAGGCCGCCGCCCAATGGATGGAGGCGAGTGCCGCTCGGCAAACCCCAATCGTTATCGCCGGTTCCTGTTGCTCGGTGGACAGATGAGCGCCGCCCACCACTCTATCGGAACCAACAAAGTTAGTGCAGCGATGGATAGCCGCTGCAGGCTGCTCAACGAAGGTTCGCGGCCCGCAGATCGATGAAGGCTACGGAAGCGTCAGTGCGGCATCAGCTTACGCTCTGCCCTCCATCGACGATAATTGTCTGCCCGTTGACGTATGACGCTCGGTCGGACAACAGAAATAGAGCCACCTGTGCCATTTCCTCCGGCTCAGCCAACCGGCCAAGCGGAATGTTGGGCGCGAAAGGATGGGTCTCGCCGCCAGCGTCATCTTTACCGATCCTCTTCTCCGTCATTTCCGTTCGAGTGATCGAAGGATTAATAGAATTCACTCGGATTCCGAAAGGACCCAGCTCGACGGCAGCGGCGCGCGACAAAGACACGATGCCGCCCTTGCTAGCGCTGTAAATGGAAGTGCCCGGAAACGCGATCGTCGACAGAACCGAACCATTGAGCACAATGGACCCAGATCCCTGTCGCTTCATCTGCTCAGCTTGCGCTCGAAGGCTAAAAAACGCCGCTTTGAGGTTGGTATCGATAATGCGATCCCATGTCGCGATATCCAAAGTCTCGATTGGGCCTCCACCGGACACCCCTGCGTTATTGAACGCGGCATCAAGTCTACCGTAATGCGACACAACCTTCTTGACCGTCTCGGGTATCTTCTCGATCTCCGCGAGGTCAGCCTGGATGAAGATTGCTTCACCTCCGGTGGCAATGATCTCCTGGGCAACAGCTTCGCCCTCTGCAGACCGGCGGCCTGTTAGGGCAACGCTGGCACCCTCCCTTGCGAATAGCAAAGCGCTAGCTTTGCCAATCCCAGAGGTGCCGCCGGTGATTAGCGCAACCTTACCATCTAGCATACCCATGATACCGTCCTTATATGTTGGTCAACATCTACTCACAATAGATGATGTCCTTCATCTAAAAATGCAAGGTGCGGTAATGGGAAGAGCTTCTTTGAAAAACGCGGCCGAAAACCGCTCACGTGTTGTGAAGGCCGCCTCGTCATTGCTCAGGCAGAACGGCGTCGATGGGCTGCATATTGATGGGCTGATGGCAGAAGCGGGCCTGACGCGTGGCGGCTTCTATAAGATGTTCGGATCTAAGGACGCTCTCAATGCCGAAGCGTGCACGAGCGCATTCGAGGGGGCGTCGAACTCGTGGGAAACCATTTTGGCTGGAGCTGAGAAAGGGCGTCTTCGAAGGCTGGCGGACTATTACTTTGAGCCGAAACCCGCTGGTAGTCAGTGTCCCTTGGCCGCGCTGTCAGGGGATGCGGCTCGAGCGCCGAGTGACAGCCCGCTCCGGCAGGCCTTCACAGCCGGACTCCAAAAGCTGGTTGGGCTTCTGAGCAAAGACAAAAAGAAAGACGAGGAGTTAGCCGCGTTGGCTGCCATGGTTGGTGCCCTTGTCCTGGAGCGGGCCAGCGATGACAAGGACCTCGCAAATGCCATCCGTTCCGCAGTCTTGCGGTTAGCCTCAGGGGACGGCGACCCATCCGGAGCATGACATTTCTCACCGCACCCTTATTGGCCGATAATGGCTGCGGATCGAGCCGCCCGCCGTGACCGGATTGGGGCTGTCGGCCAAACCGGTTCCCTACCCCTTGTCGATCTCACTGAGGGCTGACCGAATGCGGGGTCTCAAGCAGTTTACGAAAGCATTCGTGCGCTCTCGAAGCCAACTAAGGGCATTCTGCCGATCTTCCACATTATTGAGGTCGCGTAGAACGAGCCGCTGCGAGATTTCTGGACGATCACCCGAAAAGTCCACCGTAGCGCCAGGTAGCTCATTCGAAATGTCATCAGCCTGATCCGACAACAATCTAGATGCGCGTTCACCCGGAGAATTCACATTCGATGACAGGGTAAGACCCACGGCGTTATACCGGACATCCCGATATACAGTAATCCAGCTTGAGCCGCCCGGTGCTCCAAGCTTGAAAACGACATGACCGCCTAGTGATGGAGAAGGCAGCATTTGTTCGGGATCGTCAAGCTTGAGGCCTTCAAGGAACTCGCTCCAGAATGAATACCGGATCTCTCGGCGACGCTCCCTCGCCTCGGCTCTTTCCGGTGTTTCCGCCGCACTGTACGCAGTTTCCCCCTCATCGTCCTCGGCCTCCGCGATAGTCATCCCATCGGGAATGCTGATGACTGTCCGGGTTATCGTTTGCGTTCTGGCCAACACTCGTGGGACGACGAGCTTCTCCCCGGATGGGGTCGAGTACACCGGCATTTCTACTAAGCCCAGCGTGAAATGGAGGCCAGCGTGGATCTGAAGGTAATCCGCGATTGCCTCCACCCCTTCCCTAATGCCATCGCCAACAATGAGCAGAAGAAATCGACCTCGCCGCAAGTTGAACGTCAAAGCGTCATTAAAGGCGATCTCGTCTACCTCGTGCCCTGCCTCACGAACTAGGTCCAGAACGACGCTGCCCTTCCGACCCGTCCGCTTACTTACTTCCCGCTGCACATCGGAAGACGACCATTTTGTCAGTTCTTTCGAATAGTCGAGGATCTGGCCAATCACCTCACGGCGGCCTTCCGGATTACGCCACAATTTGCATTCGACGATAATTGGCAGTCCCGACGGTGTAATGAGGAAGTTGTCGATCGGTCCGGCGGGTGTCGTAAGCTCCCGACAGATAGCAATTGCTCCAGCAAACATCGGATCGATTTCGCCTATCGGCAGGCACAATGGATGACGATGGATAAGCTCCTGTATGTCGCTTTCGCTCATTCCATGACCGGCCAGTCCAAGCCCAAGAGGCACCGCGCGAGCCACCGCCCCACCGTCAGCCGAGATAATAAGCGGTGTCGCATGCTGCCTGCTCATGCAGTGATCCTCCCTATTGGCGAGCTGCTTACTATACGCAGGTCGCGCCCGATAATGTCTCCGCGCTCATTCCTAGCGTTTGTCGCAGTGAGCTTGACTGGCTAAGATGGTGAACCGCTGAGGAATTCGATCGTAATCGCTTGTTCCTGTTGCTGGGTGGACAGATGAATATCGTCGACCTCCGCGTCGGGGCCAACGACCTCGAAATCCGTGGGTGTCCGATCCTCGAACATCCTGTAGGCGGTCATCGCAGCCTTGGCAGGATCGTCAGCTTCGATGAGCAAGGTACGAGAGGAAACTCTGTAGAACGGCATGCATTTCCCCGCGATTCGGAAACCACTCATCTAGTATCGCAATTCGTCAGGCGGAACAGCCGCCATTTCAACCCGCCTTTCGGTTGGTGAGTGCCCCGACTAATCGAGAGACAAGAGCGTAGATCTGCGGATCAATGTCGCTGGCATCAAGCGTCGCGAACGTCGCTCGACGAATGGAAACCGATGCAACCTACCATTATTTCATGGCGGTCATCGAAGCTCGTAGCGTCCCGCAGTTGCCACCGTTTGTTGGCTTGAAGAGCAAAAATGAGCAAGCTGCTAAGCGAGTGCTTCAGCAAAATTTTTTTGCCCTCAAACTTTGCTCCAATGTACAAGAGAAAAACACCAACCAGAAGATGATGTTGAAGGCGACAGGACACCGAACATATCCAGAACCTGTAAAAGTTGATACAGTGGGTTCCTCTCAATGTGAGTCGAAATAGTGTCCGGTAAAGAAGATTGGCATGATAAGGATGACGGTGGGCGAACCCGCGCCCGCTTCGATTTCGTCATGGAAACGATCTCGACGAACGATAAAACGCGCACCGCGTACCTCAGTATAAAGCCTGACCCTCGCCGATACTCAGAAATTATGGTGGAGGGAAAACCTCATTACCTTGATAATTTCCTCAAAAACGTCATTCCAGTCGAAGAAGTTCAGCGCATGGCCGCTGAACACCTGCGCGGTTTGCCAGTCCATTACAAGCCTCCAACAATTGGCTCCGCGAGAAAGTACGCTGGCGCGCGGCGCAATGCCCTTGACGCCGAACTTGCCGGTGCGGGCTATGAGCCGCCAAAAGAGAAAGCTGCTCCTCATACCCCGATAGTGGCTTCCGATGTCCCGAGCTATTTGAGCTTTATCTCTGTGGACCTTTGCGGAAGTACGTCGCTTCGGCGGAAGGACGCCAAGCGATTTGAGGAGGCTTACGAGATATTCTTGCGTGAGCTAGCGACCGTCGTAGGGCAGTTCCATGGCAGTATTTTAAAAACCACGGGCGATGGCTTTATTGCCTATATCGACTATCCCGCGTACACGACGCAATGCGATAACACAATTGACCTAGGCCTAACGATTCTTACTGTTCTTCGCGATTCAGTAAATCCAGCTCTCTCCGAAGTCGGGTTACCTGAGTTGCATGTCCGGATCGGCGCGGACTACGGCGCGGCTACAATAAGGTCTGTTATGATCGCGACGACCGGCTTTGCTACCAGCGAGGTTAGTAGCGACGCTCTCAATCGATCGGTGAAAATTGAACAGTCCTGTGCGCGTGACGAGTTCAGGATCGGTCGCGCTTTGTATGAATTGATCCATACTCAATGGTTGGTAAGATGCACCGAGGCGGAATTTGACGGATCGGAAGTCGGTATCGAAAACTATCAAATTTACATTGTAAGGTGATCGTGTCGATTTTTCTTCGCCTCTCTAAAACCTATTTTGAACGCCAACTGGCCCGCAATCTCGCTGCCGCTAAGCAAATTAGTGAGAGAAGCGCCGTTACCGCCGGTCGCGTTATCCCAGACGCAACAGACCTGCCTATTCACGCGGGCCGCAGATTAGACGCGGCAGTGATGTTTCTCGATATAAGCAAATTTTCTTCCCGGCCTTCGTCCACCGACGCCGAGCAAGAGAACTTGCTCAGAATTCTGTCTCTCTTTTTCACGGAAATGATACGGGTCATCGAAGATTACGGCGGCTATCTGGAAAAGAATACGGGCGACGGACTGATGGCATATTTCACGAAAGAGGCTGGGGACACCGTGTCCGTTCAACAGAAGGCCGTATCGGCTGCGCTGACTATGTTCACAGCAGCGGCTGAAATCGTGAACCCACTCATAATTGCGTCAAATCTTGTTCCGATAGATTTCCGAATCTGCATTGATCATGGTCCTATCACCGTTGCGAAGGTCGGCGCAGCCAGAGGATTCAATGGAATCGTTGCGATAGGGGCGACCGCAAACATAGCGAGCAAGATGCTTGCCGTCGCTGACGCGAATACCCTGCTGCTTGGTCAATCAATGCTTTCCGGCCTTCCTGCGAACTGGTTGCAAAATTGGGTAACTCTCAAATCTGCTGACACGGGTTGGATTTTTACCGAAACTGGAAAGCCGTATGGGTTTTGGCAATATAACGGAAGATGGAAGGTTCCCACAGAATGAGCGACGACTTGAAACCTTCCTCAACGCCAGCCCCGTCTCAGGTTCGCGACGCCATTTTAAATGCACCAACCCTGCGGGTGCCGGAACATGGAGTGAGCACCGTCACCTCCACAAGTGACGTGACACTCAATGAACAGCATCTCGCTTTCGCTGAATTTCAAGAGGAATACGTCAGAAATTATATCACTTTGGCAGACACTAAGGCGGCCTGGGCTTTTACGATAGGCTCTGGTGTTCTTGCATACCTACTTGGTAACGACACCGTACAGGCCGTCCTGGTAAAGCCAGAGTGGACGGCATTTTTTGTCCTTACTTTAACTACCGTGCTCCTGCTATCGCTGTCCGCTGTCTTCTCATTTATGGTCGTAGCTCCGCGTTTGATGTCGGCTTCCGGCGAAGGAATCGTCTTTTTTGGAGCGGTTGCGAAACATTTCGATGCGGTAAGCTATATCAAGGATGTGGCATCCCATTCCGCTAGCGAGCTTGCCGAAGTCAGGCTGAAACACTGTTTTGATGTTTCGCGCGTATGCGCGAAAAAATACGATAGCCTCCGGAAAGCTATTTGGTTTGGCCTGCCAGCCATCAGCGGAGCCCTAGCCGTAATATTAGCGAAATAGTCTCTGTTCACACGGGAATGCATTCTCACGCTCTTGCAGCAACATCCCTTACGGCCTAACTTCTGAGCTTCTGATGAGCAATAACTCATCGTGGGCTTCGCAGGGCTAACATCGGCTTTGAACGATCGCCAGGTCGCGGAATTAACATCCCCGGGAACACCCTTCCAATCTCCCAAAGAGATCGCCTCGGAAAAGGCCGTCAATGAGAGCATCCTGCGCTTCGAGCTTGGCCGCCAATCTGGCCCGTCATAGTCAATACCTGGTTGTTATCACTGTTCTAGTAGAACGGAAATGGCTGAAGGCGAGCAACCAGAATACAGCGAACCGGCGACACACCGCTCAGTCTGTGAGTAATTTCTTGGAGGTGCTGGCGGCGAAGGGGCTGAAGAAGCGATTCCTTGCCGAAGCCCCCAAGACCAAGACGGTGCTCGCGGCCGGGCAGACTGACGAAATCGTGCGGAGCGCGAGAGGCTTTTTCGCCAAAGCCGGGGTCAAACCTGATGTGCTTGCCAGCCGTATCGATAAGCTGGCCGCGAATAAGACGAATGTCCCCACTGAGATCTGGCAGGCATCGTTAACCGTCGAGCCAGACCTCATGGAGTTCGCCCGAGCTTTCGTGTCGAGCCATAATCTTACCGCCGATTTCAAGACCACAAAAAGCCTCTAAGCGGGCAAATGCGGTGACGGTAAGGAATGCCCACCCGGAATTTAACGAAGACGCACCTGCTCGTACTTATCCGGCAGGTTGCGAGACCGCCTTGTAGGAAGTCGAGTTCTTGCTTTGTTCTAAACTGAG
The DNA here is from genome assembly GCF_047304155.1 of Rhizobium sp. Rhizsp42. Lineage (NCBI taxonomy): Bacteria > Pseudomonadati > Pseudomonadota > Alphaproteobacteria > Hyphomicrobiales > Rhizobiaceae > Rhizobium > Rhizobium sp. Rhizsp42. The sequence goes on along the minus strand of NZ_JBGLYS010000004.1, from coordinate 22,161 downwards.
TGCTACTCGTTGGCGATGGACAAGAAGGCCTTCCTCCAGCGCGAGTATGACAGCATTGTTGCGTCGGGCGCACCTATCTGCGAGCGGTGGCGGCGAGATTTTGCCTCGTTTTACGAGGATTTGATCGACGCAACCCCATCCCATGCCTCAAGACGATTCTTGGCCTTGAAGGTACCTGAGATTGGCTTCGAACCGGAGAACGTGGAATGGCACTTTCGACGGCCCCCTGGTCGGGTGGTGCCCGAAAGCAAGAAGCCCAAGTCACGTCAATCAGCTAAAACGGCCAAACCACGAAAGCGGGCGACCGCCAACACCAATGCGAAGAGGGAGCAGGCAAAGCGAGATGAGGCAGAGCGGCTGAAGGTAGAACGTCGTAGGATGATTGCCGAGCAATTTCGACAGTGGGAGGAAAAGCGGCAGGCAAAAATTGATGGATCCAATTTTTGATCCGTAATCAATAGGGACGCCCATCTTCCGCAGCAAATGCTAGGGCGCTGCCTGCGACGTGGCGGCCGCGAGACGAGCAGATCTTATCCAGGAGAAGAAGGCTTCTGTTCCATCGATAGCGCTGCCGGTCGCGATATATTCGTCCAGCCACACCGAAAATTCGAGAAGCAAGATACGGGTTAGCTCTTCGACGTCTTCATAGCTGATCGTCTGACCGCTTTTGTTTGCAGGAAGATCGAACTGGATGGTGGGCCAGGTACCATGAAGCACCCGAGAACGTGCTGTTGTGATTGCCTCGATGAATTGCTCGACAGTAAGTGACTTTCCCGTTCCGATCAGATCGGCACCGGTCAACCCGAGAAACACTTCGAAGCTTTCGTGAAGCCGTCGTTTGCTGCCGCTCAGGCTCGCAGCGCGAAGGAGCACCTCGATCGCCGTTTCCAGTTTCGCGACCGCAACGGTATCAAGGGTCTCAGCCAACGCCTCGTGGTACCAGTAGGCCGCATTGCACCATGCCTCTTCGAGATCAGGGACGGAGCTTGAACCGTCAAGGAACGCTGAGAGACGATTTCCCATCGATCGCAGGCTCGGCCCCACTTCCCGGATGTGCTTGTCAGTCATCAAGGGCGAACGCGTCAGTGCGGGTGTCAGATTTTGTACGCCGGGACTAAAACCAGCGTCCTCGGTCCATGACATGTCTGCTCGCCATGCTGGCGAGGTTCTAGCCGAGGCACGGGTAATAGCACGCATATCCTTGCTCGGCGAAACCAACTGGATCGCTGCGAGGGCAATATCAGATAAAAGGTCTGCTGCTCGAATAGATTCGTCGGGCGGCCGTCCTGTCACTTTTACGAATGCAACCCACGGCGCGGCGCGTTCAGTCGCGAACTGAGCGAATCTGGAGAATTGAAATCCGCCGATCTTTTCTCGCTCAACCGGCCTTCGCCGGATTGCAGCCCAGACATCACGGCACCACTGCCTCCACAGCGGTGGAGCCTTGGGCCAAAACTCCTCGCGTGAAATTCCAGAGCCTTCGGTGGGGAGCTCGGAAAAATGGCGAAACGTCACTGGCCCAACGTCGAAAGAGGGGATGGCGAAGGGATAAATGGTACAAGGCACAAGGTGCTGACGGACTTGGGTGAAGGCCCCCAACCACTCAGCAATGGCCCGTTCAAAGGTGTCGAAATCGGATTTTTCGGGTTGCGATGCACCCCTTTCGCGCCAGGTCTGCAAAATATCACGTCTCATGACGTTCGCGAGCGTAACGTTGCTTACGCGACTACTATGGTGGCTCAAGGCAGGTCGGAATGTCTTCGCGAGCGAGTTGACCGCCGCAACGCCTGCAGCCGTGTATCCAGTAATGGTATTATTTCTGGGATCGATTGAAGCAGTTACGAGCCCGTGCTGCCGCAACAGATCGGAGAGATCGCTAGTGTCCAATGGCGAGGAGCCTGCGACGCTGATTGTTTTAATTTCATCTAGCGCCTGCCGGTAAAGCGCTTCCTGATCAGGCGTCATATTCTATCCACACTGTGTCGTAGGCACCCTAGTTGCTGGCAAGCCTAGTCAGATTAGACTCAAATCAAACGCAATTCCTACCGCTTGCGCTCTGTTGACCACCCCGAGCTTGCTGATAACGTTTTTCATGTAGCTGTTCACGGTGTGTGCCGAGATGTCGAGGATCGCCCCAACCTCGCTGCTATTTTTGCCAGCCGCAATCCATCTCAAACACTCGCGCTCCCTGGGGGTCAATATTGGTGATGGGTTCGCGCCCACACCGTCGCGACCAAAAGAACTCATTGCCCCAATCAAATCGAACATAAACGCGGGCAAATCCACCGACGGTAGCTTGGGAGCAGACAAGAGCGCCGTATAGATCACATGTTTACTATAGATAACCCGGAGCCCGAGAGTCTCCTTGATGCCGATAGCTCTAGCGGCTTCTAAGAGCGACGAAGCTCGCTCACCGCTTTCACGCTCGAACATTTGGCCTTTAAGGTCGACGACGGGCATCAATTGACCCCGTAGTTCCGCGACAAATCGGCTCCGAAATATAAGTGACTGCCTGTCATACGCCGACAACAGTTTGGGGTGCCAATTGGTGGCAATTACAGTGCGTGGACCATCGTCGTTTCCGGCCAATAGCAAGTAATGCTGGAAGTCGAAGCGAGACGCTATGTCATTCATTGCATTGTCGGGATCGGACATCCGGGCACTCGTAAACTGACAGTGAGCCGACAACCGGCCCTGGTTATTCCGCTGTGACGCATCTTGTTTAGGCAAACCGGTTTCCGGGAGATTGTCAAAACATGATAAGTATCATGCTTGCGCACCTGACAACCGGTGAGCGGTGAAGTCAATTCCTTTCCCCAGAAAAACCATTGGGGATCGCTGCTCCATGACATGGTGAACGATACCAATCGCTCGAACTCTCCGATCCGCGATGAAGAGAGGGCGCTCAACCCGCAGGGAGCGCCCTCGTCCAAGCCGCAGTCCGCGCTTCGCTCGCAGACGCGACAACTCAAGCCTTTTATCAAGCTTCATTTATTGAAGCAATATGCCGGACGATCGATGACAGTAAACGCGACCGACAATCAGTGTCTTGATCTACGGACATTAATCGCAGGCATCTCAAACCTAAGTATGAGTGTGCGACACGCCCGCCATCGCTAGTGTTAGCCGCTGCAGACCGTGACGCTTTGCGATGCTGACGGACGACTTGGACGACCAAGGCCGACGCGGCTGCGCCAGCTGTGAGACGGGGCTGCCTCGTCTCTATCGCTAACGGCTATTCAAGACCTCACGGCGGACACGAATGGCTGAAAATGTTGTCATGCTGAACCCCGACTTCAACAAAGCTCTCCGTATCCTTTTGGAAATCGGAGCCAATCAATTTCGCTCGACTACCAGCATGGAACAGCTCAGGGCTATCGACGGTCTGGCAGCATCGGATGTCGATCAAATAGTCGAGCGGCTCGAATTTGCTGAACTGCTCACGGGTGACACTAAAGGCTATCGTCTTCGCCGATCGATCAGGAAAATTAGCCTGTCCGAAATCTACGTTGCCGTCATTCCGGCGAGAGAGTTACCAAGAACGACCTTTGACGAGCTCTACGGGATAATTGCACATCAGGCGCATGAAGCAGCGATCAGAGAACTTGGTGGCCTCGATTTGTCTTCAACCTTAGCCGAGTGGATCGGCACACCGAGCCGCAAAGCACCGAGGCGAGTCGGTGGACGAGGTTAACCTGACGACGGCAGCACGATCTAGGCATATCGATGACTACGCTCCCATACCTCTGTGTTATGGACAGTGCTGGTCCAAAGCCTAACATCCCCGTCGACGTGAGATCGTTCCGCCATCGAATTGGATGCACCGTTGCCCAAGATCAAGCTTCATATTGAGCCAATCAGACACGATCCAACAATGCCAACTCCTCGGCCCGGTCCCGGCGAGGCGAAGATGTTGGACACCCCTAACTTGATCGATACGCCGCAAGTTCAAATCCGATTGGCAACCACCTCTGCATTCAGCGATCTCTCATTTACCGATGCCCTCGCTGACCCGCTGATTGCACTCGTCAACGAGGCCGACTGCACCTGCGAACGCGCATTCGTGCAACTAATGGAAAGTGCATCTCGAGTTCTGTTCGTCAGCGCTGTTGGAAAGACCTGTGATACGAGAAGACCTGCCCTCAGTGCGCGATCAGCCAGTCAGCAAGGTCATCTGCGTGTTCGTGACAAGGAGAAGCCAGATCTTCAATCAGACATCGTGGCAGCGAGCTCCACGCTGGATGTCGAAATACCCTCTGAGCATTCCGGCCTATCGAAAGTCTGGTTGGTCACCGACTTTTGCGCTCGACATAGGATCGGCAGCGGCGAGATGGAAAGGCTCACAAACCTTTTCGGATCGAGCGCGACTGCGGACCAGCTGCTCAGCAATGCCCGACGGGAGGCTGGGTTTGGCTGAGCATTCGTTCGAGCCGCCTTTGAGGACCTTCATGAACTGTGCCCGTCACCGAACTCTCATGCAAATATGGCAACCTCGTCGAATTGACTGGAGGCACCATGCGCGAGAAGAAGCTTCGGGAGATCGAAGAAATCGCCAACACTATTCGTGAGTTGGCTGTTCCGGCTATGAAACCGAAGGCTCTGATCGACGCCGTCAAACAACGTCATCCAAAGGCGTCTAAGAAGGAGATCGCCCGGGCGGCTTTCCTGAGTGTCATCTTATCGGCGGAATATGATCCGGAGGACACCCAGGCGCTTCACGATCTGGCCATGGAGACGCGTGATGACCCTGATGGGACTCAGTCATGGGATTCGTAGCTCGCTACTCGCCGCGTCTAGGTCGCTTCCATTTTTTCAGAGCAGCGAAAAGCCCTTGGAGTCGCGGCCAAGGGCTTTTCTGTGCCAATCCATTGACAGAGAACGCCATTGCTGAACGGACGTCCCGAAAAGCAAACCAATTGAAGCAGCATCGGTTCCAAGAAAGTTGCCTCGTCGCCGTTGACCGAGCAGCTGCAATTTCCTATGACCCGCGCCGCCGCGCTTAACGAGGCGGCACTGGGAGGGCCTGGCAAGAATCAAGCCAGGCCTTTGCCGTCACGCCAGGCGATTTCAGTGAGGCCTGGAATAAAAAAAATCGGTCGCCCGAGCGCTAATGGGCTTGATCGAAAGTGCGGCCTTAAGGAAACCCTGTTGGTGCGGAAGGCGGCTGCCTTATGAGCAGCCGCCAATGGCAGTCACTTCCCAGCGGCTGCGTCTTCGATAACTTTCGCTACCTTCTCAGGGTTCGAAACCATTACGACATGGGAAGCGCCCTTCACAACAACCGTTTCTTTCGAGTGGGCTCGTTCTGCCATCCAGCCGAGCGCCTCAGGTGGGATGTTTTTGTCCGCATCGCCGTACACGAACCACGAAGGGATCGTCTGCCAGCTTGCCACAGTTGAAGCCTCGCCGAGTGCCTTGTCGGTGATCGGTCGCTGGGTAGCAGCCATCAATTTGCCGTCACTTGCCGAGACATCGGCGGCGAACTGGTCGTGAAACTTATCTTGCTGGATGTAGAGATCTTTTGATCCATCATCCAGTGCGACCGGATCTGCAAGTGTCGGTGCCAGCGTGCTGCCGGGGAACTTCCCCGAAAGAGCGAGCGCTGTTTCGCCAACGTCAGGCGCAAAGGCGGCGACGAAGACCAATGACTTCACGTTTGAGCTACCCTGAGCAGCCTCGTTAATGACCGACCCGCCGTACGAGTGACCCACAAGAACCACGTTGGTCTTGAGGCCTGCCAGCACCTTGCGGACGTAGTCACCATCGCCCTTCACACTTCTCAGCGGGTTGGCGACCGCAACAACAGGATATCCGTCCTTCTCCAATCGAATGATCACACCATTCCAGCTAGACGCGTCCGCAAATGCTCCATGGACTAGAACGACCGTCGGCTTATCTGCGGCGTGGGCACCGAACGCCAAGCCAACGGTTAAAGCTGCTGCGGCGAAAACTTCTCTCAACATGGTCACTTTCCTTTTTTTGATTGCGCACAATCTATTTACGCGCAATCTTTTTCTTAGCAAGCGTTGTCGACAGCGATCACTCGGATTTGAACAGATCGTTCGGCTATCTGGAATTTGATATGGACGGCCGCCACTGGAACCCGCCACGTTGAGTTACGAAAGTCCGAGCTATCTTGTCGGCTGCGCTGACATCACTCGGAACAGCACTCTCGGTCGATGACAACTGCCAAGGCGGACGACCGCATACCCTAGGACAAACATCCCCCGGGCATCGAAAACCCGAGCAACTGCAGCCGTATTCCAAAACATAGCGTGCCCTTAGGGGGTCATTTCGCGGTCTATCGCCCGTATTCGCTCAACATTGGCTGTCACGGACCTCGCCTGACAGCTCACTCGTAACCTGTCATCTCAAGATAGCCAACGCCGGTGGTAGAGCCTTCAAACAAAATAGGGCCTTCCCAGTACGGCGTGGACGTAGCCATCCAAGATTGATCGTTCACCGGCTGAGTTTGAACATCAAGCGATTTAGAAGGGACCTCAATCCGCCAGGATACCGGGACCTGCTTTCCATCGACGGTCGCCGTCCTCAATGGCGTGAGACGAACCTGTTCTCCGGTCAGCGGCATTGTGCGTCCATCAGGAGAGATCCAGTTTGCTGAGATGTACCCGTTCTTGTCATCGCGGAGACGAAAAGCCATCAGCTTCTCGCCGCTCGCCAAGTGCAGGGAAAACCAATCCCACCCCGTCTGGTTCTGAGCCAAAGGTTGCGAGGACCACTCCCTGTCAAGCCACGCATTGCCACTGACCGTGATCGCCTTCCCCGATAACTCGATCGTCCCGGAGACCTTGTAGAACGGCTGAGAGTAGTAATAACTCGCCTGTCCGCTTGCCGACTTCACCGAGTACCCGCTGTCGCCCTGGAGTATGAGTGGACCGTTTGCTTCCAGGTCCAGAGCGTAGCTAAAGTCCAGCCCAGTGGCCTTTAGTGCGAGGTTCGCGAAAGGATCGGACGTGGAATTGTCGACGGCCGACATTGTCCATTCGTCTATCCAGGCGCGGAAAGGCGCAGCATCAACCCCCGCTTGGCCCACGCCGCCACGGCCGAGCCGCTCCGCGACGTATTGGTGGTCGGGTGTCGTGACAGCGGCATGACCTATCCAGATCTGGGGATCAGCGAAGCCCGCCTTGCTTTCCGGAGCAAGCGCTGATCGGAAGAGCGTCCACTGCGCTCCGTATGGCTTGCCGTCCTGCCCCTTGAGATTGGCAGTGACGTACCACCATTCGATGCGATACTCCGGATGTGCCCCATGATCTCTCGGAAAAGATAGTTCATGGCCGCGCTCTGGAATAGCGAAGCCCTGGGCGTCCGATCCTAATCCAGCGAACCCTTGCCCTAGCGTTTCTCCCGCTGAACCCATCATGGCGGCGACCACCAAAATCAAAGCAGCTGCTCTACCGCTCATTGGCAAAAATCCTAAGCAGATCGGCCGGATCGATCCTCGCAAGCCGACGGACAGGAAGAAATACTGAAGCGACGGCCGCGAGAAAGGCGATTGCACCCAGCATCAGCCAGTCCATGGGAAATACGAACATTGGAAGCCGCCATCCAAAGGCTTCAACATTCACAATTGCCAGCAGCACCCACGCTAATACTAGACCGACGGGAATTGCCGCGATAAATGTAGCTAGCCACAGGGCCAGCGTTCGGGCAACCTCATATAAAGCCAGATTCCGCCGACGCACCCCCATCGCCCAGACAGGCGCAAGTTGGGGAAGCCTGATTCCGGATAGAGTTAGAAGACTGGAGAACATGGCGAAACCGGCTACGGCCAAGGTAAGGACGTTTAGCGCACCAGTAACCTTGAATGTTTGGTCGAAAATCGCTCGCGATTGCCTCTTCAACGCGGCTTGATCTACGACAGCAGTCTCCGGGAGGCCGAAGTCCTCGATCAATTGTCGCTTCAGATCACCCGCTTTTTCAGGAGGAACACGGACGCCATATCGGAGCTTGGCGACCTGCGGGTAATGAGCGACCAAAGCGTCAATCCCGATAATGACCTGCCCGTTTGGATTTCCATAGTCAGAAAAGACTCCGACGACTTTCGCATCCCAGCCGCCGGGCATGGCTACTGCGTCACCTATTTTTGCCGCGCCGCGACGCCACATCTGCTCGTTGACGAGGGCACCCTCACCTATTGCGACCGTGTCCCAGACGCCATCCTGTGACGCGATTAGGGGCCAATGCTCGCGGTAGGTAGGATCATCCGCGACTCCGAAAATCTGAATTTGCTCCCCTGCGACATCAGCTTCGATGCTCCAGATTGGCAAGACGGAGATCGAGTGCGAGGGAAGCCAGGCTCGCAACCTCGCCGCCTCGGCTTCATCCTTGGCAGTGACGTAGAGCTCGGCGGCAAGACGTTGATCGAGCCACCCGATGAACGTCAGCCGAAAGCTCGAAACCATGGTGCCGACGCCAATATTAGCCGACAACGCCAATAAGAGTGCCATCAAAGCGAGCGACAACCCAGGAAGTTGAATCCGCGTGTCAGCCCAAAACCATTCAGTAATGGCGCTGCGTGACAAACGCTGCATGCCCATCAGTACGGCTGCCAAAACTGACGGAAGCAAGAGTGCTGCGCCCAGCAACAGGCATCCAAGCACCGCAAAACCAGCCACCAAGCCCGACGCCGCCAGCGCCAAAGCGCCACCAAGTAACAGGAGCAGACCCCCAACCCCGGCTTGGATCATCAGTCCGCGCGCAGACGCTCGCGCCCAAGCTCTCGGCTGCGCGGCGGCCTGAATTGGAAGTTTCCAGACCCGGTATAGACTTTGACCGGAAGAAATCGCCATCCCGGCAAGCGCTATCCCCAGTCCAGCGAGCCACCACTCCGGGCGGATTGAGAGCGACCCGGAGACATTGGCCCCGTAAAGCCCGCGAAGGGTCGCCGCGACACCTGGCATCAGGATCGACGCAATCACGTATCCGAGTATGACCCCGATTACGCCGGATGCCAGAGCGATTATCGAAAGCTCGACAATGAGCATCGCTGTTAGTTGACGGAGGGAGACGCCAAGGGATCGCAGCGTTCGAAATGTGCCACGTCGTTGTTCGAACGTAAGACCTGTCGCCGAATACACGATGAAAAGACCGACAACGAAGGACAGAAAACCAAAGGCGGTTAGGTTCAGATGGAAACTGTCGGTCAATCGCGCGACATCCGGTTGCTCGGCTGGTATGCGGACAACGAGCCCAGGTGGGAGCTGGCCAAGGGTACTGGCAGCTAAACTTTGCTCCGGGGCGACGACCAGACGATCGATCTGTCCGTGTTTTTCCAAGAGTCGATCCGCCACAGCGATATCCACGAAGGCTGCGCCCTCCGGCACGTTCTCGTCGATCCGGACTTTCATATCCGTATTGCCACGGAGCTGTTCAGCTGTGGTGCTGGACATCAAAAGCTGCCCTCGCGGATCGAAGAAGCTCGTGAGATCGCTTCCGCTTTCAATGGCGACCGCTTGGCTATCTCGGGGCATGGTCAACGGGTCCATGCCGATCAAGCGGATGCGGGTCGTTCCAAGGCGCACTATCCCTTCAACAACCGGCGAGACCTTGAGACCTGAGCGCCGAAGCTTCCCATAGATGTCGGTCGAGATCCCGGTGCCGTCGTCGGCCACGATTTGCGCTAGCGCTCCCTGCTCTAAAACCGAAGCCGCCCGAGCATAACTTGCTCTTGCCTCGGAATTGATCGCTTGCACACCGGACCACAGTGCCGTCGCGAGCGCGATACCCATCACCAACGTCAATAGCTGCAGGGGTTTTCGACGCCAGTGCGATAGGAGGGCGCTGAACGCTTCAACGCTCATTCGGCAATCTTCCCACCTCGAAGCAGTACGGTACGATCCAGTCGAGCTGCTAGACGTGTCGAGTGCGTGACAAGCAGCAGGGCCGATCCCGCGCTTCTCGCCAAATCAAGCATCAAGTCGAGTACGGCGTCGCCGGTTTGTTCGTCCAGATTCCCGGTCGGTTCATCGGCAAGGATAAGCCGAGGCTTGGCAGCGAGGGTTCGACCTATCGCGACCCGCTGTTGTTGTCCTCCAGATAGTTGTTCTGGGTATCGGGCAGTGTACTGCTCCAACCCCAAGGCCTCGATGAGCTTCCTTTCCCAGGTGATGTCGTGTCGCTTTGCCAGTTTCGCATGGAAGGAGATATTGGCCGCGACGGTCAAGGAAGGAATGAGATTGAATTGTTGGAATACAAGACCGACCTTGGTTCTTCGATATCGGGCCCGCTGGTCCTCGGAGAACTGGCTCAGATCGTCGCCGTCCATGATAACAGAGCCACTGTCTGCTCGATCGAGACCGCCCGCCAGATGAAGGAGCGTACTCTTGCCGCTTCCAGACTCTCCTGTAAGAGCTACGCTCTCACGGGCCGCGACACTAAGGTTGATCCCTTTCAGGATCTCGGTTGGCCCCTCATTTGATGTGTATGATTTGCGAACGGCGACGAGGGTGAGGATCATTGTTCGCTCTGGCCACTTTCGAGGAGAAGTCGATCTAACTGACCTATGCAGGAAGCGGCCTTTCCACAAGGCCGCAGCCGGTTGATTTCAGAGCCCTCGTCCTGTGGCGGTCCGAGGGCTCCGGTCTGGACGACCTGCCGCGAGGCTCACGCAGGAGGCGGCCATGCGCATGTCGCGGTACTCACAAACATCTGCGACCTCTCGGAGTTCCAAAACCGGTGGTTCAAGGCGTGCCAACAACTGACTACTTGAAAGCAATCACTCGAATGCGCACATGAACATAAAGAGAACTTCAATCGGGAGCCTTCTCATGTCAAACGGTGGGTCCATTTCGAAAAGTGCTATCGACAACCTGGGCGCTATCGCGAGATTTCGCCGTCAATACCGGTCAAATAGAGGCTGGCTCGTTGGCAACAAGCGGATCCCGTCAGCCGCCATCGCTTCGCTTCAGCAGAAATCTCTCCTAAGGGAGGTTGCTTTCAACGGCGAACCGACACTCATTTTGACTGAAGACGGGAAGCGGGTCCTTGCAGAACAATCGCGCCGATAGCAGAGCACGCGTTCGAGCAAATGACGAAACAGGACTCGCGCATACACTGTAAACTTCCAAAAGGCTTGAGCTGCACCCCCTGCGCTGACCGATCCGAACCCGACGCGGCCGTCACGCTCTACGTAAAGCCTGAGATTGCGCTGCGATTGGAAACGGTAAACTCGCCTCACCTATGGCCCAGGTATCTGGTGGCCACGGACCGTCAGGGAACTGCTTGAAGAAGGGAGCGATCATGTCGCTCCCTATGGTCGTTCTCAGGCCTACGATTTCTTCTTGAGAGCGCTGGGCTTATGAGCTGCCCTTGCTCCGGTCTTCGAACTCTCGACGATGACCTGAGGGTTCGATCGGGACGCTTTTACCTGGTGACCTTTGATTTTGGTAGGGCTTGTTTGCGTCTTGACGACGGTCCCAGCCGTCTCACCCTGGCTGGTTTTCCAGGCGACATGGTCGCCCTTGTTCAGGTCATTGCTCATGCCCTCCTCCTTTATCATTTGGCGGTAACACGCAGCGCCCCTATATCGCCGAACGTCCGGTGAAGCGTCGTGATCTGATCCTCAGCTACGTCTGCGGAGACTTCGATCTCGCCACCAAGCTTCGCGTCTTCTCGTCCGTTTTCATCGGCAGACGGAGCATCACCACCACTGACGTCAACACCCGAGGAATTCTGGCGACCGGCGGCTTGAACAAACACATCTGTCCGATCGATACCGATCTTTTGGACCAGATGCTCGACCGCGAGGTCTGCTGCTTCGCGCGTCTCAAAGGTTGCGGTCACGGTTTTGTTTTTGCTTCCTGACATTTTCGTCCTCCTTCGACAGGAATAGAAGTGTCATCTAGGGACTAAGTTCCCGCACGCCAGGCTTTAAGCTACGACAACGCGCTTGCGATAAGGCAGGGCGACAGATCGCCCACTAATTTCAAACCCGCCGGTGGCCCCATAGGAATAGTTTAATCAAATACTGCTGATATAGCGGGATGACCAAGCCGCCGAAATCAAAGCCGCTCCTCGGAGATGTCGACGCGCCAATCCGATCACGGCCGCGCCGCAAACGTGTTCCAGACCAGCCCGCCCTCCCTTTTGACCCGCTCCCGGAAAGAGTTGAACCCGCTCTGGCGTTGCTGAAGCAGCGGCCGCCATCCAGAGGCCTTAGCTGGGAAATCAAATGGGACGGCTACCGAATTCATGTGCACGTCGAGCCGGGTCGCGTCCGAGTTTTGACAAGAGGTGGCCACGACTGGACACACCGGTTTCCGGCCATCGCAAAGGCAGCCGAAGAGCTTGGTCCAGCGACAATGATCTTGGATGGTGAAGCCGTCGTTTTTGATGACCAGGGGCGAAGCGACTTTAATCTCTTGCAAGCTTCACTAGGCGCGACTGGCAAGGCCCCGGGGAATCTGACATCTGACGCCCTCATGATGGCCTTCGACCTCATCTATTTCGACGGGCATGATTTGCGCGGCGTTGAATATGCCTCTCGGCGTCATCTACTGGAAGATCTCCTGCGCAGCAGTGAGAACGCGATCCGGCTTTCAGAAGCTGTTGACGGCGACCCCGACACTATTTTCGACCATGCATGCCGCCTTGGCCTCGAAGGCATCGTCGGAAAAAAATTGGACAGCACCTATCGGTCCGGGCGGACTGAGGACTGGGTGAAGTGCAAATGCGTGTTGAGCGACGCCTTTCTAATCGTGGGCTACGAGCCCTCAACAAGCTTGACCGGAGGCTTTGCTTCGTTGCTGCTCGCCGCGTATGATGGCGATAGCTTGGTTTACGTCGGCAATGTCGGAACCGGTTTCAAGCATACGCAAGTATCTGACCTTCGGTCGATCCTCGACAAATTGAGGTGGAAGCGGAAGCAGCCGCCGGTGGAGTACGGTGGCGCTCGAAAAGTAGCTTGGGTTCATCCGACACTAATTGCCGAGATTGAATACAGAGCTTGGACGTCAGATCGGAAGCTGCGGCATAGCTCGTTCAAAGGGCTACGCGAGGTGCAAGACAATGCCGATGTCTACCGGACCAGCGATGAAGCGGAGGGGTCATAAAGATAGGGATAGCGGATGCTGAAATCCTGGCATTCCACGCCGCTATGATCGAGGCGTTCGTGCCCGAACGCGCAAAGCTCCGAGAGCGATCATCTACGTTTAGCGCCGCCCACTCGCATCTGTAACCCACGTAAGCTCACCGTCGGCTACTATCAGTCGTCTTCGTCCGGGACATCTCTCCAGACGCCATTCTCCTCATCGAGGACCCTCACCATACCCGGGTTTTCCGGGAGGGCTGTCAGTTCTCGTTTAGCGTGATATGGCACCTCCAAACCGTGTGCCCTCATCTTTTCGATTGCCTCCTGGCCGCCGATGCCCAGCCGCCGGGCCACTTGCGCAAGGCTCAGAGCACCCAGTGACCATCCCTCTAAGGTCGTCCGCTCATACTCGGGATGTCCCTTCTGGAACCTGCTTCGGTCAGACGTCCTGTAGGTTTCGACTGATTTGATAATACAGCGGATGGCGTCTTCGTCGCTCATGTACCCCGCTTCGAAGCCGGTCTTGCCCGGCCAAGGCTCCTCGTGCCACCAGGTTGGCCCTTTCGTTCCAGTCGGATTTCCACCGGCCTCGAAACGCCAATACGACCCCCTCGCCCGGAAGTAAAAGTGGAGGCCATCGAAAACTCCCTCGGCCTGCACAGGACACCACCCAGCGAGCTCATCTAACCTGAAGTCATGCAATTGTTCGAGGCGGTAGCGCGTAAAATCGCTCAGGTGTAGACGCTGCAGGTTGTAAGGACCGTCGTGTTCAGGCTCAAATTCCAGTGCGATGCCAGTCGCGCGAAGTAGCTCGAATAATTTGTATAGCTTTGCCTCGCGCCTGGGTGTCCATCTGTCGCCGTCTCTCTGAAAACCTTCACTGTCTGCGATCTCCTCGATCTCGTCCTGCTGCGCGATTGATGCACCAGAGACCGTGACAAGATAGGTCGGTGCACCGTTGGACCACTCAGTTCGAAAGTGAATCTTGGGATCAGTCATCGCTCTGACCATCCCCACTTCCGCTCATCGATGTCTCGATGACAAATGTTGGCCGGAAGCCATCACTATCTGTCTCGCGCAAGTAACCCAGAGGATTGCAGAGAACCCGAGTGTGTCCGATTGTGTAGTCAGAGAAGCGATGGATGTGACCATGAACCCAAAAGTGCGGCCGAGCCCGGCGAATGAACCCGGTCAGGTCTGACGCAAAAGCAGCGTTCGAGACGTGACCCGCGAATCTGGGATCAAGTGACTTGGCTGAGATCGCGTGATGGATTAAAACCATCGTGACGCCGTTAAATGGCTTAGCAAGCTCGCCTTCGATAAAGGACAAGCTCTTTCGGTGGCGCGCCATCATCTGCTCAGGCTTGATCAGACCCGAAGTGTCAAAGATCAGCCTGAAGTCCAGCAAGTACCGGAAAGACTCCCTTGCGACGAGTTCACGAAGTTCATTCACCGGAAGATCGCCGAATTCGTGATGCTTGATCTCGAAGTCCGTCCAAAGTGTCGAACCCACGACACGGAGATAACCCACTTGAACAGTTTGATCTTCAAGAATGTGAACGTTGGTCCCTGCAGTCCATTTGCGTGCGTATTCGAGTGCCTGATCGATCGACGATCCATAGTAGTCGTGGTTGCCCAGAACGGCGACCACAGGCATATGTGGGGCGATCTCGGCGTGCAGGAAGTCGATGGATCGCTCGATGTCATTGGAGATGTCACCGGCGCAGATGCAGATATCCGCGCGTGGCACTGTCAGCTTTCTGCCATGCAGCAGATCAGCTCGAGCTACGTGAAAGTCACTGACGACCCAGGCTTTCATCGGCGCAGGTCCGTATCTGCGCGTTCCGGTTCGTCCTTCGAATGAGAAACGTCGGCATCGCGACGATTAATAGGCTTTCTTCCTGGACTGCCCTTTGCTTCGGACTCCTTCTGGAGCGCATTTACCCTGTCAGAAGAAACGACGCCTCTCTCATCCAGCTCGTTGGTCACGGCGACTAGCAATTCTCGATTGGATTCGAGAATGTCGATGGCCCGTGCTAACTCGGTTTTCAAAATGCTTTCGATCTTTTCCATCAGCCACGGAACACTGTGAGGACTGAAGTCTTCCCAACTTGTGCCTCTGCCATAGTTCTGAAGACGAGAGCCCAATCCCGTTCTTGTCTCCACCTGCAGCGCGAGATCCGTAGCGACCGCGAGATCGCTGGTCGGGCCATTGCCTGCACCATCACTGTGGCCGCCGAAGAGCAACCGTTCAGCTGCGATACCGCCCAACAACAAGCAAATCTGGTCTCGAAAATATTGCTCGTTGCGAATTGCAAGCAGCGGCGCGTCAAAGCGTGCGCCGCCAGCTGTTTGATACCCAGGCCTCGCAATAAGCTGACTGACGATCGTGACCTCGATGAATGATCCCGTCACTAGTTCTCGTCCGACCAGCGTGTGTCCGGCTTCGTGAACCGCAATTCTTCGCCTATATGCGCCAGTGATCCGGATTGGGATCGGCAGCTGCGAAGCTAGATCCGCCATTCTCAAAGGGCGACTCCCGCGCCTCGCTTGCTTTTTGGCATCACGAACAACACGGGCAAGATCTGCCCCGGTCATGCCTTCGGTAGAAGGACCAAGACTTTCCAGGTCCGGTAGTTCCGCGCTACCCAGCAATTGAGAAATGATCGCGAGTCGGTCGCTATTGTTCGGCAATCCGATCGCCACATGTCTGTCGAGCCTACCCGGTCTACGAATAGCGGCATCAATATTGTCCGGAAAATTCGTAGCCCCAATGACCACCACACCGTCTCGTTGACCAGCGCCGTCTAAGCACTCCAGCAGACCGTTTACGACCTGGATCGAATAGGAGGTGTGCTCGCCAGTGAAGGTCAGCCTGTCACCGATGGAGTCGAGTTCATCGATAAACAGTACGGACGGCGCTCGATCCACGGCCGCCTTGAACTCGGCGCGCATTGCTTTCAGAAGATCGCCCAGATGACCCTTTGCTTGCCACTGGACCACCGAGGTGGCGACGAAATTGACGCCGCAGGTCTTAGCCAGCGCGCGGGCGTAAATGGTCTTGCCGACGCCCGGCGGACCACTCAGAAGCAGCCCGCGATCAATGTCAGACCAACCGAGGTCGCCGCGCTGCCAAACCTTCAAATCTTCGGCTAGCTGTAGACCCCATTCTTTGGCCGGGCCATAGCCGTGGAGCTCTTCGAGGGGCCGCACGGTTTCAACAAGCGGCGTCTTCCGGTCAATCGGAATCGATACGGCAGATTCTAGACGCGCGATGATGTCGGAAAACGTCCTTCCCCTTTTCATCGCGGCGAACATAAGCTCTCTTGGATAACTAAGAAGCTTTCTCGCCTGACCTTTCGTCAGGTTGATCATCAGAACTTTTTGGCAAGCTGCTTTGATATCGTCGGCAGTTAGGTTCTGAAGCTGAACAGTGAAATCCGATGCAACAACGACTTCCGCCGGGAGATCACCTGTTTCCGAGATAAGGATCGCGCGGTCACGTCCATTACAGTTTTCCAGAAATTCTTGCCTGATGCGTCCGGGCTTATAATCAGCATTTGCACAGCCAATTCCCACTGCGTCAGAGCCCTGAGAGCCGAGACCGTCATATAAAAAGGCGCGCGCTGATGGGACGTAAGCGTCAGCGGGCTGCTCTGGTGGCGTAACCATGATGACGACACCCGAGCCCCCCAGCTTGAAGCTTGGGCAGTGTTCAAGGGAACGGTCAAATGCAAGGTAGTATGCGAACTTTCTGACTGACCATGTGATGGCCAGATCTGCGAGATCGATAGGCATAGTTATCCCTCCACCGCGATTGCGGCGCTGAAATTTGCGATCGTGTTGATGAATTACCGAGACTTACGGCGGACTATCGTTTCCGGTCCAATGAACCTGTCGTCGAGATCCATGGTGATGAAGCGCTGCAAGAAAAGGGAGGCCAAGCCCGCGACCGGTTTCGTCTCACGGAATACCATCAGCGCTTCGGCAACGGTTAGACTGGAATGCTCATCCAAAGCCGCGAGCAACCGGATGCGGTCGGACAATGCGGCTTCGTGTCGTGCATAACGCAAAAGATCTTTGGCGTTTTTCAACCGAACGTACGGGACAGCATTGCTTTCGATCAGCTCATATGCATGCCCTGCGTCGCGCACCTTATCCCGCACCCAAGATGGTGGGGGATCATCGCGAAGGCCATCAATCACGAAGCTGACGTCGGCACGTTTGACCACGAAGTCTGGTCGGTACGTGTTCTGTCCATCGGTCACGGGCAAAGATTGGCACGACCAGGCCACGACATCATCGTCGATGTCGAGTAAGCAGCCGATATCGCGGGCGAGTTGATCCCGAAACAAGACCGGACCGAAGGATCGCACCGTACTTAGGGGATAGAAAATCTGAATGGGATTATGCTGCGCAACAGTGCGCGAGGAAGAGATGCTCATCATGAACCCTCGAATAGACGTAGAGACGCGATCCCCGCTGGGGGTAGGTCAGCCTGCTATTCGTATGAGGGTGAGAGCAAATTTGGACATGCGGGAACATATACAGAACACGGATTATGGCGTCAAGCACAGGCCGAAGATTTCTTCAGGCTTGCTTTGCAGTCAGGCTATTTGCTCGAACCTGCACTGGGTTGGCTTTTTGTCGGGACGCCAGCGAACGATCTTCGTGCCATGCCGAAATCGTCGGCCGGTAACTTGATCGTATTTCACCTCTACAACCAGTTCCGGCCTCAAAGGGACCCACTCGGTCGAACGTTCAGTGCTCCACCGGCTTGGACCGCCGGGCGCTTTGCCCGTGAAGCCTGGAGCCTGCTGAAGCGCTTCCAATTCTGCCGTCAACTTTGCTCGATCTGAATCAGATATCGCCGAAGTGAAACCGACATGATCGAGCTTGCCCTCCTCATTATATAGCCCAAGCAGTAGCGATCCGACGAGCTCACTGTCCTTTTCGTATCGGAACCCGCCAACGACGCAGTCCGCAGTCCTGATCCGCTTGACCTTCACCATAGCCCGTTGGCCTGGCTGATAGTGCTCGGATAAGCGCTTGCAAACCACCCCGTCGGTGTCTCCTCCCGAACTGGATAACCAATTCGCGGCTTCCGACAGCTCTAAAGTTATCGGAGATAGCTGAAAGGCCTTCGATTGCCCGACCTGCTCTGCGAGAGCCTGCAGCGCCTGCCGTCTTTCAGACAGCGGCGATTCCATCATAACTTTGCCGTCGCCATTCATTAAAATGTCGAAAGCGACAAACCCTGCGGGCGTTTCCTTCGCTAGTCTTTGTATCCGGCTCTGCGCAGGATGCAGGCGCGTCTGAAGGGCATCGAAGGACAAGTGCCCGTCCCTCTCGATAACCAGCTCGCCGTCGAGAATGAACTGCTCGACAGCCATCGACGCCATGAAGGCAATCACCTCAGGAAAGAAGCGCCCCAGCGGCTTGCCCGACTTAGCGCGTAGGTCAACCTCTGCGCCGTTTTTGAAGACCAGGCACCGAAAGCCATCCCATTTGGGTTCATACGACCAGTCGTCGCCTTCAGGCAGCGTCTCCGCGAGCCGCGCTTCCATAGGCTCCGTTTCAATGGAAAGCGCCGTAGATACTACTTTCCTTTTAGTGTTCTTGACCAATTTCTGTCCCCTGGCCGCGTCGCGCCCGCGTCAACTGGCGTGTGTGTGCCCGGACAACGTGCACGACACCAAAAGGATGCAGCAGGATGAGCGAGCTGTCCGTATCAAGCACCAAAGGGCATTGGTTCGTCAAAGTATCAGGCTGTTTCACCCGATTTGATTATGGCCAGTCTTTCAAGCTGCATTAACTCCCGCAGTCGCAGACGCCCGGCCATGCTCCGTGACCTTGGCGGCACGGATTTTATGCAGTTAAACGGCGGTCGCAATGGGGCGCGAGACCGCCAGCGGGATCGGAAGCCTCTGTGACCCTCGGCCTCCGGTCCCGCAACAGGAGGTGTGCAGAGAGGCCCGAGCCAAGCTGCCTTCGATGAGCACCGAACAATTTGCGCTTGCTGAGAGCCGGGTGGCAGCCTTGTATCACGAGCTTTGTTTGCGCTGAGGCCTCACACAGAAGCGCGCCGCGATGGCTATCAAGATTGGCTTCTGCCCTGCGCACCCTTCGTCAGGAAGCTTTTTGCAGATGTTGACACGGAATCAGGGCTCACCTTAACCGTATAAATCGCGTCCCCGATTTGGACCCGCACAGGCCCATTATCCCGAGCAAGCTCAAGGAATTCGCGGAGCTCATTCTTATCGGCCCCGATATCAAGGATTTCCGTGGTTTTCATGGACCCAGGACCCGAACGTCTTACAGGAACTCCTTACCACGATTCTCACGACGGCAGCCACTGAAACGCACACCGCTCGCCGGGTAAAATCTTGCACGGCAACGTCAAGCTCACGTTAACCATATCATCGCCACGCTTTGTGCAAACGGAGCGTCCGCAAATGACCACAGCGTTTTTGCTTGATACGTGCGTAATCAGTGAGACCAACTTGCCGGATCCGGACCCACGCATAATGCGCTTCCTGGAGGCTACTGAGCAGTTCTATCTCCCAGCAGGTGCTCTGATCGAGCTGATGATGGGCATAACCCAAGTTTGCGCGACCAACCCGTTGAAGGCGGTTAAGCTGAGCGCTTGGTACCATGAATTGATGCGAAGCGGCCTACCGATTGTTGAAACCGACCGCGATGTGATCGAGATTATGGGCGTCTTGATCGCGGACAACAAACTCAAGAATTTGTGGGAGCGCCAGTTGAACAGTGAAGGCAAGGTCACTGGCAAACCGCGAGGTGGCCAGGATCTTCACATAGCGGCAGCGGCACTCGCCAGAAGGCTTCCGATCGCGACGATGAACGTCAGAGACTTCATGATGATTGACGCCATCTATCCCCTGCCCGGCATCTACGATCCGAAGGAAGGCATATGGCATCGGCGAATGGAGCCGCTGTCCGAGAGATATCCCATCGAGACTGCAAACGACGACAATGCATCGTCCACCCTTGACCTGGTTGCCCCCGTTATCGGCTGACCATCCAACATGGGATCCTCTTCGGACGGTAGTGAGGTCCTCGAATAGGGAAAAAAGCGATCGCAACCAAAAGTTTACCTCGCTCCTTTGCGTAACGGAAATCCTTGTCTGGAAGATTGCCCTCATCTCAAATGTGGGCGACCTTTATGCCGAAATCGACACCGAACAAGAATACCTCTGAAACCACGAAGGGCAAACAACTCTCGAAGTCGGAGCAGCGGCTTGTTCGAGCGCGAGCACACTTGGCGCGAATCCGCAGTGATATAAAAGTGCAGATCCCCAAACTCGTCTCCGACGTCGATGTGCTGACAAAGGGTGGGCGCGCTAACGTCGAGGTCGTGATGAGGGACCTCGGATATACCGACGCGGAATACCAGACGTTCGCCAATCTGACTGCCCGCCTCGCAAACGTGGAGACCGAGATCGCGGGCGAGGACGTACACTTCGAACAGTATCGTGCGCTCGTGAAGATCGATGACGACTCCCGGGCGCTCGCAGCTAGAGCTATAAAGAGAGACAGTGCCGTCACCCATGACGAAATCCTGGGTATTTCAGAACGAATTGCCCGCAAGAAAACAAGTCAGGGACATCGCGCTTTCGAGAGCAGCAGGGCGGCCTTCGAGAATGCGTTTGCCGAGGAGAATCGCATTGTTGAAAAGAATTTCCGGGGGATCGCGACAAAGCTTTTCGGTATGATGGAAAAACATTCTCGCCGATCTTCATACGTAAATCGAACGCCAAAACGCTCTTGGCGAGTTAGCTCTTCTCCTCGCTATTCTTTCTTCCGTGAAAGCCAGAACACGTTACTAGCTGATATTATCGCGACGTCAGCAGAGTTGCTGAATTTGATGAGGGCCATTTTTCCAGGAAGCGCTGCGCCGATGCGGGAGTGGGCGTATATTGCTAATCACTCTCCGGATAAGGCCTTTCTCGCTCAAGCTCACTTCTCTCTCGAAGCCATGTCCCAGCCAACCTTCGATGGCAGCATGCCTGGAGAGTTCTCGGCCCACTATAAGTGGTCGTCTTTCGATGCAATCAGATTCCTCGCTGATCTCGCCACCGAATACGACTTCCGTCTGAAAGAAGAGATAGATCCCCGTGATGTAAGGAAGCTGAATGCATTGGACCTCTGCGCAAGCGGCGGTGGACAGGCCCTCGGCATCGAGGCAGCAGGATATTACGTGCACGGCCTCGTCGATAGAGACCCGGACAGCCTGCGAACTCTCAAATTCAATCGGCGGGGATGGCATGTTGTTAAGGCCGACCTCGCCGCCCCCGTGAGTTTTGCGGAAATTAATGTATGGCGTGGGACGAAAAGGAGGGCAGCTAACTTGGACCTGGTCTCAGCCTCGTTCCCGATTGCACCATTCTCTTATAAAAAGATCAGAGAAGGTGAGCTTTTCAGCCGTGCCGTATCACTCATTGAGACGCTGAATCCTAAGGCATTTTTCTTTGAGACAGGCCTCGCGTTCGGCGAGCTTCGCAACGACGAGTTTCGGCAAGATCTGATCGCTAGTTTTGCAAATCTTGGCTATAAGACCAAAAAATGGAGGCTTAACGCCCAGGAATTTGGCGTTCCGCAGGACCGGACCCGAATGTATTTGGTCGGGATCAAAAATGAGCTTGGAGACCTTTGCGCTCCGACGCGGTCGACGAAAAAGGCGACCGTCGGACCAGCGATTTGGACCACCGCCTTCCCAGAGCTAAGCGACTTTGGCGCTTACGAGGTCAAAAAGGCGCTCTTTGGAAACGACGCCCTTGAGGTCGTTGAAGATTCGCAGGATCGAAGTGAAGCGCAGCGTGACTACGACGAATGGGCGAAGGCTTGGGCATACACGTACGGCGATCAAGTGGCACCAGACTTGGACAGGCACCGAGTTCAACCACGCGGCTCCTCGGCGCATCTTTGGCGGAACGCCGGATTTAGTCCGCAGCGGAGCGATCTTCCCCGCCTCGGCGACAGAGTATTGAAAAGGTATACGCGTGTCCCACTGTAAGCGGGTAGGCCATCCCGCGTAGCGCGGTATCGAAAGATCGCTCATTCTCAGCATGAATCATGCGGAGAAACCT